>DASZLY010000069.1:0-11714 GCA_035552135.1 Allostellaceae bacterium | reverse complement strand
GAACCGCCGCCGCGGCGAGGCGAGCGCCAAAGCTGCGCTTCGGTGCTAGCGAGCGGCGGTGGCGTCGCGCCACTGCTCTTCCGCGGTGAAGCGATCGACCAGCATGTCGAGGAACAGCCGCACCTTGGCGCTCAACTGCCGGCGGTGCGGGTAGAGCGCGACGATCTCCATTTCCGGTCTGCCGTAATCTGTCAGCAGCGGCACCAAAGCTCTGGAAGCCAGAAGATCGGCAACGATATAAGGCGGGCACAACCACAACCCGAGCCCGGAAACCGCGGCCGCGCGCATGACGGCGATGCTCGTGGTGACCAGATTGCCTGATAGGCGGGCGGGGGATCGATTACCGGCAGGATCGATAAAATAGATATCCGCGATCGAATAGGCATAGCGCAGACAGTTGTGGCCGGCCAAATCGGCCGGGCTGCGCGGCACGGGATGGGTCTCGAGATAGGCCGGCGCGCAGCACAGGACATGGTACCATTTCGCCAGGGTCCGTTTGATCAAGGTCGAGTCGGGGGGTGAGGCCGGCATGATCGCGAGGTCGAACCCCTCCTGCACGAGATCGATCATCGCGTCGCCGCTGAGCAAATCCAGCGAGACTTCCGGATAGTCGCCGAGGAATCGTGTCACGATCTGCGCGATGAAGCGGGACAGGCCTTGGTGACAATAGACCCGCAGCCGGCCGCGCGGCGTCACCTGCAAGGCGCCGGCGACTTCGTCGGCTTCCGCCAGCTCCTGCAGGATTTGCGAGCAGCGCTCGTAATAGCCGCGGCCGATCTCGGTCAGGCTCACCCGTCGCGTGGTGCGGTTTAACAGGCGTACGCCAAGGGCATTTTCCAGCGCCTGCACCTGGTCGCTGATCGTCGTCGTCGACACGCTCAGGCTGCGCGCCGCGGCGGAGAAGCCGCCGTTCTGCGCGACCCGCACAAAGGCCGTGATGCTTGCGAACCGGTCCATCGAGACCTCATTTTCCGGTAAGAGCGAACAGTCCTCGCACCGAAACTCTTATTATCACCAATCAGCTCACGCCTCACCTCTCCCGCAGCAATGCCGGAGGAACGAGCCATGAGCATCTCGCTGAAATCGGCCAGCCTGGGTGTGGCGATGCTGGCCGCGATCGTTACCGCCGCGAGCACGCCTGCCGACGCCGCCGGCCCGATGCAGCAAGTCGCGCAGACCGCGGGAGCGGCGGCAGACGCCATAACGCTGCCGGAGGTCGTGGTCCATCCGCGTCCGCAACCGGGTTGGTATTACGACCCCTACACGAACGGGCGGGCGCAGCGGCCGAGTTCGCTCAACCACATCCCGTTCCAACACTACAAAGTGCCGGCCGGTTACGACGCGAACATGGCCATGCACCCTTATACTAGCGGCTTCGGCCCGTGTACCGAGGGGGCGAGCCCGTCGCAAGGGTGCCGGCATCCCACGGGAAATCCCATGCCGGCATCTCACTACGAGCGGCCGCCCTTCAACCGGTAACAGCGCACCGGCGGTCGCAAGGCGGCTCGCCATTATCCGAAATTCCCGGATAGTAAGTTCTCCTTGCGGCCGATTATCTGAATTTTATTGAAGGCTTATCTCTGACTCGGAACGGAGAAGCAAGGTCATGGCCGATACGACGCCACTTACGCAAATCCGCGCCGCTGCGCCGAAAGCGGGCATTCGGCTGTCCGGCGGCAAGCTGAAGCAGGCGGCGCTTGGCTTAGTCGTGATCGCGGGCATCTTTGCCGGCGCCGATTACGGCCGCTATTACTGGACCACTGCGCGCTATCTCGTTTCGACCGACGACGCCTATGTCGATGCGCATTCGGCAATGATCAGCCCGAAGGTATCGGGCTACATCTCCGAGGTTCCGGTTGACGACAACCAGTCCGCAAAGGCCGGCCAAGTCATTGCCCGGATCGACCCGCGAGACTATCAGACGGCACTTGACGAGGCGCGCGCCAATGTCGCGGCCGCGCAGGCGACCACGGCAACGCTGACCCAGCAGATCGAACAGCAAAGCCTCGCGGTCGAGCAGGCCCGGCAAACGGTCGCGTCGGACCAGGCAGCGCTGGTCTATTCGCAACAGGATTTCCAGCGCTACACCGATCTGGCGCATACCGGCTACGGCACGGTGCAGCGGGCGCAACAGGCGCAGGCCGACATCGTCCAGAAACAGGCGAAGCTGGACAGCGACAAGACAGGGATCGCCAGCGCCTCGAAGCAAATCGCCGTGCTGCAAGCGCAGCTGGCCCAGGCGCGCGCGACCTTGGCGCAGCAGCAGGCGAACGAGCACCAGGCCGAGCTCAACCTGAGCTACACGACGATCACCGCGCCCTTCGATGGCACGGTGGGCGTCCGCACCGCGCAGATCGGCCAATACGTTCAGCCCGGCACGCAGCTGATGGCGGTCGTCCCGCTGCACGCGGTCTATATCACCGCCAACTACATGGAGACCCAGCTGACGCATGTGCGCCCCGGCCAGCCGGTCACGATCGCGGTCGACACATTCCCGGGGACTGTCGTGCACGGCCATGTCGAGAGCACGGCGCCGGCCAGCGGGCAGCAATTCGCGCTGCTGCCGCCCGACAACGCCACCGGCAACTTCACCAAGGTCGTCCAGCGCATCCCGGTCAAGATCGCGCTCGATGAGCACGACCCGCTCGCCGGCCGGCTGCGCCCCGGCATGTCGGTCGAGCCGACGATCGACACCAGGCCGCCGACGGACGCCGCCCTGTCCACTCTCGTCCGCAGCAAGGTCAACGGGTAACCGGGGCGGCGACCATGGACGCCAAGCTTGAAGCGGCCGTGCCGCTCAAGACCTGGATCGCCGTCGCCGGCGCGCTCATGGGCGCTTTCCTGGCGGTGCTTAACATCATGATTACCAACGCCTCGCTGCCCTATATCGAGGGTGGCATCGGCACCGGCGGCGTCTACGGCACCTGGGTTTCCACTGCGTACCTGATCGGCGAGATCATCGTCATCCCGCTCACCGATTTTATGAGCCGGGTATTTTCGCTGCGCCGCTATCTGCTTGCCAACACCGCGTTGTTCCTTTTCTTCTCGGTGTTGTGCGGACAGGCGTCGAGCCTCGGCGAGATGATCGTCTTCCGCGCGCTGCAGGGTTTCGCCGGCGGCGTCCTCATTCCGCTCGCGTTCACGATCGTCATGACGATGCTGCCGCCGGCCAAGCGGGCGATCGGCCTCGCCGGGTTCGCGGTGACCGCCACGTTCGCGCCCGCGATCGGGCCGACGATCGGCGGCTACCTGACCGATTATTACGGCTGGCCCTGGGTGTTTTACGTCAACTTGGCGCCTGGCGTGGTGATGCTCACGGCTCTCTGGTTCACCTTGCCCAAGAGCGAGCCGCACTATGGCCTGCTGCGCGAGGGCGATTGGTTCGGCATCGCCTTGATGGCGGTCGGCCTCGCGGCGTTCCAGACCGTGCTCGACGACGGGAATGTCTACAACTGGTTCGATTCACCGTTTATCGTCAAGTTGAGCGTCGTGGCCGCGCTGGCGCTCGGCGCGTTTGTCCTGTGGCAGTTTATTGCGGCGGCGCCGCTGGTGAAATTCAGGCTGCTCGGGCGGCGCAACTTCGGCCTCGGCACGCTTGGCAACTTCCTCCTCGGTTTCGCGCTCTACGGCTCGGCCTATTTGCTGCCGCAATACCTCGCTGTCGCACAGGGCTTCGACGCCGAGCAGATCGGCGAGGTCGTGGCCTGGACGGGATTGCCGCAACTTCTGGTGATCCCGCTGGTGCCGCTGTTGATGAAACGGATCGACGCCCGTCTCCTTGTCGGGGTCGGCCTCGTCGTCTTCGCGGCGAGTTGTTTCATGAATTTGTGGCTTGACCAGGATTACGCCGCGCCGCAGCTCTTCTGGCCCAATGTGATCCGCGCGCTCGGCCAGGCGATCGTCATGACCCCGATCTCGGCCATCGCACTGGTCGGGATTGCGCAGAGCGAGGCGGGCGCCGCCTCGGGCCTCTTCAACATGATGCGCAATCTCGGCGGCGCGATTGGCACCGCCGCGATCGAGACCTTTTTCACCCACCGCGAGCAGTTCCATTCGGCGATGATCACGCCACAGGTCTCGCTCGTGGACCCGGCGACGCGCGACCGGCTTGCCGAGCTCCAGCGCTACTTCATGGCGCATGGCTACGCCGACCCGGCGGCCGCCATGCATCGCGCGATCATCGCCGTCGGCCAGACGATCCGTGCCCAGGCCACCATCATGGGCTATGCCGACAGCTTCGCGCTGATCGGGGGCGTGTTGCTGATCGCGGTCCTGGCGGTCGCGATGCTGCGCAACGGCGCAGCGGCCGGCGGGCAGCGCATTAGGCCGAACGTGCACGGCTATTTGTGCGAAGATGTTGCCACTCCGAGGAGGTACCCATGAGCCAAACGATCTCGATCGAGCGGGTCGATCACATCGGCATCCGAGTGCGAGATCTTGATCGTGCACTCGATTTCTATCGGGTCCTGGGGTTCAGTCTCTCGCACCGAGCCGAGGACGATGACGTGGCGATCATTCGCAACGAACACAGCGTCGAGCTCAACCTGATCTTCAACGCCAATGCGGGCGATTCCGCTGCGAATGTTCTGATGGATGCTCCGGAGAAGTACCCGGGTTATACCCACATGGCCCTCCGCGTCGTGTCCATCCCGGCGACGATTGCCGCCCTAAAGGCGAACGACATCGCGATAACCCAAGGTCCTGTCAGCTTCGACGACAGCGGTCAGGTATCGGTTTTTGTCCGCGACCCGGATCGCAATGTCATCGAGCTGCGCGGCCGCGAGCAGGACCTCATCGAGGGCGTCACCCGCTATGTGCCATAGGTCACATGGAGACAAGCTGAACAACGTTCTTGGCTTCAACAGCCAGACGGCTCAATGGCCAACGATCTTTGGCGTCAGCAGCTGCGCCGGCGCGACGGGCACGATGGTAAAGCTCGCCGCGAACGGCAGGTTCTTGACGTAATCGGCCATGAATTGGTTGATCGAGCCGATCGGCGATTGCGGCACGAAGACCACGTCGAACGAGTGCAGCACCGGGTCGCTGCCGCCCGGCGCGGGGGCGAGCGGCGCGCGATAGGCCTGGACATTGCCGGTGGCGTCGCGGCGGATGACGAGGATGTCACCGGTTTGCGCGCCGGGCTTGGCGCCGCCCGCCTCGGCGACCGCGCGCTCCAGGGTTAGCGGCAGGGCACTGCGGATGAGGCCGGGCTTCTTGACCTCGCCGTCGACCCAGAACATTTCGGGCGCGTAATTGCGCACCGTGAGCGACAGCGTGGGGTAGCGGACCTGCTTGGCGTAGAGCGCCGCCAGCCGCGCCGTCGCCTCGGGCACGGTCAGCCCGCCGACCGCCACGCCGCCGATCAGCTTGGGCGCCACCGTGCCGTCGGCGCCGACGGTGACCTTGTCGTTGAACTCGGGCGAAAACGGAAAGCGGATTTCGAATATGTCGCCTGCCGTCAGCGTGTGCTCGGGCGAGAGCGGCGGCCCGCCCGGCGCGACCGTGCCGGACACCAGACGCGGCTCTTTCGCCGCGCAGGCGGCCAGCAGCAGCGCGATCAGGGCGGCCGCGAAGCGGAATTGCGTCAGCTTCCCGGCCCCTCGACGACGATCTCGACCCGCCGGTTCTGCGCTCGTCCGGCGGCGGTATTGTTGGCCGCCAGCGGCCGGGTATCGCCGCGCCCCTGGGCCGAAAGCAGGCCGGGGTTGACGCCGTGGCCGCGCAGATACGCCGCCACCGCCTCGGCGCGCTTTGCCGACAAATCCATGTTGCTGGCGATGCCCTGTTTCTTGAGCGGCGGGCCGATCGGTTCGTTGTCTGTGTAGCCGTAGACGGTGATCTTGCCGCTTTTGAGCGCGCGCAGCTTGCCGGCGATGTCGTTCAGCGCGGCCTGGCCTGCGGCCGTGATTTCAAAGCCGCGCGGCCCGAACAGCATGTCGGTCGCGACAGTATAGGTGTTCTGCTGGGCTTGCTGGGCGAGCTGCGCCTGGAGCGCCTGGTTTTCCGTCTGCAGCTGGCGGTTCGCTACCTGCGACTGCTCGTAGTGCGCCTTGACCTGGTCGTAATCCGATTGCGGGACCGCGCACCCGGCAAGCAGCGCGCCGAGCGGCGCGATCAAGGATGCCGTCCTCCGCCAATTCATCGCCACCCTCCCCGCTGCGCCGCGCGTTATTGCCGCTCGACCCGCTCCACCCCGCTGATGTCCATCGACCAGGGCAGCGCCGAGCGGCACCAGATCTGCCGTGCCGGCTGGCCCAGTTGGGCGCGCTGGTTGATTCCGCCGACGCGCAGCCCGTAGGAGGCCGGGTTCGGCCCGGGGTCGGTGGCGTAGATCGGCGTGCCGCATTCCGGGCAGAAGCCATGGGCGCGCTTGGCACCGCTCTCCGCGGTCTTGAGATAGGTTTTCGGCGCGCCGCTCTTGAGCCGGAACGTCCCCGGGAGGCTGGCGATATTGGTGCGGAACGCGGTGCCGGTCAGCTTCTGGCAATCGCTGCAATGGCAGACCCGCACGGTTCCCGGCTCGACCTCGGCCTCATACGCGATATGTCCGCAATGACACCCGCCGGTGATTTTCATCATGTCCTCCCCTAGGGTGGGTTGAGCAAAGCGCTACCCACCGTGGGCGGCTCCTTCGATGAGTTTCGCGAGGCTCAACCCATCCTAGTTTCAAAAGGCTCCCAGCCCCAATATGCCGTCGACCGGGTCGATGCCGGCGAGCACGCGACGGCCGATCAAATCCTTCAGCGTCTCGGTCGTGCCGCCCCCCAGCGTGCCGTAGCGCGCGCCGCGATAAAAGCGCGATACCGGAAACTCGTCGGTGAAGCCGTAGCCGCCATGCACCTGGATCGCTTCGCTGGTGACGCGCAGCGACATCTCGTTGACGGTGATCTTGGCAGCGGCGGCGAGCAGCGGATCGGGGAACGGGTCGGCCGAGGCGCAGGCGCGGTAGAGGATCGAGCGGCTCGCCTCGATGTCCCGGTACATCTCGGCGAGTTTCCAGCGCATGCCCTGGAAATCGGCGACGGCGCGGCCGAAAACGTGGCGCTCCTTGGCGTATTTGATCGCCTCCTCGAACGCGCCCTCGGCGAGGCCGAGCGAGATGCTGGGGTTGAGGCAGCGCTGGGTGTTGAACGCGCCGAGCAGCTTCCTGAACCCGTCTTCCAGCACGAGGTTCTCGGGCGGCAGCTCGACATCCTCGAAGCGGATTTCCGCCAGGTTCTCGCCGCCCATCGTGTGATAGGTGCCGGTGACGGTAAAGCCCGGCGTTCCCTTCTCGACCAGCACGCAACCGATCCCTTCGCGCCCCGGCTTCTTGTCGACGCGGGTGAAGACGACAAACCAGCCGGCCTCCTCGGCGCGGCTGATGAGGGTCTTGACGCCGTTTAAGCGCAGCTTGTTGCCGACATGGTCGACATTGGTCTTGTAGCTGGCGACATCGGTGCCGGCGTCGGGCTCGGTCATGCAGATCGCCAAGAGGCACTCGCCGCGGCACACTTGCGGCAGCACGCGCTGCTTGATCGCGTCGGGCGCGTAGGTCGAGATGATCCGGGTCTGCGCGCCGACCTCGCCCAAGACCGCCATCGCGGTGACGTAACAGACCTTGGCGATCTCCTCGAGGACGAGCGCGGTGTCGAACACCGGCAGCCCCAGCCCGCCGTATTCCTCGGGCACCGCCATGCCGAGCACGCCCAATTCGGCAAGCGGCTTCATGTTCTCCCAGGGGAACGTGCCGTCCTGATAGCGCGGCGCGCGCTCGCGGAATTCGCCCTGCGCCAGCTCGCGGACGGTGGCGATGAACTGGCGCTGCTCGTCGCTCAAGGTGGGGAACACCGGCGGTCTCTCCTTGCAGGTTTCCGCACAGTCTAGCGGTTGTCGCCACCCCACTGCCAGTCGAGGGCGCGGCCGGTGGCGGCGCGCAGCGCCTCGTGCGGGTCGGTGAGGTGCAGCGTCTCCATCGCCTCGTCCCAGGCGCCGGCGATGCTGCGCAGGCTGTGGTCGATCCGGGAGTCGCCGAGCCGCTCTGCCCAGCCCGGCGTGTCGCGCGACGCAAAAAACGCCACGACGATCGCGCCGACGAGGCAGATCGCCAGCACTTGGCGCGGGTTGCCGCCACGCCGCCGCAGACTGGGCGGGATCGCGTCGGTGACGAGCGGCGCTCGCTCGCTCGGGGTAAGGATAGTGGTTTCGCTCATCGCCGCTAGAACCGGAAATAGATGAAGGGCCCGATGCCCTCGGGGCCGATCGCATTGACCGCGGCGAGGATCAGCCCGGTCGCCGCGCCGAGCCCCCAATAGGGCACGTGCCGCAGCGCCTGCCCGGCGCGCTCGAACGATCCCGGCGGCAGGAACTGCCCGGCCATGCCGATGAGGATCAGCACCACCATCGCCGGCTGCGCCTGCTGGATCGGCTGGTGCCAGCCATGGCAGAGGCCGGCGATGAAGACGCGGGCGACGGTGAAATCCTCGGCGCGGAAGAAAATCCACGCGAGGCAGACAAAATGAAACACCACCAGCCACGAAACGAACTTGGCCAACGGGCTCGCCGGGCGCTGGCCCAGCCAGTTTTGGCCCATTCGCTCGACCGCCAGCCCGCCGCCGTGCAGCGCGCCCCACATCACGAATTTCCATGCCGCGCCGTGCCAGATGCCGCCGAGCAGCATCGTGATCATCAAATTGCGGTAGGTGCTGAGCCGGCCATGGCGGTTGCCGCCCAGCGGCTTGTAGAGATAGTCGCGCAGCCAGGTCGACAACGAGATGTGCCAGCGCCGCCAAAACTCGCGGAGGCGCACCGAGCGGTACGGCTGGTCGAAATTGCGCGGGAAGCGAAACCCGCACAATGCCGCGACGGCGATCGCAATGTCGGTATAGGCGCTGAAATCGCAATAGATCTGCACCGCATAGGCATAGGTCGCGAGCAGCAGATCCGGCCCGCCATACTGGTCGGGCGCGGCGAAGACCGGGTCGACGAGGCCCGTCGCCAGGTAATTGGCGATGATCACCTTCTTGATCATGCCGCCGACGATCAGCAGCAGCGCCGCGGCGACCGGGATCGGATCGTTTGCCGGCCGCGCCAGCTGCGGCAGGAAATACGACGCGCGGACGATCGGCCCGGCGACGAGCTGCGGGAAGAACGACATATAGAGCGCCATGTCGAGCGGCGCCCGGCATACCGCGACATCGCGGCGGTAGACGTCGGTGATGTAGGAAATGCCGTGGAAGGTGAAGAACGAGATACCGACCGGCAGCAGCACCTCGAAGAACGGCAGCTCGTGCTGCAGGCCCAGCAGATGGGCGAGCTGGTTCGCCGAGCCGACGAGGAAATCGAGGTATTTGAAGATGCCGAGAATGACGAGGTGCAGCGCCACGCCGGCCGTTAGCACCGCGCGCCGGCGGTGCGGGTCGCCGCTACCGCCGATCAGCAGCCCGGCGAGATAGCTGATCGTCGTGCTGCCGGCGAGCAGGAAGCAGAAGCGCCAATCCCACTGCGCATAAAAGTAATAGCTGGCAACGACCAGCATTGCCTTCTTCGCGGTGAAATGCCCCTCGAGCGCCGCCAAAAGCGCCGCCACGACCAGGAAGAACAGCAGGAAATCGAGCGTCGGGAACAGCATCTTTGGCGGGCCGTCGGTCGGGCAGGTGGTCGAGCTGGGGCCAATCGTGGCGCAGAGACCGGCGAGCGGTTCTATCGGTCGGGGCGGCGGCCGGCAAGCCATGCCGGGCCGTGGTACGGCGACAGCACGTCGCATCGCGCAAAGACGCGGGAATTGGATTTGCATCCGCGCCCGGCAGACCGCAGTATTGCGGGCAGAGCTTGGGTATTGGGGCCGGGGGAAGCTCGCCGTGGGCAAGGTGCGTTGGCTGGGGCTGGTCGGTCGCGGGGTAATCGTCGCGGCCTTGTCGATTGTGGTGTGGAGCGCGCTTGCGCGCGCAGAGGACGACCCCTCCGTCCGCCGCGTCGTGGTGTTTGGCGACAGCCAGGCGCAGGGCGTCGCCGGCGGGCTGCAGCGGGTGCTGATCGACGACCCGCGCTACAAAGTGATCAATCACACCCATCCCGGCGCCGCGCTGGTGCATTCCGAGAACGAATGGCTGGTCCCGGTCCAGAGCTTTGTCGGCAAGGACAAGGCCGAGGTCGCGGTCGTCATGTTCGGCGCCAACGACCGGCTCGATCTGCGCGACGAGGATGGCAAATACGTCCATTTCCGCACCGACGAGTGGCGTGCCGCCTATGCGAAACGCGTCGACCGCATCCTGTCGCTGCTGGCGGACGCGCACCTCAAGATCGTCTGGTGCGGCAACCCGATCGCGCGCAGCACCACTTATTCGGCCGATATGAGCTACATCAACGACATCTATGCCGTCGAGGTGGCGCATTTCGGCGGCGAGTTCCTGCCGCTGTGGACCGTGATCGCCGACAATCAGGGCCAGTTCACCGCCTACGGCCCGGACCGCAGCGGCCAGACCGAGCGGCTGCGCAACGATGACGGCATCCATTTCACCGCGGCGGGCTACGAGCTGATCGCCGAGCGCGTCATCAGCGTCTTGCCCTCGCTGCAAGCGAATGGACGCTGACCGGCGGCGCGCTGTCGACCGCGTCGCCTGGATTTCGTTGGCTGTCCTCGCCGGCGGGTTTCTGCTGCTGTTGCAAGCCTGCTTCGGCACCACCGAGGCGCCGGCGCCCCCCGCCTCCGAGCGGCTCTCTTCGCCGCAATCGCTGAACCCGTTCTTCATGTCGCTCGCCGCGATCGACGCCCGTACCTCGCGCGAGCCGGTGCGGGTCATGCAAATCGGCGACAGCCATAGCGCCAACGACTCGTTGAGCGGCCGGCTGCGCGACCGGTTGCAGGCGCGGTTCGGCGATGCCGGTCGCGGCTGGCTGCCGGCCGGCGTGCCTTATAAATACTACCGGCCGCACCAGGTCGGCATCGCGGAGCATGGCTGGCGGCACGTCAAGCCGAGCGACCATGAAGCGGTCGCGCTCGGGCTCGACGCGGTCGCCGCCGAGAGCCAGCCGGTAACCGGTCAGTCAACTGGCGCCGACATGACGATCGAGAGCACCGACCCCGCCGGCTTCGACCGGTTCGCGGTCGAGTTCCTCACGCGGCCCGACGGCCCGCCCTTTGCCGTCGCGGTCGATGGCGGCGCGCCGGAGCGCGTCTCGACGGCGGCGGCGATGCCGGCGATCAGGATCTTCGACCGGTCGCTCGATCGGCCGGCGCGCCAGGTCGCACTCACGGTCGAGGGCCGCTCGCCGGTCGTGCTGCTCGGCTGGACGGTCGAGCGCCGGGCGCCGGGCATCGTCTACGAGAACCACGGCACGATCGGCGCGACGATCGGACTCATCGGCCAGATGACGCCCGAAGCGATGTCGTTCGAGCTGGCCGAGCGCCGGCCGGCGCTGCTGGTGGTTGCCTTCGGCACCAATGAGGGTTTTGACGACGATCTCGACATCGGCCGCTACGGCGCGCGCTTTCAGGACGCCGTGACGGCGCTGCAACGCGCCGCGCATGGCGCGCCGGTGCTCCTGCTGGGCACGCCCGACGGCAACCGCGCCGCGAAGGGTTGTGCGGCAACGCCGTGCGGCACCGAAGGCGATGCCTGTGCCTGGCGGGAGCCGCCCAAGCTCGCCGCGGTGCGCGACGCGCAGCGCCGCGTCGCCGCGCAGCACGGCTGGGCCTATTGGGACTGGTTCGCGGCGATGGGCGGGCGCTGCGC
>DASZLY010000068.1:0-7554 GCA_035552135.1 Allostellaceae bacterium | reverse complement strand
CGGGTCGAGCGCGCGGATGCGGCGCAGCAGCTCGCCCTCGCCGTCCTCGAAGCTCTCGGTCACCATCGCGCCGTGCAAATCGAGCAGGATGCCGTCGAACCCGCCGGTCTTTTTCCCTTGGGCGACCGCGTCGCAGATATGCCCGGCGATATGCTCGAACGCCGCGTCGTCGACCGGGCGCGACGGCGACGCCCCGGCGGCGATCGGCAGTACCACCTCGGCCCTTTCGCGCGCGGCGATGTCGAGATAGGCGCCGAGTCCCGACCCGGTGCCGCGAAACGCCGCCACCGCCTGATCGCCGTAAAGCGGCCCCGGCCCGGTCCCGAAGCGCTCCAGCGGCGTCGGCACCGGCGAGAAGGTGTTGGTCTCGTGCTTCATCATCGCGAGCAACAGGCGCATGATCGCCTCCGCAGGTTTCGCGTTTCGACGATAGCGCGTTACGGGACTGGAGGTGAGCGCGGTTAATGGCTATCTTGATAGCCATCTGACGGAGAATGACGGAATGACCACCTACAGCGTCGCCGAGGCAAAGAACCGGCTGCCGAGCCTCATCGACAAGGCGCTCGGCGGCGAAGAAGTGGTCATCACCCGTCGCGGCAAGCCGGTTGTCGAGCTCCGGCCGACAGCGACCAAGCGCACGCCGCCGGTCGGCAGCCATGAATGGTTGTTCTCCCGCACCCGCGCCCGCCCGGGTGTCGGCATGACTTCGGTCGAACTCCTGGACCTGATGTACGAACACCCAGAAGAGTGAACCCTTATCTGGACGCCAGCGTGTTGGTGTCGACTCTGGTGCAAGAGGCAGGCACCCCGCCGGTTGAGGCATTCCTCATAGCCACTGACAGCGAGTTGCTGATTAGCGATTTCGCGGCGGCCGAAGTCTCCTCCGGTCTATCCCGATTGCTCCGAATGGGCCGTCTCACGAGCGGGGATGCGACAGCCCGGCTCGCCGATTTCGACGCTTGGCGCGCTGCGGTCAGTTCGCCCGTCGACCTGCGGCCTGGCGACGGACGCCTTGCCGATGCGTATGTTCGCCGCTTCGATCTGGGGCTGCGCGCGCCCGATGCCTTGCATCTCGCAATCGTGCGCCGGCTCGATGCCACGCTGGTGACCCTGGATCGAAGGATGGCACGGGCCGCGGAAGCTCTCGGCATTGCCGTGGTCGTGCCGCACGCGCCTTAATGCACGACACGCCGGGGAACCGCCCATGCACCGCAGCACCGACCGCATCCTGACGACCCATGTCGGCAGCCTGCCGCGCCCCGCCGATCTCTACGCGATGATCGAGCAGAAGCAGGAAGGCGGCGCGATCGACAGCGCCGCGTTTGATGCGCGCGTCAAATCGGCCGTCGCCGAGATCGTCAAGCGCCAGGCCGATGCCGGCATCGACATCTGATCTGGAATCCGGCGAGCCGGAGCACAATGGGCGTTCCGCGCGTTCTTTTGCCGTGCCTTCCGATTCATTACGCCTCATCGCTGACATCTACATCCCGTTGTCGGTGGGATCGGCACTCCTGATCCTCACCGACATCTATGTGCTGGGCCGACGCCAGCACATGGCGATCATGGAAGCGGTCTGGCCGCTCACGATGCTCTATTGGGGGCCGATCGGGTTGCTCGCCTATTTCTGGTTCGGGCGCGGCGGAGCACGACGCCGTCGATCCGATACCCCGATGTGGCAGGCGACCTTCAAGGGCGCGGCCCATTGCGGAGCAGGATGTGCGCTCGGCGACTTCATCGGCGACTGGATCGCCTTCGCCGCCGCGTTCACCTTTCTGGGTTCAGAATTCGGCGGCAAGCTGCTGCTCGCGTTCGCGCTCGCCTACCTGTTCGGGATCGTCTTCCAATATTTCTCCGTCGCGCCGATGCAGGGTCTCGGGCTGCGCGATGGTCTGATCGCCGCGATCAAAGTCGATACGCTGTCGTTGCTTGCGTACGAAATCGGGATGTTCGCCTGGATGGGGTTTCGATCCTGGCTCTACCCCAATCTGCAACCGGCCGACCTATCCTATTGGCTGATGATGCAGGTCGCGATGGTGCTCGGCTTCGCCACGACGTATCCGGTCAACTGGTGGCTGATTGCGCGCGGCACCAAGGAGAAAATGTAGGAACAGGAGCGTCGCCGATCGCCAGTGCACGGGGGGCGCTGCCGGATCAGATCGTGCGGCGCGGTTCGTCAACACGTCGCGGATGGAAACCAGTCCGGGATTTCTTCGGCACACCGCTGCTCCTGGTTCGGGCTCGGCAGCCCTATCGCGGCACGCGCTTCAGCTCGACGGCGTAGGTGCAATAGAGGCTCCAGACCTCGCCGGTAAACCTGCCGCCGGCGATCTTGCCGGAAAGGGCGACCCCGCCGCTCGGCTCGGCGTTGTTGCCGGAGACGGCGCCGTCGGCGCTGACCGGGCCGCTGACCTGGCCTTGGTAGGTCGGGTTGAAGGTATAGGTCGCGATATTGTCCTTGACGGCCATCCGCCGCTTGAACGGCCCCCTGAGGCATTGCGAGTAGGTGCCGGCCGGCCCGCGCTCGCTAAGCGTCTGCGTGCCGGCGTAAAGCCCGTCATATTGCGCAGATTGCGCCGCCGCCGGGCCCGCCGCGAGCGCTGCCGCCAGCAAGGCGGCGGCGCCGAGGCCACCGATGCCGCGCGCCCTTTTCGCGCAAATGTTCCTCATCTCCCGGCCCCGCTTTTTTCGCGCGGGGATGCTAGCCGCCGCAACCGGCGGTGTCGACTCGGCGCCCGGTACTGTCCGGCTCAGTTCCAGCAGAACAGCTTCGACCACAGGCTCGCGGGCGACCGGCTCGCTTCGGGCACGTGGTATTCGTGCCAGCGCGGCGCGAGTTTCGCCGCTCCCGGCGCGGGCAGCTTGACCCGGCCGGTGACGATCCCGTCGCGCGTCCGCCGCAGGACCGCCATGACGTCGCCATGCGTCGTCAGCGGATGGTCGTTGAAGGATTCGACGCAGCAGAATTCCTTGTCGGTGACGGCTTCCGCCGCCTTGAGGATGATCGGCTCGAACACCTCCGCGAGGCCGACCGTGTTCAGCGCCTCCTTGAGGCAATACCGCCCGCCCGGCCCGCGATAGGTGTGTTTCGTCCAGCGGCTGGGAGTCTCGATGAGCTCGATGACTTGGTCGAATTTGGCGAGATAGTTGAACGGCGACTCGAGTCCGTCAAATGGCATGCTGGCCTCCCACCGCTTTGGGGTTTGTCCCGAACAACGCGCGCCCGGCGCGCCCGTTCCACCCCGCCGCGATCGGCGCCCGCCGGCCGGCCGGCGGGCGGAACATTTTGTCTCGCTTCCGCCGGCCGATTACCGGCACGATAAGCGCGCGCGCACCGCCGGCACGGGGAGAGACGGAGATGCAATTCGGCTACTTCACGCTGAGCGACAACAACTACGCGAACAACAAGCGCACCGCGAACCAGCTCATCGCCGACATCCTCGACGAGGCGGTCTATGCCGAGGAGGTGGGGCTCAACTCGGCCTGGATCGGCGAGCACCATTTCTCGACGCTCGGCGTCTTGTCCTGCCCCGAGCTGGTGCTGGCGCAGGTCGCCGCGCGCACGCGCCGCATCCGCCTCGCACCGGCGGTGACCGTGCTGCCGCTGCACCACCCGATCCGCGTCGCCGAGCAATGGGCGACGCTCGACATGCTGTCGGGCGGGCGCGTGGATTTCGCCGCCGGGCGCGGCTACGACCGGCGCGAATACGGCCCGCTCGGCGCCTCGTTCGACGACAACCAGGCGATCTTCGCGGAGGGCATGGCGATCGTCCGGCGGCTGTGGTCCAGCCCCGAGCCCTATACGCATCGCGGCCCGCACTACAGCTTCGAGAATATCTCGATCACCCCGCAGCCGGTGCAGCGGCCGATCCCGGTCTATGTCGCCTCGTTCTCGAAGCCCTCGATCGAGCTTGCCGCGCGGCTCGGCTGCAACCTCATCGTCGCGCCGTTCGCCGCGGCGATGACTTTTGGCGGCCTCCGCCAAGTGCGCGACGTCTATGACGAGGCCTGCCGGCGCCACGGCAACCCGCCGGGGCGCCTCATGTGCAGCTATTTCCTGCATTTCGCCGACACGCCCGCCGAGGAGGCAGCCGCCCGCGCGCGCCAGGTGCGCTATTACCGGGAATGCGCGATCGCCGCCTTCCCCGGCGACCTCGCCACCGCGCCGCCGAGCTACCGTTATTTCGTCGACATCGTCGACCGGCTGCACAAGGTCGGCCCCGCCGATCTGAGCGAGAACTCGGTCCTGCTCGGCACCCCGGGACAGATCGTCGATACGCTGAAAAAGGTCGAGGCGGCCGGCGTCGCCGAAGTCATCCTCTACGTCACGGTCGGCCTCAAGCCGCACGCCCAGGTCAAGCACGAGATGGCGCGTTTCATGGCCGAAATCGCGCCCCATTTCGCGGCTTGACAAAAAATTTACGGCATGTGACCGGGATCACGGTCGCCCGGCGCGGACGACGCTAAATTCCTCTCAGCCCAAGAGGGGAGCTTGAACATGTCGCACGACCTGACCCGCTGGATCGAAGCCGCCGAAGCGCGGCAGTTCGGCGAAACGGCGATGTTCGATCAGCGGCAGGGCGCTGATAATCATTACATGCATCCGGGCGAGGTGGTGGCGCACCTGCCGAGCTGGCTACGCCACCCGATCAGCCATGAGACGCTGGCCGCGATCGGCTGTCACGCGCTGTCGCATCTGCGCGCGCACCGCGAGTAGCGCGCCGTCCCGCTCGCGCGGACTTCCGCTGTGAGCGGAAACGGCGTTAGTCTCGCTGTCACGTCAACCGTGGCGGGACGGGACGATGCCGCTTCCCAGCGCCGGCGAAAGGCGCCGGCTGTTCGAAGGTCACGTGTTGTTCGGCAAGCTGCCGCCGGACGACCTCGACGCGCTGCTGCTGCATGCGCGCGCCGAGCATTACCCGACCGGCCGGATGATCTTCGCCAAGGGCTCGCCCGGCCGCAGCATGATGGCGATCCTCAGCGGCAGCGTGCGCATCAGCACCCCCTCGCCCGCCGGCCCCGACATCGTCCTCACCATCCTCTCGCCCGGCGAGGTGTTCGGTGAGATCGCGCTGCTCGACGGCGCCGACCGCACCGCCGACGCCACTGCGGTCACCGATTGCGAGCTCCTGGTCCTCGACCATCGCGACTTCATCCCGTTTCTCGAGCGCCGCGCCGATCTCTGCATCCTCTTCTTGAAGATGCTGTGCAGCCGGCTGCGGCAGACCGACCAGCAGGTCGAGGAGGCGATGTTCGGCCGCCTCGACGGTCGCCTCGCGATGGCGTTGATGCGCCTCGCGCACGGCGTGACGCCGGGCGGCGATGGCGGCATCGCCTTGCGCATCACCCAGCAGGACCTCGCCGGGATGGTCGGCGCCGCGCGCGAGAGCGTCAACAAGCAGCTCCATGTCTGGCAGAAGGAGGGCGTGCTGCGGCTCGGCAAGCGGCTCATCGAGATCGCTGATATCGACGCCCTTGAGGCGCTGGCGTAGGATCGCGTCATGGATCTCACGCAGTTGAAAGAAGCGGCGATCGAGGCGACCGCCCGGACGCTGCAGGACCGGCTCGGCGCCGTCCCCGACGAAGACAGCGACGAGTGGGAGGCCGAGTACCGCCGTCAGTTCGCCCTCGCCAAAGAGCGCTACGGCGTCACCACCCCGACCGTCGCTCGCGCCACCGGCCCGGCGCTGCAGCTATCCGAGCTGCGCGGCGAGACGCAGGAGGCGATCCACTGGGCCGAGCAGGTGCGCACCGAGCGGCTGCGCGAGGTGGCCGACCCGGCGCGCCGCGCCTGGATGGCCAAGGCTTGGCAGCGCGCCAAGGTGTGGACCGACACGCGCGACGTGCCGATCGCCACGCTGCTCCAGCGCACCCAGGGGCAGTACGACGAATACCGCCGCCAGCAGGCGGCGCAGAAAACCGCGCAGGGGGCCGCCGCGCAGCAGAAGGCCGCGGCGCTTGCCGCGTACCAGGCAAGGCTGAAACAGGCCGGGATCACGGAAGCCGGCCTCCTCGAGCTGATCGACGCCGCCGAGCGCGTAAAACCCGCGGCGCTCGGCGAAAAGCTCGCCGAGCTCACCGGCGTCGACCGCCACCTCCGGATCTTCGCCACCGCCGACCCGGCGGCGCTGCTGGTCAAGGAAAAGAACCTCACCGGCCAGCACGATTACGGCATCGAGCGCGACGAGGGCCTCGTCGCCGACCTCAAACTATTCGCTGCGGCGCCCGCCTAGCCATGCCCGATGCCGAAATCGTCCCGGTCATCGACCTCGCGCCCTATCTCGCGGGCGAGCCGGGCGCACGCGACCGCGCGGCGGCCGAGCTGCGCTTCGCGCTGACCGAGATCGGCTTCTATTTCATCACCGGGCACGGCACCGCGCCCGAGCTTACCCGCGGCGCGTTCGACGCGGCCGCGCGTTTTCACGCCCAGCCGCTCGACAAGAAACTCGCGGTCGGTCTCGACAAGCACAATGTCGGTTACCTCAAGCTGCAGGGCGACACGTTGCGCACCTCGGTGGTCGAGACCGTCACCAAGGCCAACCTCAACGAGGCATTCTTCGTCGCCCGCGACCTCGCCGCCGACCACCCCGACATCGTCACCGGCCGGCGTTTCCGCAGCGCCAACCCGTGGCCGGCCGATCTCCCCGGCTTTCGCGAGGCGGTCACCGCCTATTGCGATGCGATGGAAACGCTGGTGCGGCGCCTGGTGCCGCTTTACGCACGCGCCCTCGACCTGCCGGCCGAGTATTTCGACGCGCCGTTCCGCGAGCCGCAATACAAGCTGCGCATGACGCATTATCCGCCGGTCGATGCACCGCCTGACGACGAGTTCGGCATCGCTCCGCACACCGACACGAGCTTCCTGACATTGCTTGCGCCGAATGAGGTGCCGGGCCTGTCGATCCGCACTCGCGCCGGCGATTGGATCGCCCCGCCAGCGCTCGCCGACGCATTCCTCGTCAATGGCGGGCAGCTTTTGCTGCGCTGGACCAATGACCGCTTTCTCGCGACGCCGCACCGCGCGGTCAACCGCACCGGCGGCGAGCGCTATGCGCTGGCTTTCTTCTGCGACGCCAATATCGACTGGCCGGTCGCCGCGGTGCCGAGCTGCGTCGGCCCCGACAACCCGCCCAGATACGCGACGACCTGCTACACCGAATACATGATCGCCTATCAGGCGCGGACCTATAACGTCTTCGGCGACGACGCCAAGGACGCGGCGGAGTGACGATGCCCCAAACCAACCGGCCGCCGCGCATCGCGGTCCACGACATGACCGCGACCGACTGGGTGCCGTCCGGTCCGCCGGGCATCGAGCAGCAGAACATCCGCAACGATGTCGCGGCGGGCCGCTGGTTTGGCGGCGTCCGCTTCGCGCCGCTGGCCCGCTCGGGCGTGCACCGGCATCTCGGCCCCGTCGGCAGCTACATGCTTTCCGGCTCGCTGGTCGACCATGTGACGCGCATGACCGGCGGCCAGGCCGTCATCAACCTGACCGGCGCGGTGCATGACGTGATCTGTTACGACGCGTCGATGTTCATCGCGCGGGTCGATGGG
>DASZLY010000067.1:0-2813 GCA_035552135.1 Allostellaceae bacterium | reverse complement strand
GGGTTGGAGGCGGCGCTGGCCGTGCCCGCATTTGCCGGGCCGATCGTCGCCGGCCACGAGATTCCGGGCGCGGCGGAGTCGGTTGCCGATCCGGCCGATCGCCGGCGGCAGATCGGCACCGTCGTTGCCAGTGACGCGGCGGCGGTCGAGACCGCGCTTGCCGCCGCGGCCGCTGCCGCGCCGCGATGGGACCGCACCCCGGCCGTCGAGCGTGCGGCGATCCTCGACCGCACCGCCGATCTGTACGAGCGCGACCGCGACGCGCTGATGGCGCTCGTCATTCGCGAGGGCGGGCGGACCATCCCCGCCGCGCTGTCGGAACTGCGCGAGGCCGCCGATTATCTGCGCTATTACGCCGCCCGTGCCCGCGCCGACTTTGCCGCGCCGCTGGCGCTGCCCGGCCCGACCGGCGAGCGCAACCGCATCGCGCTGCACGGCCGCGGGGTCTTCGCCTGCATCTCGCCATGGAATTTTCCCCTCGCCATCTTCACCGGGCAGATCGCCGCCGCGCTCGCCGCCGGCAATGCCATCGTCGCCAAGCCGGCCGAGCAGACGCCGCTCACCGCCGCGGCCGCGATCCGCCGCCTCTTGGAGGCGGGCGTGCCGGGCGAGGTGCTGCATCTGCTGCCGGGCAGCGGGGCGGCGGTCGGCGGCGCGCTCACCGCCGACCCGCGCGTCGCCGGCGTCGCCTTTACCGGCTCGACCGAGACCGCGCGGGCGATCAATCTGGCGCTGGCGAAACGGCCGGGGCCGATCGTGCCGCTGATCGCCGAGACCGGCGGCCAGAATGCGATGATCGTCGATTCGTCGGCGCTGCCCGAGCAGGTCGTCGCCGATGTGCTGACGTCCGCGTTCGACAGCGCCGGGCAGCGCTGCTCGGCGCTGCGGCTGCTTTATGTGCAGGACGACATCGCGCCGCGCCTGTTGCCGCTGCTCGCCGGGGCGATGGCCGAGCTGGCGATCGGCGACCCGGCGCTGCTGGCGACCGATATCGGCCCGGTCATCGACGACAAAGCGCGCGCCGCACTCGACCGGCATGCCGAGCGGATGAGCCGCGAGGGCCGGCTGCTTTATCAGTGCATGCTTCCCGCCGGCAGCGGGTGCGGCAGCTTCTTTGCACCGCGCGCCTTCGAGATCGACAGCGCCCGCCGCCTTACCGGCGAGGTATTCGGCCCGATCCTCCATGTCGTGCGCTGGCCCGCCGGCCGGCTCGACGGGGTTACCGACGAGATCGCAGCGACCGGGTTCGCGCTGACGCTCGGCATCCACAGCCGCATCGACACGACCATCAGCCAGATTCTCGACCGGCTCGGGGTCGGCAACAGCTACGTCAACCGCAACATGATCGGCGCGGTGGTCGGAGTGCAGCCGTTCGGCGGCGAGCGGCTGTCCGGCACCGGACCCAAGGCCGGCGGCCCGCGCTACCTTCACCGCTTCGCGACCGAGCGCACGGTCTCGACCGACACCACCGCCTCGGGCGGCAACGCGACGCTGTTGTCGCTGGCGGACGAGGATTGACCGGCGCGGCCGCCATCGCCTCAATACCGCCAGCCATTCCTTCGAGGTGCCCGCCAATGCCCGACGTCCCGAAAATGCCGCTCGCCCGCTTTAAGGTGCTCGACCTGACGCGCGTACGCGCCGGGCCGACATGCGTGCGCCAGCTTGCCGATTGGGGGGCGCAGGTCATCAAGATCGAGGCGCCGCCCTCGCCCGGCGAGGGATTGGGCGGCCCGCGTCTCGGCCCCGATTTCCAGAACCTGCACCGCAACAAGCGCAGCCTGACGCTCGACCTCAAATCGCCCGACGGGATCGAGATTTTTAGGAAGCTGGTGCGCGACGCCGATGTCGTGGTCGAGAACTACCGGCCCGACGTCAAGGACCGGCTCGGCATCGACTACGAGGCGCTGAAGGCGATCAACCCGCGCCTCGTCTATGCCAGCATCTCGGGGTTCGGGCAGAGCGGCCCCTACCGCGACCGGCCGGGCTTCGACCAGATCGCCCAGGGGATGGGCGGCCTTATGTCGATCACCGGCCTGCCCGGCCAGGGGCCGGTGCGCGTCGGCATCCCGGTCGCCGACCTCACGGCCGGCATCTTCGCGGCGATGGGCATCCTCATCGCGCTCCTCGAACGCGAGGTATCGGGCAAGGGGCAATGGGTGGAAAGCTCATTGTTGGCGGCGCAGATCGCGATGCTCGACTTCCAGGGCGCGCGCTGGACGATCGCGCAGGAAGTTCCCGAACAGGCCGGCAACGACCATCCGACCAGCATCCCCACCGGCGTGTTCCGGACGAGCGACGGCTACATCAACATCGCCTCGGCGGGCGACGAGATTTTCGGCCGCTTCTGCCGGGCCATCGACCGGCCGGATCTCGCCGAGCACGCCGATTACAAGACCGGCCGCGCGCGTTCGGACAACCGCAAGGCACTCAATGCGGCGATCGAGGCGATCACCGAGACCGCGAAGAGCGCCGAATGGATCGACCGGCTCAACAAGGCGGGCGTGCCGTGCGGCCCGATCTACAAGATGGACGAGGTCTTCGCCGACCCGCAGGTCAAGCATCTCGGCATCGCCCAGACCGTGCATCACCCCAAGCTCGGCGATATCGCGCTGATCGGCCAGGCGGTCAGCTTGAGCCGCACCCCGAGCCGGCTGGTCACCGCCAGCCCCGACGCCGGCGAGCACACCGACGCCATCCTCGGCGAGCTCGGCTACAGCGCCGGCGACATCGCCCGGCTCAAGGAGAAGGGCGTCGTGTGAGCGAAGGCTATGATCGAGCGCCGGTAGTTATTATCTTATTGAGGCAATGACGAT
>DASZLY010000066.1:0-5365 GCA_035552135.1 Allostellaceae bacterium | reverse complement strand
TGTTCGGCGCGCTATCGCCGATGTTCAACAGCTCGCGGCACTGCTTTTCGGCATCGACGAAATGGCGGAACAGGATCTCGGTATCGGCGCGCTCGAAATTGAACTCGGAGAACTCGCGCTCGGCGCGCTTGAATACGTCGCCATAGGTGATGCGGCCGGCCCCGTCGATGCCGTTGAAATCGAGGTCGTAGACGCTCTCGACGCCCTGCACGTACATCGCCAGGCGTTCGAGCCCATAGGTCAGCTCGGTCGAGACCGGGTCGCACTCGATCCCGCCGACCTGCTGGAAATAGGTGAACTGGCTCACCTCCATGCCGTCGAGCCACACTTCCCAGCCGAGCCCCCAGGCGCCCAGCGTCGGGCTCTCCCAGTCGTCCTCGACAAAGCGGATGTCGTGGCGCGAGGCGTCGATGCCGATCGCCGTGAGGCTGTCGAGATAAAGCTGCTGGCTGTCGGCGGGCGCCGGCTTGAGGATGACCTGGAGCTGATAGTAGTGCTGCAGCCGGTTGGGGTTGTCGCCATAGCGGCCATCGGTCGGCCGGCGCGACGGCTGGACATAGGCCGCCTTCCACGGCTGCGGCCCGAGCGCGCGCAGCGTCGTCGCGGGATGGAACGTCCCGGCGCCGACCTCGAGGTCGAGCGGTTGCAGAATCACGCAGCCTTGCGCCGCCCAATAGCGCTGCAGTTCGAGGATCAGTCCCTGAAAGCCGGCCGGCTTAGTCTGCGTCGCCATCGCGCTCCCTCAACGCGGCTGCGGGCAGTCCGCCCGGCCGCAATGCCGCGCGCTCACGGCGACGTAGCTGCGGCAGACGCGGCAATCGACCAGATCTTCCGCCTCGATCACCGGGCGCGCTGCCGCGCCCGGCGCTTGCGGGCGGGCTCGGGGCCGCTGTGGCGGCGTGGAGGATCGCTGTTGCATGCGGTTGAACGCCTTCACGACGTGCCAGGCCGCGAAGACCACGATCAGGATGACGAACAGCTCGGGCAGTCCGGCGAACATCATCGAGGTTTAGGGTCGAGCGGCGCCAGGGTCAACAGAGCTATAGGCAATCGATCTACAGGCCGAACCGGGCCCAGAGCAGCCGCGCCTCCAGCCAATCGACAAGATCGGCGACAAAGCCGAGCTGCCCGCCCTCGACGCCGCGCGCCGGGCGCGGCAGAAACCAGCGCCGGCGGCGCTCGCTGGCAACCGGCACGAGCCGCACCCGCGCGCCGAACCGGGCGCGCATCACGGTGCGCAGATCGCCGATGCCGTCGATCAGCCCCTTCGCCAGCGCCATGCGGCCGGTCATCACCTCGCCCGAAAACAGCGTCTCGTCAGCGGCGTCGATCTTGCCGGCGCGACGGCGGCGAACATGCTCCTTGAACGTCGCGTGGATGTCCTGCTGCAGCGCGGTCAGCCGCTCGACGTCGCGCTCCTGCTCGGGCAGGAATGGGTCGAGCAGCGACTTGTTCTCGCCCGCCGTATGCAGCCGCCGGTCGATGCCGATGCGGTCGATCAGCCGGGTGAAGCCGAAGCCGCTGCTGACGACGCCGATCGAGCCGAGCAGCGAGGTTTCCTCGGCATAGACCTCGTCGCCGGCCAAGGCCAGCCAATAGCCGCCCGAGGCCGCGACATCCTCGGCAAAGGCATAGACCGGCAGCTTCTTCTCGTCGGCGAGCTGGCGGATGCGGCGATACAGCAGCGACGACTGCACGGGCGACCCGCCCGGCGAGTTGATGACGACGGCCACGGCGGCCGCCCGCTTGGTCTTGAAGGCGCGATCGAGCGCGGCGGCATGGCTCGCCAGCGACAGCGCGCCGCGCCATTGCCGCGGGGCGATCACCCCGTCGAGGCGCACGACGGGAACGACAGGCGGCGGGTCGCGAAAACGGTCGACAAGATCGCGGATGTTCATAGCCGGTCAGATGGTGACGGCGGGCCTACAATGCCAACCCGTCGCCGCCGCGCAGCACCGCCTCCGCGGCTTGCGAGAAGCGGCCGTCGGGTTCGTGCAGCAGGAGCCCGACCGCGAGCCGCGCCGGCGAGCCAACCTGCTTTCGCGCGCGCACGATAATCCGGCTCGCCGGCCGCCCCTGCCCCGGCCACAGCGGAAAGACCACGACCTCGCCGGCCCGGCCGTGGAAATGGGCGAGCACCGCGTCGATGCGGTCGGCGCGCTGGATGAAGGTCACGGTGCCCTTGGGCTTCGCCATCGACAGCGCGAACCGTACCCAGTCGCCGAGCTCGGCATCGCCCTCGATCGTCGCCTCGGCGCGCGCCGGGTTGGGCGTCTCGTTGGCGCGAGCGCGCTCGAGATAAGGCGGGTTGGCGATGACGTGATCGAATGCCCCCGCGCTGATCCGCGGCGGCGGCTGGAGCAGATCGCCGACCATCACCGAGGCGCGGGTGGCCATGCCGTTGAGGATGATGTTGTCGCCGGCGATCCGCACCAGCTCGCGCTGCCGTTCGATGCCGGTGATCCGGCATTGCGACTCGCGCGCCGCGACGCAGAGCATCGCCGCGCCGGTGCCGCAGCCGATATCGAGCACCAGTTCGCCCGGGCCGACCGGCACCGCAGCCGCAAGGAATACCGGGTCGATCGACGCGCGTGCGCCGTCGATCGGCTGACGCAGCCGCACGCGGCCGCCGAGCAGCGTGTCTTCGCTGACCGCGGCGCCGCCGTCTTCAGGCATGCTCATGCGTCGTCTTCCGTGTCGGCAAGCAACTGCCGCGCGCGCTGCAGGTCGCGCTCGTCGACCATCAGCCGGCGCTGGATCGCGCCGATGCTGCCCTCGACGAGACTGGTGTGCTGATCGAGCACCAGACAGGCAATCCCGGCATCGCTGAGCAGCGCCTCGAGCCAGGATAGGCGGACGAGGTCGTTGGTGCGCAGCAACTCCTTCATCGACCTTCCGTTAGCCTCATGGCGGCTCTCGGCGATTGGCGCGGCGGCCCGGTACTTGACCGGGCACCCCCGCACTCTATGCTCGCTCGCGTTCGCCCCCGTCAAGCTTGTCCGCCGCGCGGGATCGCGAACGCCGAGGAGAAATTGTGGCCCCTGCGCAGCCGAATTCAGATCGCGCGTCTGAGCGACCCGCCGCGTCGCTCGACCCGCTGTTCCGGCTGATGTCCGCCGATCTCGAACAGGTCAACCGGCTGATCGTCGAGCGCATGCACAGCCCGGTCGCGCTGATCCCGCAGCTCGCCGGCCACATCGTTTCGGCCGGCGGCAAGCGGCTGCGGCCGTTGTTGACCCTCGCCTGCGCCCGGTTGTGCGGCTATCGCGGCGAGCGGCATGTCGCGATCGCCGCGGTCGTCGAGTTCATCCACACCGCAACGCTGCTGCACGATGACGTCGTCGACGCCAGCGATCTGCGCCGCGGCCGCGACACCGCGAACGCGGTCTGGGGCAACAAGCCGGCCGTGCTGGTCGGCGATTTCCTTTTCGCCCGGGCCTTTCAGCTGATGGTGGCGGACGGCTCGCTCAAGGTGCTCGACATCCTGTCGCGCGCCGCCTCGGTGATCGCCGAGGGCGAGGTGCACCAGCTGATGACCGCGAACGACACGACGACATCGGAGGAAGCCTATCTCGCGGTCATCGAAGCGAAGACCGCCGCGCTCTTCGCCGCCGCCGCGCGGGTCGGCGCAGTGCTCGCCGATCGCCCGGACCAGCATGAGATGGCGCTGGAGCGTTTCGGCCATAATCTCGGCATCGCCTTCCAGCTGGTCGACGACGTGCTCGATTTTTCCGCGCGCGAGGCCGAGCTCGGCAAATCGGTCGGCGACGACTTTCGCGACGGCAAGATCACCCTGCCGATCGTGATCGCCATGGCGCGCGGCGATGCCGAGGAACGCGCCTTCTGGCGCCGCACGCTGGAAAGCGGCGGCGAGCAGGGACCGGGCGACCTCGAGCGCGCGCAGCGCATCCTCGAGCGGCGCGGCGCGCTCGCCGAAAGCCTGGCGCGGGCGCGGGTCTATGCCGGCGCGGCGATCGAGGCGCTGCAATGCTTTCCCGACAGCCCGCTGCGCCGCGCCCTCATTGAGGTCACCGTGTTTGCGACGGAACGCGGTTTCTGACGCGGCGGTCCCGGCAATGCGCGCGAGCCGGTTGCGCTCGGGCGCAGTTAAGCCTATATGACCGGCCCGGTCGGCGGAGTGTAGCTCAGCCTGGTAGAGCACTGCTTTCGGGAGGCAGGGGCCGGAGGTTCAAATCCTCTCACTCCGACCAATATATCAACGACTTAATTATCGTTGCCACAAATAGCTTGCTCATTAGCAAGCACATAGCAAGCAACAGGACGCGAATTCGGCCCTGTTTTGACGCCAGGAGTTGTATCGCCGCGCCGATGATGCCCGCTGCCGCCGCGACCGCTCTTCCATAGCTGACTTGTCCTTCCTGCGGCGTTCACCCTCCCGATGCAGTCGGGCATGGGGGTAGGGGGTGAGGGCGCTTAGCTTGGTAGCCATGGCGAAGAGCACCCTCTTCGGGAAAAAATCAAAAAAAGATCTCTTCGCCCGTTCACGCCTTTTGCCAACCTTCTGCTGCTGCAACAACCGAGGTAGGTAATCGGCGCAACCTCGAAACTCAGCCGCCACCCGAAGGTCGGTTATGGTCGCGTTTAGCGGTCGTTGAGGAGGAAATCGTTGGAGGGCGACTGTGCGCCGGAAGCGGCCGCCCCAGAGACGGCAAACGGACTACCGGGTTCGACCCAAAGCAGCCTTCGCCTTCGCCGCCGAGTGGACTATCCCAGAGCGCCCACAGCACCGGGATGCCGATCGCGACTGCGGCGAGCACGAAGCGGCGCGTGCCCGAGGGCATCTGAACCGACATTCCCCGGATTCCCGCTGGTTTGCAGCTCGGATCACCCCTTTCGGCCGTCCTAGGCAACTCTTGCCGGCCGTTCAGTCCTCAGATGTCCGCTTTCACACCTATGGGGCAATCTGGCTTGCATCGGGCGATGACCGAAATGGGGCAGGAAGAGCTGTCCGGTCCGCCTCAGAAGAACGGCCGCTATCACTTCGCTAAGGCGACGTTGGCCAAAACCCGCACCAACTGGCGAGACGCGCCGGTTCCAGCCGCTCGCTTGCCGACGATCGGTCGGCTCAAATCGACCCCGACCGGTCATTCGTCGCAGCAATATCAGACGTCAAGAACCACCCGGCTCCGGTGGTAATTGCAGTCGGTAACCCACTCCCAGCTCGGTCAAGATATGGGCCGGCCGGGTGGGGTCGGGTTCGAGCTTTTGCCGCAGACCACGGATGAACACGCGCAGGTATTGCACCTCGTGTTCCTGCGCCGGGCCCCACACCTCGCGGAGTAGATGCCGATGCGTCAGCACCTTGCCGGCGTGCGCGACGAGGTGACGGAGCAGCCCGAACTCC
>DASZLY010000065.1:0-5155 GCA_035552135.1 Allostellaceae bacterium | reverse complement strand
CGGAATTCCAACCGGCCGTCGACACCTGCGAACGCGGTCTCGTACACCACAAATACCGGCACGGGCTGCGGCAGACTGCTTCGGGCGGTGCCGCCCGTCGCGATCGCTTCGTTGATTGCATCGATCGGTTGCTGCATCAGCAATGCGGCCAATTCGCGTGGGTTTTCCACTCGGATGCATCCATGACTGATGCGGCGGTCATCACGGCTGAACAGATTTTTTGACGGAGTATCGTGCAGGTAAACATCGAACCGGTTGTCCATCTCAAACTTTATCTGCCCGAGTCCGGAGTTGGGTCCCGCAAGCTGCTGCAGTTCGCCACTGGGCAACATGACCATGTTATGCCGCGCCAAATAGTTCGGGTCGCGAACGGATTTCGGCAGGATTTCGTCTGTCGCGATGTCCTGCGGGATATTCCATGGAGGGTTGAAAGTGACCCCGCCGATTGTGGCCTGGAACTCCGGGCTTTGATTGCGCTCCTCGTCTTGACCGACGATGACCCGCGTCGAGAAAATCGGCCGATCGTCGCGGTACAGCACTAGCCGCTCGTCGGCAACGTTGACCCAGACCCGCTCCGCCGGCAGCCGCCGCGGCAGCCAGCGTTCGCGTTCAAGGTTTATCTCGATCTCGCGCATGCGGCTCGTCATCGTCTTGCCGCTTGGCGGAATGCCGACGCGGAAGGTCTGCAAAGCCTGACGCAGCAGCCGGTAGGTGGGTGTCGTCGGCGCCAGCGCTTCGATCACCGCCGCAGGGTCGGGACTGCCGATAGCGGCGTCGAGCGCGGCGGCGATATCGATCGGCTCGGACGTCAAAGCCTCGTCGTCCCTTCGGCGCTCGACCGGCATGACCCCGCGGGCCATCGCATCGGCATAGGAGAGGAAGGCGTCCGACAGCAACAGTTCCCTATCAAACGGGTCCATTGCTGCCGCCGACTGCAGCAGATTTGCGTGAAACAGTTCAGGGGAAAGCCCCTGGTTGCCGACGCGCAGCACGGCATCCATCAGCGAAATCGCCTGCGCCGGCCGGGTCGTCCATACTGGCGCAAAGCCGTGGCGCGCGTAAAAGCGGCGTAGTAACCCGACGTTCAGCGGCTCGCCGGCAACGATCAACTCGGGCGCGTTGCCGATCCGCCTGCCGAGTTCGGTACCGGCATAGGCCGCCATGGAAGCGGGCAGCGCCGACCCGAAGCCGGCCCCGCGCGCCTGGTCTGCCGCAAGAGCTGCCGGCGCGGCAAGCGCACATGTTACGGCGAGCGCAATCGCGCCGGCTGCAATCGGTTCGACCAGTGCCACAACCCCTCTCGTCGAGAAGCCACATGATGGGAACAAGATAGCCTCACCGAAAGCGTGATCCCGACGCAACTTGCGCTGCCCCTGGTGGAAACATCGGCGCGCGGTCGCGGTTCCGAACCGAGCTTCGACAAAACCCGCACGCGATAATTCTAAATGATTGTGCCCGCCAAAACGATGTATCTTCAACCCCGCCGGCCGCCGGATGCAGAGCGGTGGCGCGGGCAGAGCCGATTTTCGCGCCATCGCGCGGGAACCGATGAGAGGTTTCTACGTTTACCCTAGCTGTCAATCGCTTTTCGATTGACCTATTGACCGGTATCTCAACTGTGGAGGATACGGATGTCCGACATTGCCGAAAAACTTGCCCACCTGAGGCAGTTGCGTAATGCAGCGGTAATCGCGCTCTTGGTTCCCGCGGCGCTTCTCGCGGGATGCGCGCCGCAGCCAGCACCACCGCCACCGCCGCAACCGATGGCCGCACCCCTCCCGCCGCCACCGGCGTCGACGACTTCGGTTTACCGCGGCGAACGAGGCTAGTCGCCGGTGCGGTAAGGCTCAAGGATCCGATCCTCGATTATCGACCAAATGACCTGACCGCCATCGAGAGGGCACAGGCGAGCGCGGGAGCCGAGAGCACCGTGCATCGCCTGCGCCCCGGCGGCTGCAATGCCGGAAACGGCACAAAGCTGCCAGACGGAGCAGAAGGACAAGGTCACGCCCACGCCCGGATCGGGTCCGGGACGGAAGCAGGAACAGGCGAAACGGTTTCGGCGGTTTACTGCGCGGCTTCGGCGGCGCGGGAGGCAATGACCTTTTCGGCCGGCTTGCCGGTCAGCTCCTGCATATGGTCGAACCTGTGGGCGAAGCTGCCGACGCCGAGGGTCAGCGAGCGCAGCTCGACGATCAAATCGTGCAGCTCGCTTTGCGGCAGGTAGGCGCGCACCACATCCCAGTTCGGCCAATCCTCCTTGCCGTCGAAGCCGAGGATCTGCCCGCGCCGCCCGGATATCAGCCGCTGCACGCGGGCGGTGAAGGCGTTGGGCACGGAAATCTCGACCGAGTCGATCGGCTCCAGGAGGAACGGGTCGCATTTCGCCAGCGATTCCTGGATCGCCTGGCGGCCGGCGGTCTTGAACGCCATGTCCGAGCTGTCGACTGCGTGGAACTGGCCGGTAATGAGGGTGACCGAGAGGTCGACGACGGGGAAGCCGAGCGGCCCGGTCTTCAGCGACTCCTCGACCCCTTCCGCGACCGCCGGGATGAAGTTGCGCGGGATCGCGCCGCCGACGACCTTGTCGTTGAAGGTGAAGCCGGCGCCGCGCGCCTCGGCCTTCACCTGGATCGTGATGTCGGCGAACTGGCCATGCCCGCCCGACTGGCGCTTGAAGCGCGAATGCTGCTCGACGCCTTTGCGGATCGTCTCGCGATACGGCACCTGCGCCGGGTGGCCGACGACGGCGAGGTTGTGGCGGTTGCGCAGCCGGTCGATCGCAATCTGGATGTGCACGTCGCCCTGGCCCCACAACACCATCTCGCGGGTGTCCTGGTTCTGCTCCAGCTCCAGCGCCGGGTCTTCGTCGATGAGCTTGGCGATCGCACCCGACAGCTTGACGTCGTCGCCGCGTTTCTCGGCGTGGATCGCCAAGCCGAACACCGGCTGCAGCTTGTCGGGCTCGGGCAGCGGCTCGGCCTTGCCCGACGGGCTCAGCACGGCGCCGGTGGCGATCTCCTCCATCCGGGTGAAGCCGACCACCTCGCCCATTGCGGCCGACGGCGCCTTCTCGTGCTGCGCGCCGCTGACGCGCACCACGCCGGCGACGCGCACGCCGTTGAGCACGTTGCCCTCGGCGATCTGGCCGCGCCAGACGCGGCTCAACGACAATTTGCCGGTGTGCGGGAGGTGGTAGGTCTTGATGACCTGGGCCAGAGGCTCGCCCGCGGCGGCGATGCCGAGCCGCGCGGCGGCCACCTCCGGGCCCGGCGTGTCGTGGCGCAGCGCCTTCCACAGCCGGCGCACGCCGAAATCCTGCAGCCCGGAGCCGACCAGCACCGGCACGATCTGCGCCGAGCCGACTTCCTTCTTCAGGTGCTGGTAGATCTCATCCTTTGACGGCTGCACGTCTTCAAGCAGCTTCTCCAGCAGCTCGTCGTCGAAATCCGCGAGCTTCTCGACGAGGCCCGTCCGGGTATCGGCCTCGGCGTCCCAGAAGCCGGCGGGCAGTTGGACCAGGTCGGAGGCCTGGCCCGGCTTGTAGCGATAGGCGCGCTCGCTGACCAGGTCGACATAGCCGGTGACGCCCGAGTCGCTGTCGCGCAGCGGCACCTGGCGCAGCACTAGCGGCCGCTCGGAATAGGATTGCAGCGCCGCCAGCACGTCGCGCACCCGCGCCGCGGCGGTGTCGAGCTTGTTGATGAAGATCATGTGCGGAATGTTGTTGCGCGCCAGGAAGCGCAACAGCGCGCTCACCGTGACGGCGCGCTCGGCCTCAGGCTCGCAGACGACGACCGCGACATCCGCGGCGAGCATCGCGTGCTGCGCCTCATAGGCCAGCTCGACCGAGCCCGGGCAGTCGAGGATCGTCCATTTGTCGCCGAGATAGGTCGCGTTGGCGACGTTGAGCTCGGTCGACATCTGGCGGGCGCGCGCCTCGGCGACGTGATCGCCCACCGCCGTCCCGTCGCGCACGCTGCCGCGCCGCTGGGTGGTGCCGCTCGAATGCAGCATCGCCTCCATCAGCGTCGTCTTGCCCGACAGATAGGGGCCGACCAGAACCGCGCAGCGATGACCCATTTCGGCCATAAGCGTCTCCCGTCTCGTCATCGGACGCCTCGCCAGGAAGGGCGCGCGGCGCCTCGCTTATGACGGGATCGTGACGAGCGGGCTTGGCGAAGGCAAATGGAATCTCACCTTGGCCTCGGGCGCACCCTCCCACGGCTGCGCCGCGGGTCCCTCCCCCTCCCGCGAGCGGGAGAGGGGTTTCCGCGCCGGAGAGGTTATCCCCTCTCCCCATGGGGAGAGGGTGGATCGCGCCATCAGGCGCGAGGCGGGTGAGGGTCGCTCAGCTCAGTGCCAGGCAGGCGCGTTCGATGCGCCGGCAGGCTTCCCGCAGCGTCTCGGTGCCGGTGGCGTAGGAGATGCGGAAATGCGGCGCGAGGCCGAAGGCGTCGCCATGCACCACCGCGACGCCCTCGGCGGCGAGGAGGTATTTGACGAAATCCTCGTCGCTGCCGATCGTCTCGCCCTGCGGCGTCTTCTTACCCAAGAGGCCGGCGCAGGACGGGTAGACGTAGAACGCCCCTTCCGGCCGCGGGCAATAGAGGCCGGGGATCTTGTTGAGCGCCGTGACGACGAGGTCGCGCCGCTCCATGAATTTGGCGTTGTTGGGCGCGATGAAGTCCTGTGGGCCGTTCAACGCCTCGATCGCGGCGGCCTGGCTGATCGAGCACGGGTTGGCGGTCGAGTTCGACTGGATCGCACCCATCGCCTTGATGAGGTGCTTCGGTCCGGCGCCGTAGCCGATGCGCCAGCCGGTCATGCAATAGGCCTTGGAGACGCCATTGACCGTCAGCGTGCGCTCGTAAAGCCGCGGCTCGACCTGGGCGATCGTCTTGTACGCGAAATCGTCGTAGACGAGATGCTCGTACATGTCGTCGGTCATCACCCAGACATGCGGGTGCTGCAACAGCACGTCGGCGACGGCACGCAGATCGGCATGCGTGTAGGCCGCGCCGGTCGGGTTCGCGGGCGAATTGAGGACGAGCCACTTGGTCTTGGGCGTGATCGCCGCGTCGAGGTCCTCGGGGCGCAGCTTGAAGCCGTAATTCTGCGGGCAGGCGACCGGCACCGGGTTGCCGTCGGCGAG
>DASZLY010000064.1:0-13070 GCA_035552135.1 Allostellaceae bacterium | reverse complement strand
GGCTACGCGGCGATGCCCGAGGTCGACTGGGTGCTCGACAACGACGCGAAGCTGAAGGTGGAGAGCTACGCAGACCCTCGCCCTTCCACGCCTGCGGCGTCGGCCCCTCCCTCTCCCGCGAGCGGGAGAGGGGCTTTTCGGTCGGCGCCCTTATTTCCGGGAGAGGGTGGCGCGCACAGCGCGACGGGTGAGGGGCGCGCTCGCGCGGTCCTGCAAGTTCAGCAGGGCTGCGACCATCGCTGTACGTTTTGCATCATCCCTTATGCGCGCGGGCCGAGCCGGTCAGTACCTGTCGCTACGGTCGCCGCGCAGGCGCGCGGGATGGTCGCTGCCGGCGCGCGGGAGATCGTGCTGACCGGGGTCGATCTCACCGCCTATGGCGCCGACCTACCCGAGCGGCCGACGCTCGGCATCCTGGCGCGGCGGCTGCTTGCCGCGGTGCCGGAGTTGAGGCGGCTGCGACTGTCTTCGCTCGACTCGAGCGAGATCGACGACGATTTCTGGGCGCTGTTCGCCGAGGACGAGCGGCTGATGCCGCACCTGCATCTGTCGCTGCAGGCGGGCGACGATTTGATCTTGAAGCGCATGAAACGGCGACACACCCGCGCCCAGGCGGTCGCGACGGTACGGCGCGCGCGGGCGCTGCGGCCCGAGGCGGCGATCGGCGCCGACCTCATCGCCGGCTTCCCGACCGAGGACGCGGCGATGTTCCGCAACAGCCTCGACCTCGTCGGTGAATGCGGCATCGCTTTTCTGCACGTCTTCCCCTACAGCGCGCGGCCCGGCACGCCGGCGGCGCGGATGCCAGCGGTGGCGCCCGAGCTGGTCCGCGAGCGCGCAGCGCGGCTGCGCGAGGCGGGCGCGGCGGCGCTGACGGCCGAGCTGGGCTCGCGGGTCGGCACGACGGGCGAGGTGCTGGTCGAGCAGCCGGGCAGCGGCCGCGCCGCGTTCTATGCGCCGGTCGATTGCCCGGCGGAGGTTGCGGGGATCGCGCGGCTGCGCTTCACCGGCGCCGCCGGCGGCCGGCTGGTGGGAGTGCCGGCATGAGCGAGGAACGCCGCGGCTGGTTCGCGCGGCTGCGCGCCGGGCTGTCGAAAAGCTCGACGGCGCTGACCGATGGGATCAACCAGATCTTCACGCGCCGCCGCCTCGACGCGACCGCGCTCGACGAGCTCGAAGAGCTGCTGATCGCCAGCGACATGGGGGTCGGCGTCGCCGAGGAGGTCGTCGCCACGCTGCGCCGTACGCGCTTCAACCAGGAGGTCTCGCCCGACGAAATCCGCACCGCGCTTGCTGCCGAGGTGGGCCGGCTGGTCGAGCCGGTAATGAAGCCGCTGCGCCTCGACCCGGCGAAGAAGCCGTTCACCATCCTCGTCGTCGGGGTCAACGGCAGCGGCAAGACGACGACGATCGGCAAGCTCGCCCGGCAATATTGCGATGCCGGGCTGCGTGTCGTGCTGGCGGCGGGCGACACGTTCCGCGCCGCCGCGGTCGAGCAGCTGCAGATCTGGGGGCAGCGCACCGGCTGCCGCGTCGTGACGCGACCGCAGGGGGCGGACGCCGCCGGCCTCGCCTACGACGCGCTGGTCGAGGCGAAGAACGATACCGCCGACGTGCTGCTGATCGACACCGCCGGGCGGCTGCATAACAAGGCCGACCTGATGGCCGAACTGCAAAAGCTCGTGCGCTCGGTGAAGAAGGTCGATACGTCTGCGCCGCATGCGGTGCTGCTGGTGCTTGACGCGACGGTCGGCCAGAACGCGCACGCCCAGGCCGAGATTTTCCGTCAGGTAGTCGGAGTCACCGGCATCGTCATGACCAAGCTCGACGGCACCGCGAAAGGCGGCGTCCTGGTCTCGCTGGCCGAGAAATACGGCATCCCGATCCACCTGATCGGGATCGGCGAGGGCGTCGAGGATTTGCGCCCGTTCGACGCCCACGCCTTTGCGCGCGGGCTGGTGGGGCTGGAGGGTTAGCGACAGCCTTTCGTCATCTCCGGACGAGCGCGATGCGCGGTCAGAGGCCCTGCGGCGCGGCGGGATCGGCCGGCGGCAGGCTCGGGTCGGCCGGGCTCGGCGGGGTGGTGCGCGGGATGAGGTCGCCGGTGGCCTGCGCCTCTTTCTCGTGGCCGAGCGCCCAGCGCACCGAGGGGAACGCGATGTCGTCCCACGGTATTTCGTCCCAGCCGAACAGGCCGACTTCGAGGCTTTCCGGCCCGGCGGCGATCGTCTCGTCGATCAGGCGGGCGCGGTAGATCAGCTGAACCTGGCTGATGCGCGGGATGTCGTAGATCGCCAGGAGGCTGTCGATCGCGATCTTGGCACGGGCTTCCTCCCAGGCTTCCCGCGCCGCGCCGTCGCGCGTCGATTCGTTGAGTTCGAGATAACCGGCCGGCAGCGTCCAGAAGCCCTGCCGCGGATCGATCGCGCGCCGGCACAGCAGGATCTTGTCACCCCAGCGCGCCACCGAGCCGACGACGATCTTCGGGTTGTCGTAATGGACGAAGCCGCAATCGATGCAAACGAGCCGCTCGCGCTCGTCGCCCTCGGGGATCGCCCGGGTGACCGGGCCGCGCGGCGGCTGTGAGGAGTGAGCGGTCATCTTCCCATCATGACGTCATTCCGGGTCTGCCCTTCGGGCCTCCCGGAATGACGGCAAGAATTACGCCGGCACCGGGATCGCGCGCTGATTGTACATGCGCTTGCGGATCGCGGCCTTCTCTTCGTCCGACAACGTCGCCGGGTCGGGCGGCAGATTGGCGCCGGCCGCGAGGCCGCGCTGCACTGCCGGGCGCGCCGACAGCTCGTCGAACCAGCGCTTGAAGTGCTTGAATTCCTCGATGTTCTGGCCCTGCGCCTTGGAGTTTACGGTCCACGGATAGCAGATCATGTCGGCGATCGTGTACTCGTCGCCGGCCACATAGCGGTTGCGGTAGAGCCGGTTGTTGAGCACGCCGTAGAGCCGGTTCGCCTCGTCGGTGAAGCGGGTGACGGCATAGGTCAGATCGCCTGCTTCGGGCCCGGCGCGACGGAAATGGCCGCATTCGCCGAGCTTTGGCCCCTGATTGGCCATCTGCCAGATCAGCCATTCGGTCACGGCGTATTTGCCGCGCACATCCTGCGGCCAGAATCTTCCTTCCTTTTCCGCGAGGTACATCATGATCGCGCCCGATTCGAAGACGGAGACCGGAGCACCGCCGCCTTTCGGCGCGTGGTCGACCATCACCGGCATGCGGTGGTTCGGGTTCATCTTGAGGAACTCGGGCGTAAACTGGTCGCCGCGCTGGATGTTGCACGGCACGATCTTGTAGTCGACGCCAAGCTCTTCGAGCAGGATGGTGACCTTCTTGCCGTTGGGGGTCGGCCAATAGTGCAGGTCGATCATCGCCGAATCCTTATCGCTGGGGGCGGGGGGGGCTGCGTTGCGGTCCGAGTCGTCGGCTGCGACAGTAAATCAAATCGCCGCACCGGGGAACGCTTCAGGGAGCGATGCACTGCGCGAGGTCGACGCAACGCTCCGGCGCGACACTGCGTATAATTCGCGATTGTCGGAAAGCGACCGAGGGGCAATGCATGTACGGCGCAGTGCTCGATGGTGAGGTGACGGCGGCGCCCCACGGTGTTGCCGCTTCCGGGCCGTCGCTGCCGCTGCGCGGTCCGCTCAAGGTCGGCGTGCTGGTCGATCTGACCCTGACCTCCGATGCCGGCGGCCACGTCAAATGCTGGGAGCGGATCGCCGAGGCGGCGGTCGGCTTTCCCCAGCAGCTCGACCTGACCGTGCATTTTATTGCGCCGGACGGTGCGGGCGTCCCGCGCCGCATCGAGCTGTCGTCGTCGGTCCGCTTCGTGCTGATGCCGCCTGTGCTCAGCACGCGCCGGTTTGTGCGCCGCGTGCCCGACCATACCGATCTCGGCATCTGGCACCCGAGGCTTGCCCGGATACTGCCGAATTACGATGTGATCCACACCACCGACGCGTTCTTCTGCTACGCACGCACCGCGGCGCGCTTTGCCCGCAAGCGCGGCGTGCCAGTGGTCAGTTCGATCCATACCAACACGCCCGAATACGCCCGGCTCACCGTCGAGCACCTGCTCGGGCAAGTGTTGGGCGACGGGATGCTGTACCGGCTGATGAGCCGGCGGCTTGCTTTCCCGGATCGCGTCAGCCGGCTGCTCGAGCGGCGGCTGCATCGCCATCTCGGCGGCGTGACCCTGGCGATGGCGAGCTATGGCGGCGACCGCCAGGACGCGTTCGGTGAGGATAACTGGTCCGGGAATTGGCATTGCGGCGTGTCGCTGCGGCGCGGTTTCGACCGCGCACTGTTTTCCCCCGAGCGCCGCGACCGCGCCTGGTTCGAGGCGCGTTTCGCGCTGCCGCCGGGACACTTTGTCGTGATGTATGCCGGCAAGCTCAACAGCGGCAAGAATGTGCCGCTGCTCGGCCCGGCGATCGAGCTGGCGCGTGCCGGCGGCCGGCCGATCCATCTGTTCTGCGCCGGCAAGGGCGACGAGCGCGACGCGCTGGCGGCGCGGCTCGGCGCCGCGGTGACACTGCCCGGCGTGCTGGCGCAGGACGAGCTCGCCCGCGCCTATGCCTCGGCCGATCTCTTCGTGTTCCCCTCGGTGATCGACGAGTCCGGGAACGCGGCGGTCGAGGCGCTGGCGTCCGGCTTACCGGCGCTGCTGGCCGCCGGCAGCGGGGTCGCGACGCGGATGGCCGACTGCCCCGCCGTGCGCGTGCTGCCCGGCGATGCGCCGCGACAATGGGCCGATGCCATCGCCGAGCTGGCCGCTATGCCGGGCGGTTGCCGCGAGCTCGGCGCGCTCGCCCGCCGCCATATCGAGACCGCGGTGCCGAGCTGGCGCGAGGTCGTCGCCGAGGATCTGCTGCCGGTGTGGCGGCAGGCGGCGGCTTTGCACTCGCACCAGGCAGCAACAAGCTGAGCGCGGCGCGCCGCATCCTGATCCTGGCGCCGCACCCCGACGACGAGATCGTCGCCTGCGGGATCGCCGCGCGGCGCGCGCGAGGCGAGGGCGCGCAGCTCTTCGTGCTGTATCTGACGACCGGCGTGCCGCCGCGCGAGCTGCTGTGGCCGTGGCAGCGCGGATCGCACGCGGCGCGGGTCGCCCGGCGGCGCGACGAGGCCCTGGCGGCGGCCGCGCTGATCGGATTGGAGCCGGCCGGGTTTCTCGACATCGCGTCGCGCCGGCTGGTCGGCCGGCTCGATGATGCCGCGGCAGCGCTCGGCCGGGCGGTCGCCGAGATTTCGCCCGAGAGCCTGTGGGTGCCGGCGTTCGAGGGCGCGCACCAGGACCATGACGCCGCGAACGCGCTCGCGGCGACCTTCCACGGCCGGCTGCCGGTGTGGGAGTTCGCCGCCTATAACCGTGCTGGCGGCAAGGTGCGCTCGAACCGCTTTGCCGACGCGCGGGGCGGGGTCATCGAGCTGCGCCTGACGCGCGAGGAGGCGGCGCTGAAGCGCCGCGCGCTGGCGCTTTACGCCTCGGAGCGCGGCAACCTCGCGCATATCCGCGCCGCCGAAGAAGCGTACCGCCCGTTGCCACGCCACGATTACGGCGCGCCGCCGCATGCCGGCACCCTATTCCGCGAGCGCTTCCAATGGGTTCCATTCCGCCATCCGCGGATCGACTTCACCCCGTCGGCCGAGGTTTACGCCATGCTCGGACCGTGGCATCGGCATCATGCGTCCTTCGCGGCTTCGCTGCGCGAAGCAACGCAGGATGAGGTTCTTTCTTGATGCCATCCATCATCCGCCCTCATCCTGACGAGGGCTCATCGAGTGCGTCTCGAAGGACGCGAGATCGCGATGCAGCGCTCTGCCAAGCTCTCGAATTGCATAAGGATCGATCGTGAAATTCAGCACCTTTCTCTTTCCCGACAGCCGCGACCCGGCGCGCGACGGCGCCGTCATCGACGAGACGGTGCGCGAGGCGCTGCTCGCCGACCGGCTTGGCGCCGATATGGTCTGGCTTGCCGAGCATCATTTCGACGGGATCGCGGTCTACGCCGACCCGATGGTGCTGGCGGGCGCGCTCGCGGCCTCGCTGCAACGCGCCGGGCTCGGCTTCGCGGTGATCCAGACCGCACTGCACCACCCGATCCGCCTCGCCGAACAGATGGCGTTGCTCGACCATCTGATGAAGGGGCGGCTGATCGTCGGGCTGGGGCGCGGCAGTTCGTACAACATCTACGACTACCAGGGCTTCGGCCTCGACCACCAAGAGGCGCAGGATCGGCTCGAAGAGGCCGAGGCGGTGATGGTCAAGGCCTGGGCCGGCGGCGAATTCCACCATCGCGGCCGGTTCTGGCAGCTCGACGTGCCGATGCTGCGTCCGCGCCCCTTCACCGCGCCGCACCCGCCGCTGATCCGCGGCTCGTCGGGCGACGCCTCGCTCGTCGAGTTGGCGCGGCAGGGCAAGCCCTTCATGATGAATGTGCAGTCGTTCGAAACCACCGCACGGCGCGTCGAGCTCTACCGGCAGACAATGGGGGAGGCGGGCTTCGCCGGTAAGAAGATCGCGGCGAACCTTGCCGCGAGCTGGGTATGGCGCAATTTCTATGTCGCCGAGAGCGACGACGAGGCAGCGCGCGTCGGCGTCCCCGCCTTCGAGACGATGACGCGCACCCGCGCCGAGGTGCGCGACCGGGTCTTCGCCGCGACGGGCCAGCGCATCGTCGTGCCGAAGAGCGACCTGCCGGGCGCCCGCACCGCGCGCGGCGACGGGCTGATCCACGGCGCGCCGGCGCGCGTCGCCGAGGACGTCGCGGCCCTCGACCGGCTGGGCATCGGCGGGATCATCGGCACGTTCCGCCTTGGGCCGATGGCGCACGAGGTCGCGGCGGAAAGCATGACCCGGTTTTTCGAGCAGGTGGTGCCGCGGTTCCGCGGCTAGTCGTTTTCCAGCGGCTTGTCGGCATGGTCGGCGAGGCGCTCCTGCTCGGCGTCCAGCTCATCCTTCGCGAGCCGCTGGAACAGGGCCTTTCGGCGCAGGCACATCTGGTGGATCTTCTGCTCGATCCCGCCGGGAAACGGGTCGATCACGTATTCGCGGGCAAGCGGTTCGTCGATCTGGCTCATCCGCTCGCCGATGCGGTCCAGCAGCAGCTGCACTTCGCTCAGCGGGATATAGCCTAGCTCGAGTAGCGCACGGCTTATTTGGGCAGCCAACTTGTTCTTCCTTGCCACGATCCGTTGTGGCGCTTCGGCCACGGCCTCCTTAACATTGAGTGGTTAACAGGATGAGAATAGGAGGAGTTCCGACGCCAGGTTTCGCCGGCATTTGCTTCAACTGGTATCGGTAACTGAACGGGTTGGTTGAATTTACCTAAAGTAGCGCATGATTTCCCGGCCGCTCGCCAGGGCGATTTTCGACCCCGATGGAAGAGTACGAGAGACCGCGATGCCGAACCCGGGCCAGCGCTTGCGCGACTTGATCGAAGCTCCCGAAATTCTGGTGCTGCCGGGTATTTACGACGGCTTCAGCACGCGGCTGATCGTGGCGACGGGGTTCGGCGGCCGACCGCGAGCGCAAATATGGTAAAGCCGCGACGTAGCGCTGGGGCCGGAAATCGGTTACCCGTGTTCACGGGAGTGAACAGGAGCGGGGCATGAAGTTCGGGCTATTCGGCGGAGCGCGGGCGCGCGGCGGGCCGGCCGGCGACAGCGACGGCTACCACGATTTCATCAACTATGTCTGCGAGGCGGAGAAGCTCGGCTTTTCGAGCGTGTTCCTGGTCGAGCACCATTTCACCGGGTTCGGCCAGGTGTCGGCGTCGCTCAATCTGCTGTCCTATCTCGCGGCCCGCACCGAGCGTATCCGTCTTGGCACCGCGGTCGTGGTGCTGCCCTGGCATAATCCGATCCTCGTCGCCGAGCAGGCGGCGACGCTCGACCTGTTGTCGAATGGCAGGCTCGATCTCGGGGTCGGCAAGGGCTACCGCGCTTATGAGTTCGACGGCTTCTGCGTGCCGCAGGATGAGGCGACCGAGCGCTTCGACGAGGCGATGGAGATTATCCGCCGGTCCTGGCGGTCGGGTGGCAAGCGCTTCTCGTACAATGGCAAGTGGCACAGCTACGACAATGTCGTCGTCGAGCCGAACCCGATCCAGCAGCCGCACCCGCCATTCTGGCTGGGCGCCGGCAGCGCCGAGTCGATCCGCCGTGCCGCGCGCGAAGGCTATAATCTGCTGCTCGACCAGATCGCGCCGATCGACCTCATCATCGAGCGCGTCGCGACCTTCCGCGAGGAGTGCAAGGCGACCGGCCGGGCCTACGACCCGATGATGGTCGGCGTCACCCGCGGCTTGCAGATCATCCGCAAGGAATCCGAGCGTAAGAAGGCGATCCAGACCCGGCGCGAGGTGCTCAAGAATATCGGCGACCTCGCGCGCGGCCCCGGCGCCGAGCGCTATCACCACATCAAGGACGATGCCGACGCATTCCAGATCGACGACGCGCCGCTGCTCGGCCTGCCCGAGGAGATCGTCGGCCAGCTGAAGCGGCTGCAGGCTGGCGGCGTCGAGAATGTGCTGTTCGCCGCGCCGGGCGCCTCGGTAGCGCATCTGCGCACCTTTGCCGAGGAGATCATGCCGGCCTTCTCGGGCGACCCGATGGCGCTGGCGCAGGTGTAGGAAGAGCTGGCGCAGGTGTAAGAAGAAAAGAAAACGCCTCAAACGCGGAGGCCGCCGAGGATCGCAAAGGACGCGATGGCGGCATCGCGCGCGCCAGCGCGCAACATGTTTGAACAATGAGGCGGTGAGACAAATGAGAGCGCCGGTGCGCTTGAAACCTCACCGCCTCACTGCCTCATTGTGAATTTAGGCGCCGCGCGCCGAATTCGGACGGTTTCGCGTCCATCGCGCATCCTTTGCGTCCTTTGCGCTAAGATGTTCGTCGGCCAATAGGAGGAACGAGATGCCCGACGCCGATCGTGAGAACCGAGTCGCGCTGGTGACCGGCGGGTTGCGCGGGCTGGGCAAGGCGATGGCGCTCGGCCTGGCGCGCGAGGGGCACCCGGTCGTCGCGGTCGGCCATATCGAGAGCGACATCGCCGAGATGGAAGCCGAGGCCGAGAAGCTCCAGCTCGGGCGGCGGTTGCGGCCGCTGGCCGCCGATCTGCGCGACAAGAGCGAATGCGACCGCGTCGTCGCCGCGACCCGCGAGCGCTTCGGCAAGGTCGACATCCTCGTCAACAGCGCCGGGCTCACCTTCACCTATATCGATCCGGCGCGATTTCGCCGCGACAGCATCCAGCGCTTCTGGCAGGTCGACGACGAGATCATCGACAACGTCATCACCACCAATTACCTCGCGGCCGACCGCCTCGCGCGGCGTGTCGCGCCGGCGATGATCGAGGCGGGATGGGGTCGCATCGTCAATGTGACCACCAAGCTCGACACGATGAACCGCATCGGCACTCACCCTTACGGCGCGTCGAAGGCCGGGCTCGAAATGGCCACCGAAGTATGGGCCAAGGACGCGGCCGGGACGGGGATGACGGTCAACATCGTCAATCCCGGCGCCGGCGCCAATACGCCCGGCATGGCGATGGAAGCGCGTGCCCTGAGCGAAGCCGGCAAGATGGCGCGGCTGGTCGAGCCCGAGGAGATGGTCGGGCCGATGAACTTCGTCGCCTCGCGCGGCGCCGACCAGGTCAATGGCTGGCGCTTCGATGCGAACCTGTGGGACCCGGCGCTGCCGCCGCGCGAGGCGGCCTGGCTTGCCGGCCGCCCGGCCGGGTTCGTCTTCCACCCGCACCGCGACCTTCCTTGATGTCTGTATGCGGGGAGATTACCTTTTCGCAATGACAGTTCTTCTCGAACGGGCGATCGAAGCGGCACGACACCTTCCGCCGCAAGCGCAGGACGATATCGCGTATGTCCTTTTGCAATTAGTCGGGGCCGACGCCGAGAACCCGGTGTCCCTGACTCCGGAAGATAAAGCAGCGCTCGCCGTTTCCATTGCCGCCGCCGAACGCGGTGAGTTCGCGACCGACGAAGAAGTGCAGGCGGTTTGGGCTAAGCACGGCCTGTGAGGCTTCGGTACACCCGTCGAGCCCTCGCCGACCTTGATGATATCCTCGAGTACATTCGCCGACAGTCGCCGGCGCGGGCGCGTCAAATTCAGGGGCGTATCAAGGCGCTGACCGCGCTTCTGGTGCTTCACCCGCACATTGGCCGGCGTACGACCAATCCAGTCCTTTGCCGGCTTGTCGTCTCGCCCTTTCCATACCTGATTTTTTACCAGGTAACGGAAAAGGAGATCGTGATTCACGCCGTCCGGCACACCTCGCGCAACCCATCGGGAATGCCTGGCTCATGACTGTTGCTGACCCCTTTCTCTGGCTTGAAGACGTTGAGGGCGAGAAGGCGCTCGGCTGGGTGCGCGGTGAGAATGCGCGGAGCCTGGGGCGGCTCGAAGCCGACCCGCGCTACCAGCGCCTCTACGACACCGTGCTCGCGATCATCACCGCCGAGGATCGCATCCCCTATCCGATGTTCCTCGGCGACGGCCTGTCGAATTTCTGGCAGGACGGCCGGCATGTGCGCGGCCTGTCGCGGCGCACCAGCCTCGCTTCGTATCGCACCGCCGAGCCGCAATGGGAGACGATCTACGACCTCGACGCGCTCGCCGCCGCCGAGGGCCGCAACTGGGTCGCCGCCGGCGCGTCGATCCTGCCGCCGGACGACCGGCTGGCGATGGTCGCCCTGTCGGATGGCGGCAAGGACGCGGTGACCTTGCGCGAGTTCGACATCGCCGCGCGCGGCTTTGTCGATGGCGGGTTCGCGCTGCCCGAAGGCAAGCAGAACGCGACCTGGCTCGACGCCGACACGCTGCTCGTCGGCCGCGATTGGGGGCCGGGGACGATGACTGCCTCGGGCTATCCGTACATCGTCAAAAGCTGGCGGCGCGGCGCGCCGCTCGACGCGGCCGAGGAAATTTTCCGCGGCACCGCCGACGATGTCAGCGTGCGCATCGGCGTGTTGCGCGACCCGGACGGCGCGGTGCGCGGCCTCGTCGCGACCCGCGCGGTCGATTTCTTTGCAAGCGAGCGGTTTCTACTGGGCGATGCCGGGCCGATCAGGCTGCCGCTGCCCGGCCGCGCGAGCCTGCAGGCCTTCGTCTCCGGCCAGATGGTGTTCAGCCTTGAAGAGGCCTGGGAACGGCACGGCGCGACCTACCCGTCGGGCGCGCTGGTCTCGCTCGATCTCGCGCAATGCCGTGCCGATATCGAGGCGGCCGAGGCAACGCTGATCTATGCGCCGGGGCCGCGCGAGACAATCGAAGGCGTCGCCGCGACCCGCTCGGTGCTGCTGGTCGCGATCTACCGCAACGTGCGCGGCAGCGCGGTCGCCTATCGCCACGAGCAGAGTGCCTGGCAGGCATCGCCGCTGCCGTTGCCGGAAAACGCTTCGGTGCAGCTCATCGCCGCCAGTGAGCGTGACGAACAGGCCTTTGTCGACGTCGCCGGTTATCTGTTGCCGAACACGCTCTACCTCGCCGATCTCGCCGCCGACACGGCGGAGCCGGTGAAGTCGATGCCCGCGCGGTTCGACGGCTCGCAGGCGGCGGTCGAGCAGTTCGACGCGATCTCGAAAGACGGCACTGCCGTGCCGTATTTCGTCGTACGGCCGCGCGACCTCGCGCTCGACGGCAATGCGCCGACCCTGCTCTACGGCTATGGCGGATTCCAGGTGTCGATGAATCCGGCCTATTCCGGCGCGCTGGGCAAGATGTGGATCGAGCCGGGCGGGGTCTATGTCGTCGCCAATATCCGTGGCGGCGGCGAGTTCGGCCCGGAATGGCACCAGGCCGCGCTCAAGGCGCACCGCCAGCGCGCCTTCGACGATTTCATCGCCGTCGCTGAGGATCTGGTCCGCCGCAAGATCACCTCGCCGCGCCGGCTCGGCATCATGGGCGGGTCGAATGGCGGACTGCTGATGGGCGCGATGCTGACGCAGCGCCCCGAGCTGTTCCGCGCGATCGTCTGCCAGGTGCCGCTCTTGGACATGCTGCGCTACCACAAGCTGCTGGCCGGTGCATCGTGGATGGCCGAATACGGCGACCCCGACAAGCCGCAGGAAGCCGCCTTCCTCAAGGCGATCTCGCCCTATCACAATCTGCGCGCGGGCACAGCCTATCCTGAAGTGTTTTTCCTGACCTCGACCAAGGACGACCGGGTGCATCCCGGCCATGCGCGCAAGATGGCGGCGAAAATGGCTTCGATGGGGCTGCCGTTTCTCTATTATGAGAATATCGACGGCGGCCACGCAGCCGCCGCCAACCTCAAGGAGCGCGCGCGGCGCAACGCCCTCGAATTCACCTATCTGTTCCAGAAGCTGGTGGATTGAGATTTTGCCGAGTTGCGGCGCCAGCCCGCTCCCCCACCCGACCACCCAACGAGAGTATGCTGATTGGGTCGCCGGGTGGGGAAGCGGGCTGGCGCCGAAGGTCGGGCGGACGCCCGACCGCACTTGATGGAGGACACCCCCATGGCGATCAGCAAATTCACCACCGTGTACGCCGGCCATATCGATTTCCCCGATCACGGCCAGGACGCGACGCCGGCCAACGAGCGCCGCTTCACCAATGATGAGCTGGCGAGCGTCTTCGAGAAGTCGGAGGCGATCGCCAAGACGATGGACGATCTCGGCTACGACATGATGTGGATGGCCGAGCATCATTTCCAGCACGAGGGTTACGAGTGCATCCCCAACATCCTGATGCTGGCGGTGCACCTCGCGCACGTCACCAAGAAGATCAAGATCGGCTGCGGCTTCAACATCACGCCGATGTGGCACCCATTGCGCCTCGCCGAGGATTTCGCGACCGCCGACATCCTCACCAAGGGCCGTACCGTGTTCGGCGTCGGGCGCGGCTACCACACCCGCGAGGTCGAGACCTTCGGCGCGCCGATGATCGACGGCGAGGCCAATCGCGAGCTGTTCGAGGAACAGGTCGAGATCATCATGAAGGCGTTCAACAACGAGAGCTTCTCGCACAAGGGCCGGCATTACACGCTGCCGCCCGCCGTGCCCTATCGCGGCTA
>DASZLY010000063.1:0-10948 GCA_035552135.1 Allostellaceae bacterium | reverse complement strand
CGCACCCAGCCGGTGGCGCTCCCCGAGATCAATTCCGCCGCCGACCTCGCCCCGGCGATGGGCGCGATCGTCCGCGCCGCCGCGGCGGGCGCGATCACCTCGTTCGACGCCGCCGAGCTCGCGCGCATGGTCGAGACCGCGCTGCGGGCGATCGAGGCCGGCGAGTTCGACCGCCGCCTCGCGGCGCTGGAACGCGAGGTGGAGGACGCCAAAAGGGAGCCTCTCGATGCGTCGCCTTGACCGCTTCGAGCGCCGCCTCGCGGTGCTCAACGCAATGCTGCACGCCTGGTCGGCCGAACGCCGGCGGGAGAACCGGGAACACAAGAGGCACCTTGTGTTGGCGGCGATGCTGCGCGGCGGTCTGCAATGCGCCGGCATCGATCCCGGCGAGGCGCCGGCCCTGCGCCGCCTCGAAACCCCGGAACCGCCGCCGAGGCGGTTCGTCCACCCGCTGCGCCGCCTCGCCGAACGGCGACGGCCGCGCCCCCTTATCGAGGTGCTCGACGCGCTGACGGCGCGCTATCACAAAGGACCGGCGCCCGACCTGCACCAGGCTTCGGCGATGCAGCTCATCGGCTATTACTGCTTTGGCGACGGCGCCGCCCGCGAAGCGCCGGCGTGATCTGCGGTTGTCATTGCGAGCGCAGCAAAGCAATCTCGTGCCGGGTGCGCACCCCGGTCGAGCTTGCCGCGTCGCGGCGCGCGCCTTGCCATGCAACGCAAGGAACCGGCCGTGAAGATCGCCAGCTGGAACGTCAACTCGGTCAAGGTCCGGCTGCCGCACCTGCTGGATTTCCTCAAGAACGCACAGCCCGACGTGCTGTGCCTGCAGGAGATCAAATGCCTCGCCGACGATTTTCCGCGGCTCGAGATGGCGACGCTCGGCTACAAGGTCGAGGCGCTGGGGCAGCGCGCCTATAACGGCGTTGCCTTGCTATCGAAGGAGCCGGCGCGCGAGGTCGTGATGGGCCTCCCCGGCGACGATGGCGACGACCATGCGCGCTATCTCGAAGCGACGTTCGGGCCGCCCGGCGCCGAAATACGGGTCGCCTCGATCTACCTGCCCAACGGCAACCCGTCGGGCACCGACAAATTCACCTACAAGCTCGGCTGGATGGACCGGCTCAACGCCCATGCCGCCGGCCTCTTGCGGCGCGAGATACCGTTTGTGATGGCGGGCGACTACAACATCTGCCCGACCGATAACGACGTCTACGACCCGGTCGCGTTCCGCGACGACGCACTGTGCCGCATCGAGGCGCGCGCCCGCTTTCGTTCATTGCAGCACCTGGGGCTGGTCGACGCCTATCGCGTGTTCCACCGCGAGCCGCATAAATACACCTACTGGGATTACCAGGCCGGACGCTGGCAGCGCGACGAGGGGCTGCGCATCGACCATCTGCTGCTGTCGCCGCATGCCGCGGACCGCGTGGTCGGCTGCGACATCGACAAGTCGCCGCGCGGCAAGGAGCGCGCCTCCGATCACACGCCGATCTGGTGCGAACTGGCGGGCTGAGCCCTCAGTGCAGGCGCCAGGCGACCGCGTTGTCGAAGAACTGGGCGGTTTCCGGCTCGATATCGTCGAACCGCACGACCGTGTTGCCGGTATTCCCGTCGGTGCGCAGGATTTCGCCCGAAAACGAGAAAGCCCGCGCCATGCCGGGCAGCGCGATCCAACCCTCGACCGGGGTGCCGACCGGCATCCCCTCGCACACCCCGTCGAGATGGGCGCCGCCCATCGACACGTCGAGCGAGCGGAACAGTTCGCATTCGACGATGATCTCGAAGACCGGCGTCATATAGCGGCGTTGGCACCGCATCTCGGCACGGTCGAGCTTGTTGAAGGCAATCGGCATGGCGGCGGACATTCACTGCAGTACGCCTAAAAATCCATCAAATTGATCGTTAATTAGGACGAAGCCGAAGGAAGGTGTTCAACCTGCGGCTCAGTGGCCGGCGCGGCGGGGGACTCGAACGCGACAATCGGGCGCGGCCGCGGCTCACCTGTCGCCGCTCGCCGGAGGATAGCGGTGACACCGCCCTGCACTATCCTCGACGCGCCAGCCCTCGCCATCGCGCCGCGCCCAGCACGGCCCGACCGGCACCTTGCCGTAGCCGCCGGGGATGTCGAGCACATAGGTCGGCTGGCACAATCCCGAGGCGCGGCGGCGCAGTTCGCGCATCAGGCTTTGCCCCTCGGCGATGTCGCCGCGGAAATGCGCCGTGCCGAGCGCCAGGTCGGGATGGTGCAGGTAATAGGGCTTGACCCGCATCGCCACCAGCGCGCGGAACAATTGCTCGAGCACCGCGGCGTCGTCGTTGACCCCACGCAGCAGCACGCTCTGCGACAAGATCGGAATCCCGCCGCGCACGAGCTTCGTCACCGCGCCCCTCACCGCCGGCGTCAGCTCGCGCGGGTGGTTGGCGTGGATCACGACATAGACCGCCTTGCCGGCGTCGAGCGCCGCGACCAGCGCCGCGTTCACCCGGCGCGGGTCGACCACCGGCACCCGGCTGTGAAAGCGGATGACCTGGACATGATCGATCGCCGCGAGGCTGCGCACGATCGTCGCGACGCGGCGCGACGACAGCAGCAGCGGATCGCCGCCCGTGACGACGACTTCCCAGATCTCTGGCCGCTCGCTTATGTAGGCGTAGGCGCGGTCGAGCGCCGCACGGCCCAGCACCTGGCCGCGCACGCCGATCTGCTCGCGCCGGAAGCAGTAGCGGCAATAGACCGGACAGACCAGGCTCGGCTTCAGCAGCACCCGGTCCGGATAGCGATGGACGATCCCCGGAACCGGCGACCAGCGTTCGTCGCCGATCGGGTCGGCCTGTTCCTCCGCCGCGATCTCCAGCTCCGCCGCACTCGGCACGAATTGCGCCGCGATCGGGTCGGCCGGATCGGCCGGGTCGATCAGCTCGGCGACATCTTGCGTCAGCGCCACCGAAAACTGTGCCGCGACTTGACGCAGCGCGTCGAGGCGTTCCGGCGCAACGATGCCGGCGCCGGCGAGGTCGTCGATACGGAGCGTCATGCCTTCGCCCTCATCACGCCCATATTAACAGCTCGCCGGCGTTTTCTCTGGCGGCCTTGACGTGACCGCAAAACGCCGCGAAACAAACCGCGACGGTTCAGCAAGGAATTTATAGCCCCGTGACCCTCGACAAAACCTACCGGCCGGACGAGGTCGAGCCGCGGCAATACGCAGCGTGGGAGCGCTCGGGCGGGTTCGCCTGCGATCCCACCAGCGCCAAGCGGCCCTACACGATCATGATGCCGCCGCCGAATGTGACCGGCAGCCTGCACATGGGCCACGCGCTGACCTTTACGCTGCAGGACATCCTCGTCCGCTTCGAGCGGATGCGCGGGCGCGACGCGCTGTGGCAGCCCGGCACCGACCATGCCGGCATCGCCACCGAGATCGTCGTCACCAACCAGCTCGCCGAACAGCAGATCGACAAGCACCAGCTCGGCCGCGACAAGTTCATCGAGCGCGTCTGGGAGTGGAAGGCCGAATCGGGCGGCACGATCGTCAACCAGCTGCGCCGGCTCGGCTGCTCGCCGGACTGGCCGCGCGAGCGCTTCACGATGGACCCCGGCCTTGCCGCGGCGGTGCGCAAGGTGTTCGTCCAGCTTCACCGCGAGGGCCTCATCTATCGCGACAAGCGGCTCGTCAACTGGGACCCGGAGATGCACACCACCATCTCCGACCTCGAGGTCGACAGCCGCGAAACTAAGGGCCAGCTCTGGCATATCCGCTATCCGATCGAGGGCGAAGACGGGCGCTACATCGTGGTCGCGACGACCCGGCCGGAAACGATGCTCGGCGATACCGGGGTCGCGGTGCACCCGGAGGACGCGCGCTTTGCCGGCGTGGTCGGCAAGCAGGTGCGGTTGCCGCTGGTCGGCCGGCTGATCCCGATCGTCGCCGACGAATACGCCGATCCCGAGATGGGGTCCGGCGCGGTCAAGATCACCCCGGCGCATGATTTCAACGATTTCGAGGTCGGCCGCCGGCACGGGCTCAAGATGATCAACATCTTCGACGCAGACGCGAAAATCAAATCGAGCGTCTTTGACGATTATTCATGGGGACATAAGGCCAAGGTCGGGAATCTGACCCACGCGGACGACGACGGGCTCGTAGGAAAGCCGACCGTCGAACAAATACCGGAAGCCTATCGCGGGCTCGACCGGTTCGAGGTTAGAAAGAAGGTGCTCGCCGATCTCGAAGCGGCCGGCCTCATCGAGAAGGTTGAAGACCATACGCTGATGGTGCCGCATCACGACCGCTCGGGCGTCGTCATCGAGCCGTGGCTGACCGACCAATGGTACTGCAACGCTAAGGTGCTGGCGAAGCCGGCAATCGAAGCGGTCGAGACCGGGCAGACGGTCTTCGTGCCGCGGCAGTGGGAGAACACGTTCTTCGAGTGGATGCGCAACATCCAGCCGTGGTGCATCTCGCGCCAGCTGTGGTGGGGGCATCAGATCCCGGCGTGGTACGCGCCCGATGGCACGGTTTTTGTCGCCGAGAGCGAGGACGAGGCGCGCGCCGAGGCCGAAGCCAAATTCGGGGCGGGCGTGACGCTGCGCCGCGACGAGGACGTGCTCGACACCTGGTTCTCGTCGGCGCTGTGGCCGTTCTCGACCTTGGGCTGGCCCGAGCCGACGCCGGAGGTCGCGCGCTATTACCCCGGCGACGTGCTGGTGACCGGGTTCGACATCATCTTCTTCTGGGTCGCCCGGATGATGATGATGGGCCTGCATTTCAAGGGCGAAGTGCCGTTTCGCACGGTCTACATCCACGCGCTGGTGCGCGACGAGCGCGGCCAGAAAATGTCCAAGTCGCGCGGCAACATCATCGACCCGCTCGACCTCATCGGCCGCTATGGCTGCGACGCGTTGCGCTTCACGCTGTCGGCGCTGGCCGCGCCGGGCCGCGACATCAAGCTCGCCGAGAGCCGGGTCGAGGGCTACCGCAACTTCGTCACCAAGCTGTGGAACGCCGCGCGCTACGCCGAGATGAACGGCGCCGTCTTCGACCGCGCCTTCGATCCGCGCGGCTGCCGGGAGACCGTCAACCGCTGGATCGCCAGCGCGACGCGCGATTGCGCGCTCGCCACGACCCAGGCGCTCGAAGCCTATCGCTTCGACGAGGCGGCGAACCGACTCTACCAGTTCGCCTGGGGCACGTTCTGCGACTGGTACCTCGAATTCTCGAAGCCGATCCTCCAGGGCGGCGATGCGGCGGCGCAGGCCGAGACGCGGCGGACGATCGGCTGGGTGCTGGCCCAGATCGTCCATCTGCTGCACCCGATCATGCCTTACGCGAGCGAAGAGGTATGGGCGCAGCTCGGCGGCGCGGATGCTGGGCTGTTGCTGACCGCTGCATGGCCCGATCTCGCGCCCGACCTGCACGACCCGGCCGCCGCGGCCGAGATGGAGTGGGTGATCGCCGCCATCTCGGGCATTCGCGGCGTCCGCAGCGAGCTCAACGTGCCCGCCGCGGCGCGTCTGCCGTTGGTCATCAAGGATGCCGATGCTGTCGCGTTGGCGCGGTTGAACGCCAATCGCGACCACATTGATCGCTTGGCGCGACTGGAGGGCTGGTTGGAGCCCGAAACAGTGCCGCCGGGCAGCGTTTCCGTGGTGGTCGAAGGAACCACCTTGATCTTGCCGCTCGGCGAGGTGATCGATTTCGGCCAGGAAAAGGCCCGGCTCGGCAAGGAAATCGGCCGGCTCGATACTGATCTCGCGAAATTCGCCGCCAAGCTCGGCAACCCCGGCTTCCTCGCCAAGGCCAAGCCGGAGGTGATCGAGGAGCAGCGCGAACGCGAGGCCGACACCCGCCGCGACCGCGATCGCCTCAAGGCGGCTTACGAACGCCTCGAAGCGGTCTGATCCTGCTGGTTTGACTGATTAGCGTCCTTCGGCCTCGCTGCGCGAGGCACCTCAGGATGAGGGATGTTCTAACGCCATCCTCAAAAACCACCCTCATCCTGAAGAGCGCCGCCAGGCGCGTCTCGAAGGACGCACCGACAGTTATGCAGCACGGCAGGCAGGCCCCTTAAGGGGCCTGCGGCCGGGTGCCGACGACGCGGGCGATCTCGGCGCGCACTAGCCGTTCGACGAGCTCGGGCAGATGCTCGTCGAGCCAGGCCTGCAGTAGCGGACGCAGCGTCTCGCGCACCACCGCATCCATTGAGCCGCCGTCGCTGTCGCCGCGCGGCAGGCTGGTGAGCCGCGCGAAGGCCGACGCCACGGCATCGGATGCGGCATCCGACACCAGCCGCGTCTCGCCGGCGGCAGTGTCGGGACGCGGCGCGGCAGGCTCGATCCGGCCGTCGGGCGGTACCGGCGGCACCGGCTCGGGCGCGACCAGGCGCACCGGCGGGATATGCCGCACGCTGCCGTCATCGCCGATCGCCTCGGTGAGGTCGAGCACGTCGCCGCTGGATCGCGCCCGCCGCGGGGCGTGCGCCGGAGCACGCTCATCCTCGGCGAGGATGCGCCGGATCGAGGCCAGAATCTCATCCATCGAGGGTTCCGGCGAAAGCTTCTTATCGGACATCGAAAACACCTGCACCCGCCGCGGCGGGTTCTTCAAACCTTGGAATGCGGCGTAAAGATGACGAACCGGTGCGGCCGGCGCAACCGTCCCTATTCCTTCAGCCCGCCGCTAAATCCGACCCATTTGCCCTTCACCCGCCGGTAGTGCTTGTCCATGTCGTAGAGCTGGACGGGCAGATTGAGCTCGGGCGCGATCAAGCGGCCGATTGCCGCGGCGACGTTGTACTCGGCGACCGAGGCGTCGTGCTGGGCGCCGACAAGCTGCGATTGGGTGGTGAAAAGCTGCTGCTCGGAAATCAGCACGTCGAGCACGGTGCGCGAGCCGACCAGTGCCTCCTGCTGGGTCCCTTCCAGCGCGATTTGCGCCGCCTTGACCGCCGCGCCGAACGAGGCGACGGCGGCACGCGCCGACATCAGCGTTTCCCAGGCCTGCGTCGCCGATTGCACGGCCGCGCGGCGCGCGTCGTCGACCTGGCTGCGGCGCTGGCCGACCGTCTGCTCGGCCTGGCGAGTCTGCGAATAGACCGCGCCGCCCTCGTAGAGCGGCATGGTCATCTGCGCGACCACCGAGGCGGTATCCTCGCGTGCGGTCTTCAGCGTGATCGAGGGCGAGTAGCTGCGATTGAGATCGCCGATGATCGAGATTTGCGGCAGCAGCTGTCCGCGCACCACATCGATATTGTCGCGTGCCGCGGCCTCCGCGAAATTGGCCGACATGACGTTGAAGTTGTCGCTCGCGGCCAGCGCCAGCACATCGTCGCGGCCCTGTGGCAATATCGGGCGCTCGTTGGTCAGCACCAGCCGGCCCGGCGGGTGACCTACCGCGCGCGTGTATGCGGCCCGGCTTACCTCGAGCTGCCCCTCGGAGGCGATGCGGTTGGCGGTTGCCTGCGCCAGCGAGGATTCGGCCTGCGCCACATCGGTGCGGGTCACCTCACCAACGCGGAAGCGGTCGCGCGTCGCATCGAGCTGCTTCTTCAGCACCGCTTCGTTGTTGCGGTTCACCTCGACCAGCGTCTGGTCGCGGTAGGTGTCGAAAAACGCCTGTGCCACCGCCTGGAACACGGTCGTCTCGACGCCAAGCGTCGCGGCCCGCGCCGCCTGCACCAGGTTGACCGCCTGCCGGGTCTGCGCCTCGGTGCGGCCGCCGCGATAGACCGGCTGGGTGACGCGAAGGTCGAGCTCCCTGGTCAGGAAGGTCGAAAACTGATCGCCGGTGCCTTCGTTGATGGCGCCGCGGTTGATGCCCGCCTCGCCGGTGAAGGTGACCGTCGGCCGCCAGTTTGACAGCGCCTGCGGCACGCCTTCATCGGTCTGGCGCAGGAGCGCGCGCTGCGCCAGAAGCTGCGGGTTGCTGTTGTAGGCGTAGGACAGCGCCTCGGTCAGCGTCTGCGCCGAGCCCGGCGCCGCGCCGGCGCCCAGCATCAGCGCCGCAGCAGCAGCAGCCAACCGCCAGCGCCGCAAACGCGCGCGGGGCGAGCTGGCCGGCACGGGGATCACCTGCGAGGTCGGCTCAGACATCGAACCCTCAAAACACGAATGCCGGCTTGCGCGCATGGCCCGGTAGAAGTGGCGTCGCCGCGTCGAACATAACGCGCGAGGCAAGGACTCCGCCAGTGCGCGTTGTCAGCGTCGCCCGGCCCGGCCCGTCATCTGGCTTGATCACCGCGACCATGCGGCCGCCTTCGGCGAGCTGCGCGGCGATCTCGGCCGGCAGTTCCGCGACCGCGCCAGCGAACAGAATCACGTCATAGGCGGGGCGCGTCCGAGTGCCCGGCGCCTTGGCGTCCTCGACGACGGTGACCGACGCGATGCGATGCTCGACCAGCGCCGCCCTGCCCTGCCGGGCAAGCGCGGCGTCGGACTCGAGCGCGACAACGCTGCGGCACAGCATCGACAGCAGCGCCGCCTCGTAGCAGACCCCCGCCCCCACCACGAGCGCCGCGTCGTTGCGCCGGGCTTCCACCGCCTGCAGCAACCGCGCGGCAACCATCGGCGCCATCAGGTAGCGGCCGTTGCCGAGCGGCAGATCGTCATCGGTATAGGCAACCGCGCGCAGCCGCTCGGGTACGAACAGCTCGCGGCGAATCACGGCGAACGCATCGATCACGCGCCTGTCGGTCACCTTGCTGGGCTGGAGCTGGCGCTCGATCATGTTGACGCGAGCTGCTTCGTCGCCGGACATCACTTCACCGCCAGAGGAACCGGACCGATTGCCGGAACGCGCCGGCGCGGCGCCGGTTATATCGGCCTCGCGGATCAATCACAATTGCGCGCAGCGCATGCCGAGTTGCACTCGCGGTTGCGCCTTCGGTCTCAATGTCACGCATCGAGACGGCGGACTTCCTGGCCGGGAGGCAGCCGCGCCAACAGCTCGGCCGCGCTGAGCCCGAGCACAGGATGATGCCATTCGGGCGCGACCTCGCGCAGCGGCTCCAGCACGAAGCGCCGCTCGTGCAGGCGGGGGTGCGGCAGCACGAGCTTTGCGGTGTCGACGACGAGCCCATCATAATCGAGCAGGTCGAGGTCGAGGGTGCGTGCCGCGTTGCGCGCACTGCGCACGCGCGCGAAGCGCGATTCGACCGCGAGCATCCGGCCGAGCAGGGTTTCCGGTTCGAGATCGCTGTCGATGAGCGCGACGGCGTTGACGAACCAGGGCTGGTCCGAGGCCGGCACCGGCGCCGACTCGTACCAGGACGAGCAGGCGAACGGATGAAGATGCGGCGCGGCGAGCGCCGGCAACGCCTCCAGCGCAGTCTCTAGCGGCGTGCGCGCCGGCGGCGCCGCGAGATTGCTGCCGATGCCGATGAGGATCACGTGAATTCGCCCGATCCAAACTCGCCTTGACGCGCTTCCGGCAGCGGATGACACTTCGATGACTTTACCAGATTTCCCGGAGTCACCGATGATTTTCTACCCGCAAGAGCGTATCGGCATATTTATTGACGGCGCCAATCTTTATTCTGCCGCGCGCGGCCTTGGTTTCGATATCGACTACAGGCGATTGCTTGATCTTTTCCGCTCGAAGGGGCGGCTCATCCGCGCGTTTTATTATACGGCGCTGATGGAAGACCAGGAGTACTCGCCGATCCGGCCGCTCGTCGATTGGCTCGACTATAACGGCTACACGATGGTGACGAAGCCGACCAAGGAATTCACCGACGCCATGGGCCGGCGCCGAATCAAGGGCAACATGGATATCGAGCTGGCGATCGACATGCTCGAAATGGCGCAATACATCGATCACGCCGTGCTGTTTTCCGGCGACGGCGACTTCCGCCGGCTGGTCGAGGCGGTGCAGCGGCGCGGCGTGCGGGTGTCGGTCGTCTCGACAATCCGCTCATCGCCGCCGATGGCCTCGGACGATCTGCGCCGCCAGGCCGACAGCTTTGTCGAGTTGCAGGATCTGGGGCCGAGCATCGCTCGCGCCCATGTTCCGCGCGACGATATGGCGCGGCCGCGCGGCGAGCCGGTCGACAGCGAATGACCCGCGCGCGATGAGCGATGCCGCGGCGGCGGACATCGCGCCGTCGTCCGATTGCCCGCTCTGCCCGCGCCTCGCCGGGTTTCGTGCCCAGCAGCGCGCGGTGCATCCTGATTGGTTCAATGCGCCGGTGCCGACCTTCGGGCCGGAATCCGCCGAGTTGCTGATCGTCGGGCTGGCGCCGGGCTTGCGCGGCGCCAACCGTACCGGGCGCCCGTTCACCGGCGACTACGCGGGCGATCTGCTTTACGCGACGCTGCGCAAATTCGGACTCGCGCAGGGTGACTATGCCGCGCATCGCCATGACGGGCTGCGCCTCGACCGCGTCCGCATCACCAACGCGGTGCGCTGCGTGCCGCCGCAGAACAAGCCCGAGACCACCGAGATCGCCGCCTGCCGGCCATTTCTCGCCGCCGAGCTCGCCGCGCTGCCGCGGCTGCGGACAATTCTCGCCTTGGGCGCGATCGCCCATCACGCGGTGCTCGCCGCCAAGGGGCTGCGCCGCGCCGCCTACCCGTTCGCGCATGGCGCGCTGCACGAACTGCCGGGCGGGCTCGTCCTCGCCGATAGCTATCATTGCTCGCGGCTCAATACGAACACCGGCACGCTGACGACGGAGATGTTCGAGGCGGTGTTCGCGGCGATCGTCGAGCGGATTTAGGGGCGGCCGGTTTCGCGGGTGTTGAATTATCGTCGTTGCGACAAGCGGAATTGATCCGCGGGGGAGCGATCTCGGGCGCGCGTATAGCGGACCGGCGGCGCGGCCGGATCGGTAGTCCATATTCACCGCTACTCCCGGTTTGCCGGGGCGCCGTGGCGTCGCGCCGGTGGGCGTACATTGGACGAGGGCTGAAAATTTCCTCTGACCGCCGCCTCGCGAGATGGTGCTT
>DASZLY010000062.1:0-14197 GCA_035552135.1 Allostellaceae bacterium | reverse complement strand
CAAAGCATGCCCGACGAGGTCAAGAAGGCGGTGAGCGGCGTGTCCGGTGTCGAGGATGTGCGCGTGAAGCTGGTCTGGACACCGCCCTGGACCATGGATCGCATGAGCGACGAAGCGCGACTCGAACTCGGGCTGATGTAATACCCGCCCCCTCCCAGCCCTGCGGGCTGGGCCCCTCCCTTTCCCGCAAGTGGGAGAGGGGCCATCAAGCGCCGGCGGAAAATCCCCTCTCCCGTAAGCGGGAGAGGGTGGCTCCGGGTGCAGCCCGGAGACGGGTGAGGGTTATCCGCGCAACGCCTGATCGAGATCGTCGATCAAATCCTGCGGGTCCTCGATCCCGGCCGAAAGGCGCAACAGGTCGCGCGGCACCGGCGTTCCCGGGCCCTCGATCGAGGCGCGATGTTCCATGAGGCTCTCGACGCCGCCGAGCGAGGTGGCGCGCTTCCAGATCTCGACCCGCGCCGCGGTGGCGATCGCGGCTTCCTCACCGCCTCCTGGGCCCCCCTTCACGCGGATCGACAGCATCCCGCCGAACCCGCCCTGCATCTGCCGCGCCGCGATCTCGTGGCCGGGATGGCCGGGCAGCCCGGGATAAAGCACCTCTGCGATGCGCGGGTGCCGGACAAGCGCCTCGGCGACGCGCTGCGCCGCTTGGCAGGCGCGCTCGACCCGCAGGAACAACGTGCGCATCCCGCGCATCAAGAGGTAGGTCTCCATATTGCCGAGGATCGCGCCGCCGCTGCTGCGCCCGGCAACGAGCTTTTGCCAGAATTCGTCGTCGCGCGCGCCCGTCAGCGTGCCGGCGATGACGTCGCTGTGGCCGTTCAAGTACTTCGTCGCCGAGTGCATGACGATGTCGGCGCCGAGCTCGATCGGCCGGGTCAGCACCGGGCTCGCGGTCGTGCTGTCGACCGCGAGCAGCGCTCCGGCCCGGTGCGCGATCTCCGCCGCGTCGGCGATGTCGGTGATCGACCATAGCGGGTTGGCCGGCGTCTCGGCCCAGACGAGCCGCGTCGCGCCCGGCCGTACCGCCGCGCGCAGCGCGTCGAGGGAGCTCATATCGACAAAATCGGCGGCGATGTGTCCATCGGCGGCATGGGCGGCGATCCAGCGCCGCAGGCTGTGGTACATGATTTTGGGCGCGACGACATGCGCGCCCATCGGCAGCGCGCGGAACAGCACGGTCGCCGCCGCCATCCCCGACGACAGCACCAGCGACGCCGCGCCGCCTTCGAGCGCGGTCAACAGCGCCTGCGGCTGGTCGTAGCCGGGGTTGTCGGCGCGCGCATAGTTGCGGCCACGGCGGTACTCGTTGTCGGGGTCGCGGATATAGGTCGTCGCCGGCTGGATCGGCAGCACCACCGCGCCGGTCGCCGCATCGGTCCAGCCGAGCCCCTGCGCGGCAAGCGTGGCGGGATGCGGCGGCTGTCGATTCGATTTCATCGTTGTGCCCTTGATTGTAAGGGCTAAAGCATAGCGGGATTGGCACCGGGCGTCCTTCGAGGCTTCGCTACGCTCCGCACGCCAGGATGAGGGGTTTGAGGATGCCATCAAGAAAGGCCCTCACCCGGAGGAGCGCCGTTAGGCGCGTCTCGAAGGGCGCGCTTGCGGCAATGGCGCGATTGACCGTTGGCCAGGGGTGGAATAGACGACGGCGATGTTGCCGCGCCGCCCTCTGCTTGCGTTCGCCCTCCTGCTCGTCGCCGTGCTGCCGGCGCGGGCGCTGGAAAATTTCGGCCTCTCCGAGCTGACCATCCACACCGCCTCGGGGCCGCAGAAATTCTCGATCGAATTGGCCCTCAGCGACGCGCAGATGGAGCAGGGGCTGATGTTCCGCCGCAGCCTCGCGCCCAATGCGGGGATGCTGTTCGACTTCAAGACCCCGACCAATGTCACGATGTGGATGAAGAACACCCTGATCCCGCTCGACATGCTGTTTCTCGACGAACGCGGCCGGGTCATCGGCATCCACGAGCGTGCAGTGCCACTGTCGACCGACATCATCGCTTCGAACGCGCCGTCGCGTTACGTGATCGAATTGAACGGCGGCACCGCCGCGCGGCTCGGGATCAAGCCGGGCGACCAGGTCGCCTCGCCATATATCAAATGAGGGCCCGACGTCAGGTCAGTGGCCCCAGGTCGCGAACATCGCGGCGACGGTGACGGTCATCGCCGCGGTCGATATCCAACCCAAGACCCAGAGCGGCCGCGGCAAGGTGAAGTCGCCCATCACCTTGGGCTGCATGGTCATCACCATCATCACGATCATCAGCGGCACCGCGACGACGCCGTTGATGACGGCAGTCCAGAACAGCGCCTTGATCGGGTCGATATGGACAAAGTTGAAGGCGATCCCCAAGAGCGTGCCGATCGCGATCGTCGCATAGAACGCCTTGGCCCGGTGCGGCTGCTCACTGAGCCCGGCGGGCCAGTGCAGCATCTCGGCCAGCGCATAGGCCGCCGACCCGGCGAGCACGGGGATCGCCAGCAGCCCAGTTCCGACAATGCCGAGGGCGAAGACCAAGAACGCCAGCTCGCCGGCGATCGGGCGCAGCGCCTCTGCCGCCTGCTCGGAGCTCTCGATATTGGTGATGTTGTTCGCGGCCAGCGTTGCCGCGGTCGTGACGATGATGCACCAGCTGACGAGGTTCGATAGACCCATCCCGACCCAGGTGTCGACCCGGATACGGTGGATCTCGCGCGGCGCCTGCTCGGGGGCATCGGCAAGCGGCTGCGCGGCGGGGTCGGTGCGTTCCTCCTCCGCCTCCTCCGAGGCCTGCCAGAAAAACAAATAGGGGCTGATCGTGGTGCCGAGCACCGCGACGACGCCGGTGAGGAAGTCGGTCGTCCACTGGATGTGCGGCACGACGGTATTGAACGCGACCTCGCGCCAATGAACATCGACGATCAACACCGTCGCGACATAAGCGAAGAGCGCCAGGGTCAGCCATTTGAGGATCGCGGCGTAGCGCTTGTACTGCACGAAAATCTCGAGCCCGGCGCAAACAACCGCCAGCAGCACGACATAGAGCTGTGGCGGGCCGCCGATCACCAGCCTCACCGCGGCGCCCATCGCGCCCAGGTCGGCGCCGAGGTTGATCGTGTTGGCGACAATCAGCAGCAGCACGATAAAGCGCAGCAGCCAGGGCGAATAATGGTCGCCGACATTGGCGGCGATGCCCTGGCCGGTGACCCGGCCGATGCGCGCGCTGACCTCCTGGATCGCAGCCATCAGCGGAAAGCTGAACATCATCAGCCAGGTCATGCCGTAGCCGAACTGGGCGCCGACCTGCGAATAGGTGGCGATACCGCTCGGGTCGTCGTCGGCGGCGCCGGTGATCAGGCCCGGTCCGAGAAAGGCGAGGAATCCGCGCCGGCCGGCGGCGGTGCTGGCGGCATGGCCTGAATGCGGCAACCAGACCGGCTGGTGCCAGTGTCGCCGCGGACGTATGTCGACGATGATCGAGGCGTCGCGCGGCATCAGCTCACAAGAACCCGCGCAGCAGATCGAGGAAGCCGTCGAGCCGGTCGTGGTGCACCCAGTGCCCGGCGCCCTCGAACGACACCACCTTGGCGTTCTTGAAATGGCGGATGCGGCCGTCGTCCTCGGGGTTGGAGGCCCAGCTCTCCTTGCCGTAGACGAGCAGCGTCGGGCAGGCGATGCGCGACCACAAATTCTCGGTCTCCGCCTGGGTCATGCCGTAGGGCCGCTCGGCACGGACGTAATTGTCGAATTTCCAGCTATAGCTGCCATCTTCGTTCTGGTTGACCCCGTGCTGCGTCAGATGCCGTGCCTGTTCGGGCGATAGGAAACGGTTGGCCTCCTGCATTCGTTTCAATGCCTCGTCGATTGAGGCGTAGCGCCGCGGCATCCGGCCCGACAGACCGCGCTGTTCCTCGACCCAGCGGCGCATGCGATCGGCGATCGGCTGCTTGGCGCGCTCGACCATCGCGCGCGGCGCGACGCCGAGCCCCTCGATCGCGACGAGCTTCTTCACATTCTCGGGATAGATGCCGGTGTAGCGCAGCGTGATCATGCTGCCGAGCGAGTGCGCGACGATCGTCACCGGCGCCAGCTCCTGCTGATGAATAAGCTGGGCGAGGTCATAGATATAGGCGGCGATCGAATAGCTGCCGTCGGGCGACCATTGGCTGTCGCCGTGGCCGCGCAAATCGGGCGCCTGGACATGCCAGTCATGGCGCAGCGCCTGCGCCACCCAGTCCCAGTTGCGGCAATGATCGCGCCCGCCATGCACCAGCAAAAGCGGCGGCGCGCCGGGGTTGCCCCAATCGACGTAATGCAGCCGCAGACGCTGCGAGAAATAAATGCGCGAGGTCGGCCCGGAGCTGTCCAGACTGACGGTTCGGCTGGTTGGCGGCGCCATCGATCACCCCGGTCAAGAAACGGCAAGACGGTCAAGAAACGGCAAGACCCCCGCGCGCATCATAGCGCCGCGGGGGTCCGTTCTGCGAAGCTGTCCTTCGCACCCGGCTCAAAGCCGGGCTAAATCTTGGTCTTGGCGCTCTGTTGCCGATGCCAAGGGGTCGGCAACTGGCGCGCGCCCGGTGGAGTCATGTTCGTAAACACCCTCCTATCGTGATTGTCCGGTGCCGCCGCGCCGGTCCGGCAAACCGCGCTCTCACGCTCTTCACCCGGTCGACGCGTTGACGACAATTTGCATCTGGGATCGTCCCCGCCCCGCGTCAAGGCACAAATCGCACGGTATTTTTCGGGCGAAGTGTTTCGGGCACTTCCTTACTGGTTCGGCCCGCCCTGAGCACCTTGCCCGGATTGGCCAGGCGCGCTCGCATCGGCCGTGCGGCACAGCCCAGGGTCGGGGCCGGTGGCGAAATCGTGCCACAGGCAGCGCGCCACCTCGATCGAGCTCAAATTGGGGTTGGCCAGGGTCTTCCTCGCGTCGTCATTGGCGAGCGGCCCGCCGGTGTGGAAGCTGTCGCGCACGCTTGCGCCGTTCTTGTCCGCGTCGATCGCATAGGCCTTCAGCAGAAAGCGCCGCGTCTCGCCGTCGGGCCTGCCGATCTCGGCGATGTCGGTGACCAGCATGCGCTTGCCGCCGGCAGCGTCGGGCTCGAGCAGGAAGGGCTGGGTCACCGAGAGGCGCTGGCCGCGCGGCAGATCGCGCGCGGTCGCGAGCAGCGACCAGCCGGAAAAGAGATCTGCGCTGATGCCGGTGACCTTGAGCGATGACAGCCCGCCGCCGGCCGGCGGCAGCGGCGGGGATGGGGCCGGCGCCGGGGGCGCGTCGCCCGCGCCTGTAGTCGCGACGGGCGGCGGCGCGGAGGCGGGCGGTTCGGCCGATTTCATCAGCGCGGCGAACCCTTCGCCGGCCTCGCTGTATTTGATCGCCGGGTCGGCCCGCGGTCCGCTTATCGGCTCCTGCCAGTTCTCGCTGTAGATGCGCAGCAGATCGGCTTTGCCGGCGGCGAGCTGATGGGCCATCGCACCCGCCGGCTCACCGACCGCGGCGGCAATTTCCCGCGGCGTCACGTCGGACGAATATAAAAACAGCGACAGCGCCCGCTCGCGCGGCGGCAGCGAGTTGAGCCACTGGTCGATCTCCTGCGACGACATTACCTGCGAGAGATCGGCAGCGGTGTTCTTCCCGACGGGCTTGCGGTTGTAGGGGCTGTCCTTGTCGCGGGTCTTCCTCGCCACCACGGCGTCGCCGAGCACCTTGGTCGTCGCGTCGCTGATCATGTTGACCGCCATGTCGAGCCGCTTCGACGGGTCGACCTCGGTCAGCTCGGGGCAGTCCTCGATCAGGGAATTGAGCGATTCCTGCACCGCATTGTCGATGACCTCGCGCTGAAACGTGCCGCCGCGATAGCGGATCGTCGCGCGCACGGCGAAGCTGATCATCCCGTAGAGGCGGTCCTCCTCATTGCTGCGCAGGTTCTGCGCGCACAGCCGGTCGAGCAGCGCCACCGACTCCGGGCCGAACTGCGCCTCGGCCGGCCCGGCCCCGGCGCCACAAAACAGCGCGAGGCCGAGAAACCCGGCCATAGCGGCGCGGCGCCACCGGCAAAAGCGATCAGACGGCATGAAGCTTCCCCCAAACACGCGCGGACTTTCCCGCAATCGGCCGCATGCGACAAGCCCGCACCATGCATGGCGCAACCTCGCCGATGGGCGCCTTGCGCCGCTTCCGGCCGCCCCGTACCTTGCCCCGGCGATGGATTGGAGCAGCTTTTTGGGCGTCCGCCGCAGCCGCTGGCTGGGGACGCTGGGGGCGCTGGCAGTGGCGGCGCTGGCGGTCGCGGCGACAGCGCCGGCGCATGCCGAGCCGAAGGACTACACGCTCTTCGACTTTCAGTTCGAAGACGGCACGGTCGTCCCGGAGCTGCGCATCGCCTACGAGACGCAGGGCACGCTGTCGCCGGCGCACGACAATGCCATCCTGCTGCTGCACGACACGCTCGGCGACCGGCACGCTTTCGACGCGCTGACCGGACCCGGCAAGGTGTTCGACGCCAGCCGGTTTTTCGTGATCGCCGCCGACGCGCTGGGCGGTGGCGAATCCGCCTCGCCCGATGACGGGCGCGGGCAGGATTTCCCGCGCTACACGATCCGCGACCTGATGGCGGCGGAATACGCGCTGGTGGCGCGCGGCCTGGGGCTCACCCAGTTGCGCGCCATGGTCGGCCGGTCGATGGGCGCCGATATCGCGCTCGAATGGGCGGTACACCACCCCGAGATGCCGCACGCGGTGGTGCTGCTGGCGCCGAGCGCGCGCAGCGACGCCAACTTCCAGACCGTCGTCGACCTGCTGACCGCGGCGGTTGCGCGCGACCCCGACTGGAACGGCGGCCGCTACGAGCGCAACCCGGTCGAGGGGCTGCGCCATGCCGGAATGATCTATTATCCGTGGGCGGTCAGCGCCGCCCATCTCGACGCGATCTCCACCGCCCAGCTCGCCCAGGAAAGCGAGGCGGCGGCAAAGCAATTCGCCGCGTGGGACGCGAACTCGCTGGTGCTGCGCTATGCCGCCTGCCGCGAGCACGACATCGCTGCGCCGTTTGACGGCGATCTCGACGCCGCAGCGGCGCGGGCGACGATGCCGGTGCTGCTGCTGCCGAGCGGCAGCGACCGGCTGGTCGACCTCACCGGCGCGCGCCGGCTGCGCGCCGCGCTACCGCATGCGAGTTACGCCGAAATCCCCGGCGATCTCGGTCATCGCGCGGTTTTCGCGCCGCCCGGGACGCCGGAAGGCGATTTCATCGAACGGGCGATTCGCGGCTTTATCAAGTAGGGCTCAAGCGGCCCGACTCGCCCGCACCCGGTTCAGCCTGCGACAAACCGTCCGAGCACCGGCTTTGTCGCATCGCTCGCCAGGCGCAGCCCGATCTCGCCGAGCCGGGTCGACCCGGCCGCGAGTGCGTCGAGGCTGCGACGGGCGAAACCGAGCTGGATCTCGACCGCGTCGGTCATGCTGCGCGCCTTGCAGAGTGCGGCGACACTGTCGCCCGCCGCGGTCATATTGCCGCGCGCCAGACCGCCGATTTCGAGCGCCATCTCGGCAATATCGGAAGCCACCGCGCGCTGCGACTGGCTGAACGAGGCAATTGCCGCCCAATAGGCCGAGAAAACCTTGTCCGCGCCGGATTCGACCTCACGGCGCACCGGCGCGGGCAGGGCCTCGACCGCGGCGGCGGGCGGCAATGCCGCCGGCGCAGGCGGCGCGGCGGCTTCGCCCGCCGGAGGAAGCGCCGCGGGCGTGGGCTCGCCCGCTGGCGGAAAACCGCGTTTCGCCTTGAATTGCCTGTCGTCGCTCATGCCATCCTCGCTGCTGGAATAGAAATGTTGCAATGCACAATTTTTACATAAGCAGCATCTGCTCTCAGTCAACGACACCAATGTAATGTTATTGTGCGACGCACAACCCCTGCTCGAATACGCCGCGTCTCATTGCCGGAAGAATCGGCGGTGCCGCCCGTTAGCGGGATGCGGACGGTCATGCGGTTTCGTCAAGATCCGCCGGAGTTGATCTCGCAACAGCGATCTTGTCCTCGTCGACGCAAGGATTCGCGCCCTGCCATGCGGCCACTCGCTTTGACATGGTTTCATCTTTTTTTTACCCTTCTGCCTGCCTATCGAGGCGGGGGATGTGTGGCGTTTGCTCTGGGGGCGGGGGTTAACGTGCCGGTTCTGTCGTGGGTGTTGCGGGGTTGCGGTCGCGGGGCGATGCGGCCGTTAGGGTGTATGGCGGTGCTTTCGCTGGTTCTTGGCACGGCGCCGCTCGCGGCGGAAGCCGCGCGGGTCGATGCGCGCGCCAGCGGCCCGATCTACGAAGCGATTGCGCTGGACGCGGAAACCGGCCAGGTGCTGCGCGAGCTGAACCCCGACGCGGTGACCTATCCGGCATCGCTCACCAAGATGATGACGCTGTATCTGACCTTCGAGGCGCTCAGCCAGGGCCGCCTGAAGCTCGACCAGTATTTGCCGGTCTCCGCCGCCGCCGCGGCGCACGCGCCGTCGCGGCTCGGCCTGCAGCCAGGCGAAGGGGTCATGGTGCGCGATCTGATCCTCGCCATCGTCACCAAATCGGCCAATGACGCCGCCGCGGTGCTCGCCGAAGGGCTGGGCGGCGGCAGCGAAACCGCCTTCGCGGTGATGATGACGCAGAAGGCGCAGCAGCTCGGCATGGCGCATACGCATTACGCCAACGCATCCGGCTTGCCCGATCCCGAGCAGCTGACCACGGCGCGCGACATCGCCCGCCTGGCGCTGGCGCTCTATCACGATTTCCCGCGCGAATACCGCTACTTCTCGGTCAAGCAGTTCGATTTCGAGGGCGCGATTGTCAACGGCCACGACCATATGCTCGACTGGTATCCCGGCGCCGATGGCATCAAGACCGGGTTCACCGTCGCCTCCGGCTACAATCTGGCGACCTCGGCGGTGCAGAACGGGCGCCGGCTGATCGGCGTGATCCTCGGCGGCCGCTCGGTGCGCGCCCGCGACGAATCGATGGCCCAGCTGCTCGACCTCGGCTTCGGCGATCTCGCCCGCCAGCAGCCGGTGATGGTGGCGCAGCACTCGCAGGCGACGATGGTCGCCGCGGTGACCGCGCCGGCCGCGACGCCGGCGGTCGGCACGCAAGAGACGCCAGACGCCCGCCCGGCCTTCGCGACGGTCGCCGCCGCCTCGATGGCGACGCCTTCGACGACGCCCTCCGCGACCACGCCCTCCGCGACCACGCCCTCCTCGACCACGCTCTCTGGGGCCCCCGACCCGGCGGCCGCGCCGCAGATCGCGGCCGCGGCGCCAGCCATCATCTCCGATCAGCCGGCGGCGCATGCGACAACAACGCCGCCTGCTTCTTCCGCCGTCGCCGCTGCGGTGAGCCGGACGCCCGAACGCGAGCCGGGCGAGAGCTGGGCGATCCAATTGGGCGCGTTCCGCGGCGAAGCGGCCGCCGAGCGCGTCGAGCAGGCCGTCGCACGCATGACACTCGCCCGCGGCAAGCAGCCGCAAATCCTCGCGCCGGCGGGCGGCGAGCGCCTCTACCGTGCGCGGCTGCTCTATTTCTCGGCCGGTGCGGCGCGCTCCGCCTGCGGCGAGCTGCACCGCCAGCACATCGACTGCTCGGTGGTACCGGCGACCGGCGTCAAGGTCGCCAGCCGGTAATAGCGCCTTTGCCGGATTTGGCATCGCAGAGGCGCAGGTCGTCAGGATAAGGAAAATGGGACGCTTTAACGCAACGCCAAGCTGAAAAGGCCGGGCGATGCGGTGGCGTCGACGGGCAGCGCGCCGGCACCGCTGCCGCCAGCATCGCCGCCGCCCAGGCCGACACGATCAAGATCGATATCGCCAAACTGGCAGTGGGGCGCGACGATCCCGTCCAAAGGACCGGCAGCGTGGCGCTCAAGAGCGCCGGGGTGATCGACTGTTACTGCCGGTTCCACCCCAACATGACGGGGCGCATTATCGTCGCCGACTCATAGCCCGCCTCAGCGCCAAGCTTTGAGGTTGTTGACCCCGGCAAGCGGCAGCCCGGCCTCGGACAGCGCCGCGATCAGCTCGGCGGCGATCTGGTAGGGTTCGGCGAGCGCGACGGTCTCGGCCGAATGCCGGTCGGGGGCGATGATCGACAGGTTGGTGCTGTGGTCGATGACATAGCCGTCGTCGCTGCCGTCGAACACCCGGCTGTAGTCGATATGCAGCGCCTTCGCCGCGGCGGCGACCTGATCGGTCGTGCCGGTCAGCCCGACGATGCGCTGGTCGAAAGCCTGGGTAAACTTGCGCAACGCCGGGCCCTTGTCGCGCTCGGGGTCGACGGTGATGAAGATCGGCTGCAGCGCTTTCGCCGCCGGGCCGATCTCGTCCAGCGCCTCGACGATCGCGCTCAGCGCGGTCGGGCACTGGTCGGCGCAATGGGTGTAGCCGAAATAAATCAGCAGCACCTTGCCGGGAAAATCACCATCGCGGACCGGGGCGCCATCGGCATCGACCAGCGCAAACGGATGGTCGATGGGGAAGCGCTCGGCGTCCTTCGGCTCGGCGCGAAGCGGCGCGACGGCCGCGCCGATCAGATAGAGGACGAGCGCGGCAAGTGGAGCGGGTGAAGGGAATCGAACCCTCGTCGTAAGCTTGGGAAACATAGGATTACTCACTTCATCCCCTCTCACGACATATCAAAAGATACCGTAAATCAATTAGATAGTGTGGTACGGTGTATCACCGCCGCTCAGGAAAAACCACCCCTGCGCAGCGGAACGAGGTGCAATTTCGGTGCAATTTTCTGATCCCACGATCCGTTCGCTCAAGCCACCCGAGACGGGTTATGCCTATGTCTGGGACAGCACGGTGCGCGGCTTCGGCGTCCGGCTCTCCGCCACGAGCGGCGCAAAGACCTTCTGCGTCCTGATAGGGAAGGGGAGGCGACAGACCATAGGCAAGTACGGCCCGAACGGGCTGACGCTTGCCGAGGCCCGTGCCGAAGCGCGTCGCATCCTTGCCGAGAAGACCCGCGGTAAGGTGCGACCCACCCATACAGCTTTCGAGGATGCCCGAGACGAATTCCTGAAAGACGGCGAAAATCGACTGCGGCCGATCACCATCAGGCTCTACCGGCGGCATCTCACCATCCATTTCCCGTTTGGGCGCACCGGAGTGGGGGACATCACTCCGAGGCAAATCGTTCGCCAGCTCAATCTGCTCAATAACCGCCCGAGCGAAAAAGAGCACGCCGCCCGTATCGGCCGCACGTTCTTCAAGTGGTGCGTCGGCCAGCACATTATTGACCGGTCGCCGATGGAAACTATTCCGCCGGCGCCAACGGCGAAGTCACGCGACCGCGTGCTCACGCTCGATGAGCTTAGAGCTGTCTATACGACAGCGCTTAGAGCTACTACGGGCTTTTACCGCTTGGTGTTGCTCCTCATTTATACCGGGTGCCGCAGAGGAGAGACGACGCGCCTCCAATGGCCATATATTGGGCAGGACACGATCACCATTCCGGGCGAGGAGACAAAGAATAAACGCGCCCATGCGTTTCCGATTGGGCCGGCGACGCAAGCGATCGTCGCACGCTTTCCGCGGGTGGATGGAAGTCCCTATGTCTTCCCGGCATCGCGTGAGCATGTCAAAGGGAAGCCGACCACGGTCATGACCGGGTACAGCGCCGCGAAGCGAGCCTTCGACAAGGAATGCGGCGTCACCGGCTGGACGCTGCATGATCTGCGAAGAACCTTCTCGACCCACCTTGCCGATCTCGACGTGCTGCCGCACATCGTCGAGCGACTGCTGAACCACGTCAGCGGGGAAGTGTCGGAAGTCGCGGCGATTTATAATCGGAGCCGATATGCACGACCGATGAGAGAGGCAATTGAAAAATGGGAAGAATACCTGGCTAATTTGTCTTCATAGAAATATCGCTACAAATCTCCCTATGCCTTAGCACTATTATTAGCGGCATATTCCTGAAACGCGTCGTTTTTTTGTGCATCAGCAAGCCGATGTTTCCGATCATAATCGCGGTAGGGGACGCGGACCGTAAGTAGCTTCAAGAGATCGTCGACTACATAGCAGCTTTCGAGAAGTTCGAGGCCGGCGGCGGGAACATGCTTTTCCGTATGCCGATCGAAGCTCGCGCCATAGGCCCATTTGATCCACGGCTGCCAGATATACGAGACGATTCGGCGCAAGGTGCCTTGCGGGCGCACGTACTCCAGCAGCCGGATGAGGCCGCCCGCCTTCACCACGCGCCCAAGCTCCCGCAGGGCCGGCACCTGTTGGGAATCAGGCAGAACGCAGAATAGGAAGCTCGCCACCGCAGCGTCGAAAGAGCCGTTGGCAAACTCCAGCGCGGTTACATCCATCCGATAGAGCCGACCGTCGGCCGCGAGGGTAGGGCAGCGGTCATGCGCCCGAGCGAGCATCGCCGGGCTAGTGTCGATCCCGGAAACGACCGCCTTTGGCGGGTAGAACTCGCAATTGCGGCCGGTCCCAACGCCCGCGTCCAACAGCCGACCGCCCATGCCGCGAAAGAGCAACGGCCGCAACGCCCGATATCGGCGGCGCTCGAACTGCGAGTCCAGCAGGTCATAGACCGGCGCGATCCGCTGGTATCGCTGCACGTTGGACGTCACGGTAGTGGCCGCTCCTCAGCGCTGAGGCGAAAGGGGACAGGGACAGAATATGGCTCAACAGAGCCATTTCCGATACGTCGCACATTCTTACTTTCGCGACCCTTGGCGGCGGGAACCGCATGATGCCGCCTATATCCTCATGCGGCGTCTTGCTTCCGGCAGCGCTCAAGCAGCGTCCGCGGAAAAAATTCGCAGTACTCCTCTTCGTTGAACCACGCGCACTTGATGTCGGAACAGGCGCAGTCCCGCGAGCTTCGAGAGTGCGAGCGCGTAGATCGTAAGCTGCGCGATCGGCCGGTTGGTACGCGCGTCCGGCTTGTAGTCGAGGATGTGCACCGCGCCGTTGCGCACCTGGAGGAAATCGATATGGCCGGTAAGGCTGCCGCTGGCGCCGTCCGGCAGGAGCGAAACGCAGTGCTCGCGCTCGATGTCGGCGATGGTTTCCGGCGTGATCCAAATCGGCACTTCGATTGCCAGCGTCGTTGAGTCATTGGCGAGCATGAAGCGTTGGAGCGCCTCGTGCCGCAAACGGTTGTCCCCCACCGTGGGGATGACCAGTGCCGTGGCGCGGGTCGCGAAGTTCTCCTTCTCGACGACGATGAGCCGCGAGCTTGGCATTTTGGCGAGCGGTGTCTGCGACGCGCGCTCGCTGTCGTGGAAGAGTTCGTACGGGCAATCGAGAGGCACACGCTCCAGAAAATCCGCCACACCCGAAAAGCGGCGGTGTTCCCTACCCTCCCGCAGCATCGCGAGCTTCGCGCGGTGGTATCCGTACTTATAGATTTGGCGGTGATAGAGCTTCACCGAGCGAATGGTCTGCGTCGGCGCAAACAGCCGACGACCCTCGGGGCGCAGGCGCGCGTAGGTCGTGAGCGAGCGATGCTCGGCCAGCCATGCGGCGATCGTCGAGCGGCCGACTTTGTACCCGTGTCGCGATTTGATTTTCGCGACGGTCTGCTCTAGCGAATAGCCGAGGTCGTAGAGCGTGATCGCGTCCAGAACGATGCGCAGCGGGTAGGTCTTATTGCGCAGCGCCGCAGGCGTCGGCGTAAAGACGCGCTTACATGCGGCGCAGTGCCAGAGTTGGACGACCTCGATCTTTTTTCGGCGTGTCCCCTTTCGCGTGACGCTGTGCTGCCGCAGTGCGGGCAGCGCTCTGGGCGCTTTTCGGTGTGCGGGACGCGCGCTGATCTGGGGGTCGTTCCGGCCATACGTGGGAGACGTTTTAAGCGTACCACGCTGGCAGGTTACGAAAAATGGACGGCCAGGTCGCGGATTCTGGACGCCGGAGGCGGCCGGAGTGGGTCACGGATTCTGGACGGTTTGAGGTGCCGCGACGAGATGGTAGTGGCTCGCGGGCGGGTTGGTTTAGGAGCCGCGACCGCGAGGGTGAGGATCGCCATCTGCCGCGGGCAAAGGGACGCAGCATGGGCGCGGCGCCTCGTTCACCCTGTGTACAGGGTTCGTGCTGCGTATGGACGGTGGAGATGCCCGAAAATGGCGCAGGTGGGTTTTTGTGTCAATTTGACGAATGGTCGCAGTTAGGCTTGAGGAAGCAAGCGATCGGCAGGCGCTTGCCGTTCTT
>DASZLY010000061.1:0-14092 GCA_035552135.1 Allostellaceae bacterium | reverse complement strand
CGATACGCTTTCGAGGCGACCATCCGGCGAATGCTCGCCTGGTACGACATGCACGGCGTGTCGGAGATTTACAGCCATCTCCGCGCGACCTCTTCCGCGGAGAGATAGGGCTTTGTCGCGCAACCTTGTGGCGAAACAATTCTTGCGATAAATTTTGGCCTTTCGCGGTAAATTTTGGCCCTTCGTGGCACGTTTTTCCTGATCTCTGAGGAAAACGTCTGGCATCGATCGAGCGACATAGTCGGCTGGCGGTCGCTCAATGACGGGGAACGTCGCCCATGACTGAAATGCCCGATGGGACCGAGGGCGGCATCGGTTCCGACAGCGTGATCGATCAATCGAATCTCGCTTCCGCGACCGGCGCCTCGGATGTGGCGGAATGGCAGGCAGTATTCGCAGCTGCCGCCGAAAGCGGTTTGCGCGGTCCCATTGCGACGGCGGCCGCGCCGGCGCCGTCTCCGCTCGATACTGGGGCGAGGTCCGGCCCCGCCGCAAATACCGCCAACACCGCAGCCTCCCCGTTCACCGATGTACTGGCACCGCCGGCGGCAGGCATGACGGCGGCATGGGACAGCCCCGGAGCCGGGGCGGCGCTCGGCCCCCTGTCCGGAGCGGCTCTTGGCGGCGACGCCAGCATGTCCAGCGCGGGCGGCGCGAGCCCGGTCGAAGCCGCGTCGACGCTTTTCGGGGTCAACGACCCCGGGGCGGGCGGCGGGGCGACGACCCAGACCGTCACCTTCAGCGGCAGCGGCATCGTTTTCAACAATACCTACCAATCGTCGGTCAGCGCCCAATATAAGAGCGCCATCCTCAGCGCCGAGCAGACCATCGCCGGGTTGTGGACGAACAACATCACGATCAACGAGACTTTTCAGGCGGCCAATGACGGGACCAATAGTTTTCTGGCATCAAACAACTTCAGTCTCGTCGGGGTCAGTTACACGCAGCTGAAAAACGCGCTGCAGGGCACATCGAACGACAGCTCGATTGCGCTGGCCGCCTACGACTCGCTGCCCGCCAGCAACCCGGCATCTGGGAACCCGACCTACAGTCTGCCCGGCGCCTACGCGAATTTTCTCGGCCTTAGCTCGGGTTCGTTCACCGATACCGTGACGCTGAACACCAGCTATAACTGGAAGTTCGGCCAAGACGTCATAAACGCCATCACCCATGAGATCACCGAGGGCGGCATGGGCCGCGTCGGCGGGCTCGGCGTCGGGCTTAGCGGCCGCTGGAGCACGACGGATCTGTTCAGTTACAACGCCGCAGGCCAGCGCGATCTCAGCTCGACCGACAATTCGCGGTTCTTTTCCTATAATGGCGGCCAGACCACCTCGCAAAGTGCCGGACTTTCGTACTTTGCTGCCAACAGCGGCAATGATGCCGCCGACTTCCAGCAGCTGGACGTGTTCGGCACAGGTTCGCCGGGTGAAACCAATACGCTCTCGACGACCGACATCCAGGAAATGGAGGCTCTCGGTTGGACGCCGGCGCAACCCCCGCCGGTGTGGTCTGTACCGAACTTGGTGATGTCCGCGTTCGGTTCGAACCCTTCTGAGGGCTGGGTCAGCCAGGACCAATATCCGCGCGCACTGGCCGACGTGAACGGCGACGGCAAGGACGATATTGTCGGCTTCGGTTCGGCCGGCATGTATGAATCGCTCGCCACCGGCAACGGCCAGTTTGCCGCGCCCACGCTGGTACTGTCCGCATTCGGGGCCAATCCCAGCAGCGGCTGGACCAGCCAGAACCTGTATCCGCGCCAATTGGCCGACGTAAACGGCGACGGCAAGGCCGATGTCGTGGGCTTCGGCAGCCAGGGAGTCTATGTCGGCTTGGCTACCGGCGGCGGCAATTTCGGCGCCCCGTTCCTGGCGCTCTCCGCGCTCGGCAGCGATCCCAATACCGGCGGCGGCTGGACCAGCCAAGACCAGTATCCCCGTCTCATGGGCGACGTTACCGGCGACGGGCGGGCCGACATCGTCGCGTTCGGGGCGCAGGGGGTCTATGAGGCGACGGCCAACGCCAACGGCACGTTCCATGCGCCCAGTCTGGTGCTGTCGGCATTCGGCAGCGATCCTAGTGCCGGCGGCTGGACCAGCCAGAACCTCTATCCATTCGCCCTGGCCGACGTGAATGGCGCCACGCTAAACGCTCACCCATTGGACGACATCGTCGCCTTTGCCAGCAACGGCGTCTATGTGGCCTTGGCGGATGCCAATGGGGATGGGAAGTTCCAGGCGCCGTTCCTCGCGCTTTCCGGCTTCGGCACGAACCAGGGATGGACCAGCCAAGACGGCTTTCCGCGCGAATTGGCCGATGTGAACGGCGATGGACGGGCTGATATAGTGGGCTTTGGCAGCTCGGGAGCCTGGCTCGCCGAAGGCAACGCCGACGGCACCTTCTCGGCGCCGGTGCTAGCGCTCGATCAATTCGGTTCAAACGCTTCCGCTGGCGGCTGGACCAGCTTCGACGCCTACCCACGGCTCGTTGGCGATGTCACGGGCGACCACCACGCCGACCTCGTCGGCTTCGCTTCGAGTGGCACCTACGTCGCGATCGCCGGATAACCGCTTGCGATCCGTCCCCAAGCGACCCTGGCGGCCCGCGCGACGACAGAAGCAATGCGGTCGCTTGCAAGCGCATGGCCGCCTATGGTTTGGTGGCTGACGGCGCGCCGCCCGGCGCGACCTGAAACTGTGCCTTGATCCGAGAAATTTCTATGAGCTCTATGACCTTCGCTGGCAGCGCCATCCTGGTTGTCGGCGGTGCCGGCTTTGTCGGCAGTAATCTCCTCAAACTGCTATTGCCCATGCGGCCTCGCAGCATCGTAGTGGTCGATAATCTGCTATCGGCCGACATTTCCAATGTCCCTGAGCGGCCCGAGGTGGATTTTCGTCTCGGCTCGATTGCCGATGACCGAATCCTGGAGGCCCTGCCGCGTGATCTCGATTTTGTCTTCCACCTCGCTTGTTATCACGGCAATCAATCGTCAATCCACGACCCGCTCGCCGATCATGAAAACAACACGCTGACGACGCTACGGCTGTTCGATCGGCTAAAGCATTTTCCGGCGCTGAAAAAAGTGGTCTATGCCGCAGCCGGTTGCGCGGTCGCGGAGAAGACATTCGGCGAGGCGAGCGCGACCGCGGAAGATGCGCCCGTGTCGTTGTTTCACGACAGCCCCTATTCGATCTCGAAGCTGATCGGCGAGATGTATGGCAATTTTTATTTCACGCAGCATGGCCTACCATTTGTCAAAGCGCGGTTTCAGAACGTGTACGGCCCCGGCGAAATCCTCGGGGCCGGGCGTTGGCGCGGGACGGCCCACACGGTATGGCGCAATGTGACCCCGACCTTCATCTGGAAGGCTTTGCAGCATGAAGCGCTGCCGGTCGAAAACGGTGGAATCGCCACCCGCGACTTCATCTATGTCGACGACATCGCACGCGGCCTGATCGCCTGTGCGCTCAAGGGGGAGCCGGGCGAAGTCTATAATCTCGCATCGGGAGTGGAAACTGCGATCCTTGATCTGGCTCGTCAAATCAATGAGTTGACCGCCAACCCCACGGCGATGGCGCTGACGCCGGCGCGCGACTGGGACCATTCGGGTCGACGATTTGGCGCGCCGGACAAGGCCCGCGAGCGGCTCGGATTTGTCGCGGCGACGCCGTTGCGTCAGGGGCTTGAGACCACGATCGCCTGGACTCGCGCGCATCGCAGCGAGATCGCTGCGTGCATGCTGCAGCACAGCCGGTTCGTTCCCGCCCTCAGGGATTCTGTCCGATGAGGTCGCGGCGCCTCATGACCATAGTCGGCGCCCGCCCTCAGTTCATCAAGATCGCGGCGCTGTCGCGGGCCATCGCTGCCAACGGCGGCCTGGCCGAAATCCTGGTCCATACCGGGCAGCATTTCGATCCGGACATGTCGCAAATCTTTTTCGATGAACTGCACATCGCCCAGCCGCGGATCAACCTAGGCATCCACGGTGGGCGTCAGGGCGAGATGACGGGCACGATGCTGGCGGGGATCGAAGAGGTCATCCTGGCCGAGAAGCCCGATCTCGTGCTGGTGGCCGGCGACACGAATTCGACGCTCGCGGGCGCGCTGGCTGCAGCGCAATTGCATGTGCCGGTCGCTCATATCGAGGCGGGACTACGATCCTTCAATCGGCGCATGCCCGAGGAAATCAACCGGGTGCTAACCGATCACGTCAGCGCGCTGCTTTTTTGCCCCACTGAAACGGCGGTGAGCAACCTCCGCAATGAGGGAATCGTCGAAGGCGTGCACGACGTCGGCGATGTCATGTACGACGCGGCACTGTTCGCGGCCGGTCGCGCCCAGCGCGCGACCGTGCTCGACCGACTGGGGATCGCTGGAAAACGCTATGCGGTCGCCACCGTGCACCGCGCCGAGAATACCGATGAACGCGAGGCCTTGACCGAGATCGTCACCTACCTCCAGGAACGCGCACGAGACCACGCGGTGGTGTTCCCGATCCATCCTCGCACGCGCAAGCGGCTGATGGCTTGGGGGCTCGCGCTTGACGGCCTCATCGACTGTGAACCCGTCGGGTATTTCGATATGCACTGCCTTCTGAAGTCGGCGGTGACTGTCTTCACCGATTCCGGCGGGTTGCAAAAGGAGGCCTACTTTCATCGGGTCCCTTGCGTCACATTGCGCAGCGAGACCGAGTGGGTGGAAACCGTGGCAGCGGGATGGAACCGGCTGTGGAAGGGGCCGGATTATGCGCCGCGCCGCGAGATGGCCCCCTATGGCGATGGCCGCGCCGCCGATAAGACGGTGGCGATCGTCGCCGAATATCTCAAATGCTAGATTCGGGCCGAATCCAGACAGTAGTCCTAACGGTCGCCTATAGTACGCGGGCGTCATACTATCTCGATTGGCTCGACGCCTTCCAATGTTCGCCCCTCTTCGCGGTGACGATTTTCAACCTGTTCCGCGGGACCGAGCGGCGCGCGGCGCGCCGCGCGATAGAGAGCGCGGAGCTTGTCATCGCGCTGCACTCCTGCTCGGCCGACACGCTCGAGTTCATTCAACCTCTTGCGGGCGCCCTGAAGATGCGGCGGGGCCGGTTGCTAATGTTCGTCGGCAACGAGTACAACCTGCCATGGGCCCCGCTTCTCGAGAAACGCAGATTGCTGCGGGACGTTGCCCCCGATTACGTCGCCACCCAACTCCCGCTCGAGGCCGGGTCTTGGCTCTACAGTGACAGTGGCGCGGCTGTCCTTGCCCTGCCGCACGCGCTCAACGAGGCGATATTCCGACGCGAAAAGCAGGATGAGGAACGCCGCATCGATATCGGCGGGCGCAGCGCGCGCTATCCGGTTTTTGTCGGCGATGACGAGCGCAATCGCGTGCATGAGATCTTTGCCCGGATTGGGCCGGAGGCGGGCTTGGTTGTCGATATCGATTGTACGAGCGGCGGCCGACTGGACCGCGCCGGATGGGCGCGTTTTCTCAACGATTGCCGCGCCACCATCGGGACGGAGGCGGGAACTTGGTATCTCGATCGCAATGACCAAACGGTGTTGGAGATTCGCGACTTCCTAGAAGAAAAGACGCAGGTCGCTACCTTGCGCGCTGATGGCCTTGCCCACTCTCTCAGCCGCCGGCTGCCCTACGGCGCCAAGGAGTCACTGCGCAAACTGCTCGCTTGGTTGCCGTTGCGGCATGAGGTGATCGAGTCCGCGACCGTTGATTTTGCCGAGATCGAGGCGCGGTTCTTTCGCGACCGTCCGCGCGCTGCGGTCTATTCGAAATGCATCTCATCCCGCCATTTCGATGCCGCGGGTACCGGGACCTGCCAGATCCTCGTTCGTGGCCGCTACAATGACATCTTGACTGCGGACGAGCATTACATCGCGCTTGACCACGATTTCGGCAATATTCAGGCGGCGATCGAGCGCTTTCGTGATCCCGCCGAGCGCGGCCGGATCAGCGATGCGGCCTATTCTCTCGTCCGCGATTGCCACACTTACGCGCGTCGCGTGGCGGAGCTTCACCGCGTGCTATGTGCCACCTAATGCATTAAATTGCCTCCAGCAAAATCCTCGATGGGTTCAGCCGTTCCAGCGTCTTGCCCTTGGCCGAAGTCCTTTAGCCAATAGAGCCAGGCGCCGGTTGCCGGCACCATTCGATGATCGATCCCTATCGCCGGCGAAGGAGTGAGATTTGAGCATGCAGACTAGCGCGCCGTCGCGTTTGACAGGAGACCAAACCGTCGAGGCGGATGCGATGATCGCGCGCTTTCTCGATCGTACCGCGACAATTGGCGTTATCGGCCTGGGCTATGTAGGCCTGCCGCTACTTCGCGCCGCCGCCGAACGTGGTTTCTCAACGCTTGGTTTCGACATCGATCAATACAAGATCGACGTGATCAATGAAGGCGGGTCGTACATCCGTCACGTCGCCCCGGAAACCATTGCCGTACTTCGCAAAACGGGCCGCCTCGCGGCAACCGCCGATTTCTCCCGCCTCGCTGAAGTTGATGTGATCATTCTGTGCATCCCGACCCCGCTGACCCGCCAACGGGAGCCGGACTTGAGCTTTGTGATCAGCACAGTCAAGGCGCTGGTGCCCCACCTCAAACGCGGACATCTGGTCGTCCTCGAATCAACGACCCATCCGGGCACCACGCGCGAGGTGATGCGGCCGATTTTGCAGCAGAGCGGCTTGCTCTCGGGCCGTGACTTCTTCCTCGCCTACTCGCCGGAGCGGGAAGATCCGGGCAACATCTCCTTCGGCACCGCGAATATTCCGAAGGTTGTCGGGGGCGACGGCCCGGACGCTCTGCGCCTTGCCTGCGCGCTTTACGACCAGATCGTTGAACGTACGGTCCCCGTCTCGTCTCCCGAGACCGCCGAGGCGGTCAAGCTGACCGAAAACATCTTTCGCGCCGTCAATATCGCGCTCGTCAATGAGCTCAAGGTCATCTACGAGGCGATGGGCATCGATGTCTGGGAGGTGATCGAGGCGGCCAAGAGCAAGCCCTTCGGCTTTATGGCGTTCTACCCTGGTCCCGGCTTGGGCGGCCACTGCATCCCGATCGATCCCTTCTACCTCACCTGGAAAGCGCGCGAGTTTGACGTCGCTACCCGCTTTATCGAGCTTGCCGGTGAAATCAACACGGCGATGCCGCGGAGGGTGGTCGATAAGGCCGTTGCTGCGCTGAGCGAGCGCTTGGGTCGTGCACTCAACGGAGCCAGGGTCCTAGTGGTCGGGGTGGCCTATAAGAGAAATGTCGACGACATGCGCGAGAGCCCGGCGCTAAAGATTATGGCGATCTTGGAAAAGAACGGCGCGAGGGTCTCCTACCACGATCCGTACTTTCCCGAGATTCCGATGACGCGCGAGCACCCCGAGCTTGCCGGCCGCCGTTCGAGTCCGCTGGCCGCGCAACCGCTCGGCGAGATCGACATGGCGCTGATTTGCACTGACCACGACGGGGTGGATTACGCCTTGCTGGTCGAGTGCTGTCGGCTGGTAATCGATACCCGCAATGTTTGCGGCCGGCTTGGCCTTGCCAGTACCTCTATCGTGAAGGCTTAACAACCAAGGTGGCGATAAACTTCGCCAGCACTCGGTAACTTGCCGCACCACGTCTCTCTGTGGGCCGCGTTTCGGCAGGCCGACGCGCAAAAAAGCGTGCCGCTTTGTGGTGGGCGCTTCGATGCCGCCGGTGATGTTCGCTAACTCGTCGGCGCTCACATCGCCGATCTTCTTTTTGGACAGCCGCTCGAAATGCTTGAATGGGTATCCAAGGGTGACATGCCTCCGCTCTTAGGGCCGCCTTGCGAGACACGGGCGCCGAAGCTCGGTATGCTGTCGTCCGTTTAGAGCTTTTGCCCTCGCTCGGGTGTGCAGGGAGCTTCTGTTAAGGTCATGTCGCTTAGCTTCACTTATCGCTACTCCCTAGCTACGAATGAGGGCGAGTTGCGGTGGGTTACGGTGCGGTAAAGCGTGCAGCCATGAGGCATCGGCACATCGAAAAAGAGAAAGGAATATCGTAGGTTATGAGCGAAAAAATAATCTTAGAAGTGTTCACCGACTACGTCTGACCCTGGTGCTATTTAAGTACCGTGCGTATCGAAAAGCTCAGGGAGACTTACGACATCGAGCCGGTGCTCGTGCATTTCCCGCTGCACCCCGACACCCCGTCGGAGGGCCGCGAGATGGCCGAGTGGTACCGGCAGCGCGGGCGCGATCCCGAGCAGATGTACCGGGAGATGAAAGAGCGCATGGACGCCGAGGGCCTGCCCTACGGCAAGCGCACGCACAGCTACAACAGCCGGCTCGCGCAGGAGCTCGGCAAATGGGCCGACACTCAGGAGGGCGGCGCGGCCTATCACGACGCCGCCTACCGCGCCTATTTCGTCGACTGCCGCAATATCGGCGACCCCGACGTGCTGCTCGACATCGTCGCCAAGGTCGGGCTCGACCCCGTCCAGGCGAAGAAGGTGCTGGAAGAGCGCCGCTTCAAGGACGCGGTCGACGCCGACTGGCAGAAATCGGCGGCCTATGGCGTCACCGGCGTGCCGACCTTTGTCGCCGCGCGCCACGGCGTCGTCGGCGCCCAGCCCTACCAGGTGCTGGCGCAGCTCGTCGAGAAAGCCGGCGCGGCGAAGCGCTGATAAAGTGCGCTTCGCTAAATACCCCCAGGCCGGCGCGCCGCCAGCGCCGCCGTGACGCTGAGCCCGCCCAGCACCGCGAACACCACGAGCGACAGCCGGTAATCGCCGGTCCCGTCGCGCAGCACGCCCGAGATCAGCGGCCCGACCGCCTGCGCGATCACCTGGGCCGACAGCGCGACGCCGCGGATCGCGCCAAAGCTGGCGCGGCCGAAATAGTCCGCCCAGGCGATCGGCAGCAGAGTCAGGATGCCGCCGACGCCAAAGCCGAACAGCGCCGCCGCGAGGTAGGCCTCGCCGGGCGTGGCGATCGCGGTCATCAGCAGCGGGCTCAGCGTCAGAAACCCGCCCGCCGCGGCCATCGGATAGCGGATCGGCCAGCGCCGCGGCAGAAACCCGCAAGTGATGCTCGCCGCCGCCGACATCAGCGAGAACGTACTGACGATCGTCGCCGCGATCGCCGGGTCGATGCCGCGTTCGATCAGATGCGGCGCCTGGTGCAGGCTGATCCCGGCCTGCACCGGGTAGACCAGCGCGGTATAGGCGAGCAGCAGCCAGAAGGCCGGCGTGCGCACGGCCTGGGCGCGCGAGAAATTGGTCTCCATCGCCACCCTCAGCCGAGCGCCCTCGCCGGCCAGCGCCGGCTCGCGCGCGGCACCGTCGGGATGGAGCCCGACATCCTCGGGCCGGCGCACCAGCAAAAGCCAGGTCGGCAGAAAGCCGACGACCAGCGTCAACCCGCCGATTGCCAGCCAGCCGGCGCGCCAGCCGCCACCACCGGCCATCACCGCCTGAGCGAGCAGCGGCATCGTCACCAGCCCCGCCATCTGCGCCAGCGTCGCGACCGAAGTGGCGAACTGGCGGCGCGCGACGAACCAGTTGTTGACCGCGCCGTAAATGCCGAGCTCGAACGGACTCGCCCAGTTCATCCGGGCAAAGCAGAACAGCAGGTAGAACATCGCAAGCGACTGGGTCAGCGACAGCAGCAGCAGCGCCGCACCGGTGGTCAGCACCGCGTAGCACAGCACCAGCCGCGACCCCGCCCGATCGAGAAAAATACCGATCTTCGGCGAAACGATCGCGGCAAGAATGCCGCCCAGCGACACCGCGCCCGACAGCGCGGTGCGCGACCAGCCGAACTCGTGCAGCAGCGGGGTGACGAACACCGACAGCGTCGACACCGCCGGGCCCTGCCGGGCAAAGCCCGCGAAACACAGGCAGGCGAGCACCGCCCAGCCGTAGAAGAACGGCGAGCGCGCGGCGAGGAACGCCGGCACGCGCGGCGCGGTCACGCTCATCGGAGAACTGCGACCGAGCCGCCCGGCCCTGTCAATGGACCGCGCGGCATGGCGGGCTTGCGCTAGCGGCCGTGGCCGGCGCATGGCTGGTGCGGAAGCCATGCCGAGAATCCCGGCTTCGTCTATGATCAGCATGCTATAGTTTTCGCACAACAGCCGGTTGAACCGCATTCTGTCCGCGAGGAGGAAATCCCATGGCATATGACGTCCTGATCAAGAACGGCCGGGTGATCGACGGCTCGGGGATGCCCGCTTTCGCCGGCGATGTCGCGGTCAAGGACGGCAAGATCGCCGAGATCGGCAAGTTGTCGGGCGCCGCCGACCAGGTCGTCGATGTCGGCGGCCAGGTCATCGCGCCGGGCTTTATCGATAACCATTGCCATTACGACGCCCAGGTCACCTGGGACCCGATGTGCTCGTTCTCGTGCGACCACGGCGCGACCAGCGTGGTCATCGGCAATTGCTCGCTGTCGCTGGCCCCGGTGAAAAAGGGCAAGGCGCAGCGCATGGCCGAGTTCCTGTCGTATGTCGAGGCGATCCCGATGGAGGTGCTCAACACCATCGAGGTCGACTGGGAGACTTTTCCGCAATACATGGAAAAGCTCGACCGCAATCTCGGCGTCAATGTCGGGACGCTGATCGGCCACACCGCGGTGCGCTATTACGTGATGGGCGACGCCTGCCAGACGCGCGCGGCAACCGATGCCGAGCTCCAGGAAATGCAGGCCGTCGTGCGCGACGGCATGGAGGGCGGCGCGCTCGGCCTTTCGGTGTCGCGCAACCGCGGCCATTACGACCCGCAGGGGCTGCACATCCCGGCGCTGTGGGCCGACGAGAAGGAGATTTTCGCCCTTGCCGACGTGCTGCGCGAGATGGGCACCGGCATCATCCAGTCGGGCGGCGGCCGCGACGCCGAGATGACGGACGGGCTGATGGCGCGGCTCTCGGAAGCCACCGGCCGGCCGGTCGTCTACAACAATCTCGGCCAGTCGGTGCGCCGACCGGGCGAGTGGAAAAAGCACATGGACCGCGTCGACGAGACCTCGGCCAAGGGCATCCGCGCCTACCCGCTGGCCTCGCCCAACACCACGACGCAGACCTTCAACATGTCGAACACCCAGGTGTTCCGCGGCTCGCCGACCTGGCACCCGATCCTCTTGAAGTCCGACGAGGAAAAGCTGTGCGCCTACGCCGACCCGGCGGTGCGCGCCAAGCTGCACGAGGAAATGGTCGAGTGGAAGGTCGAGATCCCCGGCAATACGATCTCACGCGAATGGTACAACTACATCTGGGTCGAGGAGCCGAAGCTCGCCAAGAACGCCTGGATGAAGGGCCTGACCCTCAAGCAGATCGCCGAGAAGGAAGGCAAGCGCATCATCGACGCGTTCCTCGACCTCGTCGTCGAGGAAAAGCTCGAGACCACCTTCATGCAGGCCGAGAACAACATCGACATCGAGGCGATGAAGGCGATCCTCAACTACCCGAACGCCCTTATCGGCCTTTCGGATGGCGGCGCGCATGTGCAGTACCACGGCGGCTACGGCTTCTCGACGCGGCTCCTCGGCGAGTGGGTGCGCGAGAAGCAGATCATGACGCTGGAGAACGCGGTGCGCCGGCTGACCTTCGACTCGGCCTCGACCTTCGGCCTCTACGACCGCGGGCTGTTGCGGCCGGGGATGACCGCCGACATCACCGTCTTCGACCCCGGCACGGTGAAGCCGCTGCCCGAGTTCGTCGTGCACGACTTCCCGGCCGGCGGCTGGCGCTTCAAGGAGCCGGCGGCGGGCATCTATTGCACCTTCGTCAACGGCCGGATGCTGATGAAGGAAGGCAACCATACCGGCAACCTGCCGGGCCGGGTGCTGCGGAACTCGCGCTACGCGGCGAACCACGCCTAGCCCCGGGCGCCGCCGGCAAAGCCCCTCCGCCCTCCGCGGCGGAGGGGCTTTTTGTTGCGCACCGACACGCACATCTATGTGTGACGCAATGGCTCGAAGGAGAAAGCCATGTCGCCGAACCAGCCCGATTTGAATCGCGCGTTGCGCCGCTCGCTGTACGACCATTGGCGCGCGTTTCTCGCCGAGGGGATCGTGCTGGTGATCCTCGGGATCATGGCGATCGCGCTGCCGCCCCTTGCCGGCCTCGCGGTGACGGTCGTGCTCGGCTGGCTGTTCCTGTTCGGCGGCATCGTCGGGCTGGCCGCGACCTTCTACCAGAGGAACGCGCCCGGCTTCTGGTGGGCGCTGATCTCGGCGGCGGTCGCGGTGCTGGCCGGCGGCATCCTGCTGTCGAACCCGGCCGCCGGCGTCGCGACCCTCACCTATGTGCTGATCGCGTTCTTTGTGGTCGACGGCGTCATCATCATCGTCATGGCGTTCGAGCACCGCCGCGAGCTCTCCGGCCGCTGGGAATGGATGATGCTCGGCGGGGTGATGGATCTGATCCTCGCGCTCATCATCATCACCGGGCTGCCGGGGACGCTCGCCTGGGCGCTGGGCCTGCTCGTCGGCATCGACCTGGTGTTCGGCGGCGTCGCGCTGATCGGCATGGCCAATTCGGCGCGCCGCCTCGCACCCTAACCGAGGCTCGCCAGCGTCCACAGCACGACGAACCCGGCGATCGCCAGGCTTGCATGGGCCGCGACGAGGACGCCCGGCGGCCGCCGCCGGAACAGCGCAATCGCCAGCCCCAGTACGAAAGCGAGCGCGACAAACCCGGCCGCGGCGGGGCCGAACCCCTCCGTCCCCATCGCCGAAGGTGGCAGGCCGGAGCGCAACGCCAGCAGCAGCGCCGCCAGCCCTGCCGCCCCGAGCACGCCGTGCACGACCCGAATCAGCCAGGGCAGCCGCTTCACGGCACCATGCATATAAGGCAACGCCAACGCGGCGCCGAGCGCGATCGCCGCGCAGAGGAGGTAGAAAGCTGAGGTTATGCTGAAGGCCATGCTCGATAATTATCATGCACAACTGAAGCGTAATATTTTTACCGTCATACCGGCGAAGGCCGGTATCTACGGCTGACGTGGGTCCCGGCCTGCGCCGCGACGACGCTGGTTAGGGGCTCAAGTCTTTATACAAATCAAGCCAATGCGGGTTATCGCGCTCGATCAGGTTGAACTTCCACTCGCGCTTCCATTCCTTCAATTGCTTCTCACGCCGGATCGCACTTTCGGCAGTCGGATGCGCCTCGCACCAAACCAGCCGGTCGATACCGTACCTGGTGGTGAAGCCGAGCACGGCCTTGATCTTGTGTTCCCATACCCGTTTCAACAAGTTCGAGGTGACGCCGATGTAAACCGTCCCGCGCAGGCCGCTTGCGACCAGTTAGACAAAGAACGCCTTTTCTGCCCGCACCGCGGCCGCCCAGTTACGGGGTCACTTCGCCGCGTCTTTCATCGCCGGCTTCGCGCGGAAATGCGGCATGACCTCTTCGGCGACGATGTGGAACTGCTCGAGCATCAGCGCCTTGGGCGTGGTGAGCGGCGGCGACAGGCTCATCAGCTCCATGCCGGGATAGTCTTCCTCGATCTTTTTCAGCCGCTCGACGAGGTCTTGCGGCGTGCCGGCGAACCACGAGCCGAGCCCGACATAGTGCTCGACGCTCGGCACGCCGGCCGCGTCCCAGCCGCCGCGCTTGGCGACCGCGCCGACCTGCGCCGGCGTCAGGCCGGGCACAAAACCCAATGGCGCGAACATCTTGGCATGCTCTTCATAAAGCGGCTTCAGAGCTTTGAGCGCCGCCTCCTTGGTCTTGCCGACGATGAAGTGGATGCCGATGGTCAGGTTCTCGCCGAGTTTCAAATTCTTGCCGGCGCGGTGCGCGGCGTCCATGTAGCCCTGGATCGGCCCGGCCGACATCGTCGCCGCACCGCCGCCGACCGCGCCGTTAATGTTGTGGCGCACCATGAAGTCGAGCCCGCGCGGGCTGGCGCTGACGATCGGCTGCCAGCATTCGACCGGCATATTGACCGGGCGCGGCACCAGGCTCAGCTCCTTCAAATCATAGCCGCGATAGGGCACGGCGGGCGGCAGCGTGTAATGCCGGCCCTTGTGCGAGAAGCTCTCGTTGTTGAACGCCTTCATGATGATCTCGACCTGTTCCTCGAACAGCTCGCGATTGGCCTCGCCGTCGATCATCGGCGCG
>DASZLY010000060.1:0-6892 GCA_035552135.1 Allostellaceae bacterium | reverse complement strand
ACGGCGAGACGCTCGACCTCGTCGAAATCGATCTGCGCGGTGTCGGCGCGCACGCCGTAATGCGCCGCCTTGAACCATTTGCCCGAAATATTGGGCGCCGCGCCATGCGTCAGGTGCCCGCCGGCGGCGAGCGACATGCCGAGGATCGCGTCGCCCGGCGTCAAGAGCGCCAGATACACGCACTCATTGGCCGGTGCGCCAGCATGCGGCTGGACATTGGCGAAGCCGCAATGGAAGAGCTGCTTCGCGCGCTCGATCGCCAGCCGCTCGGCGACATCGACGAACTCGCAGCCGCCGTAGTAGCGGCGGCCGGGATAGCCTTCCGCGTATTTGTTCGTGAGCACCGAGCCCTGCGCCTCGAGGACTGCGCGCGACACGATATTTTCGCTGGCGATCAGCTCGATCTGCGATTGCTGGCGATGCAACTCCTGCGCGACCGCCGTCGCCAGCTCGGGGTCGATGGCGGCGAGGCAGCCGGTGAAGAACCCGGCGGGAACATCCGGAGATTGGCCGGCGGCGGAAGCGGAAACGGCGAGATCGGACAGGGGGTCACCTATGGCATGCGGGAAACTGGCGGTTGCCGGCGCGATCGTCGGTGCCGGCACGGGTAGCCTACCATATCTCGGTCGCCGATGTCAGCGGGCTACCAGACCTCGCGTCGATGGCGTCCCCAATCGGCGATATCGCCACAGCAACAAACCGATCGTTCCCCGTGCGGACAAGCACAAACCTTAATCACGCCCGAGTCTCCGCCGGAGATCACACGCACAGACTCCAGCTTCTCAGCTATAATCAAGTCACCGGGAAAACTCGTTTCCGATTATTACTAATGACCGCCGGGGTTTTCGTTGACACGAAAAAATGCGGCTGCAATTATCACCTTGGAAACATCCACACTACCCGGCGGGGAAGGATATGGCGGAAGCAGGAGTGCCGAAATCGGCCGAAGAAGAATTGTTGCGAATGACCACGGAAGTCGTGGCCGCCTATGTGAGCAATAATACATTGGCGACCGGCCAACTCGGCGACGTGATCCACACGGTTTACAACTCGCTGCGTTCGCTCGACGGCCAGGTTATCGAGACCGCGCCGGAAGTGTTGAAGCCCGCGGTACCCGTGCGCAAGTCGATCACGCCGGAGTACCTCATCTGTCTTGAAGACGGCAAGAAGCTGAAGATGCTGAAGCGGCATCTGCGCTCGACGTACAATCTTTCGCCCGACGAATACCGGGCGAAGTGGAACCTGCAGCCGGATTACCCGATGGTGGCGCCGAAATACGCGCAACAGCGCTCGGATTTCGCCAAGAAGATCGGCCTCGGTCGCGGCACCGGCCGGCGTGCCGGCCGCACGAAAAAGTAGAAGTCGCGCGCTTCCGCAAAAAAGGGCGCCACACGGCGCCCTTTTTATGTGCGTATCGTGGCCGCGAGCAGGGTCAAGGCGCCGCCGTTACCAGCACGCCCGAGACCAGCAGCGCCGCAAGCGCCGCCGGCGCGACGATCAGCAGCCCAGTGAACGCATTGGTGAGATATTTTGCCATGCCGCCTCCTTATCGCGAGGATGCACAGCATTATTCGTGCCGACCGGCCGGATGTATCCACGTGCGGAACCATTCCGCGACCCCGGCCTGGCTGAGCCGCCCGCGAAAATATTCGAAGAGCCGCGCCTCGGCCTGCTCGCGGGCGCCGCCGAGATCGACCGCGAAGCCGTTCGCCGCGAGCAAGGCGACCGCGGCATGATAGGCGGTGCGCTCGTTGCCGGCGGCGAAAGCCTTGGCGCCGGCGAGCGCGACCAGCAGCGACATCGCCAAGGTCGCGAAGTCGCGATCCATGAAATAGACCCAGACATTCCACGGCCGCCTAACCGCGATCTCCAGCGCCGCGCGGTCGCGCAGCTCGTGCGGCTCGCCGGTTTGCGCGACCTCTTCCCGGTTGAGCGCGACGACCGCCTCGACCGAGACCCAGCGCGGCTCGCCGTCGCCCGCCAACGCGGCCGCTAGAGCAGCTTTGCCGCCAGCGCCGGGAGCGCCGCGATGTCGACGCCGTTGCGGGCGCCGAGCGCGACCAGGGCCGCCGGGTCCTCGCCCTGCCGCATCCGGGTCAGCGCCCAGATCATCGTCGAGCGCGTGCCGCTGCGGCAATGTGCGACGACCGGCTGCGGCGCGCTGTTGAGCACCGCGTCGAACGCGTCGATATCGGCGCGGCTCAGCGTCGCCGCGACAAACGGGATGTGGTGGTAGGCGACGCCGTGGGCGGCGCACAGCTTCCGCGCCTCGTCGGCCGGCAGCTGGCCGGGGTCTTCATTGTCGGGACGGTTGTTGACGATCGTCTTCACACCCGAGGCGGCGAGCGCCGCGATATCGTCGGCGCTCAGCGCCCCGGCGGCGGTGAGACCAGGGGCGAGGTCCATCAGATGCGGCATAGTTGCTCCTCTCGAAACGCGGCGCCGCGTCCGCCAGCGCGGACGCAAAGCAAAACGGGCTGCAAAATTGCAGCCCGCCGCGTCGAGGTCAAATCCTTGGCGCTTACGCCGCGTATTGTCCCGGGCGCTGCACCAGATCGCCGGCGCGGATCCAGAAGCGCTCGAGCCGGCGCAGCGTCACGGTCGCCGCCGAAAGGTCCTCGTCGGTGATCGCCGTCTGGGTCAGCATCTCGACATGACGCTGATGCATCGTCTGCAGCCGGTCGCGCAGCTTGGCGCCCTTTTCGGTCAGCCGCACATGGATCGAGCGGCGATCGTGCACCGAGCGCTCCTGCGAGAGATAGCCGTTCTCGACCATCTTCTTCACGTTGTACGAGACGTTGGAGCCGAGATAGCAGCCGCGCAGCGTCAACTCGCCGACGGTCATCTCCGCGTCGCCGATATTGAACAGCATAAGCCCTTGCACGTTGTTGATGTCGTGAATACCGAGCCCGTCGAGCTCGAGCTTCACCACCTCAAGAAAATGCCGGTGAAGCCGCTCGACGAGCGAGATCACTTCGAGATAACCGTTATTCATCCCTCGCCTCGCTAGGCAGTCGTGACGAAAACCTAACGAGGTTTGTGTTAATTTTTCGTTCTCACGAGCTATCTCGTTTCAGCCGCCCGCGCCGCTGCGCCGCACCAGCTGCATGATCGCGGAAAAATCGAGCGCGCCGCGCCCGCCATCGACAAAGAGCTGGTAGAGGTTGGCGGCCGCCGCACCCATCGGCGTCGCTGCCGCGGCCTGCCCCGCAGCCGCCTGCGACAGGCGCAAATCCTTCAGCATGTTGGCCGCGGTGAAGCCCGCCGGGTAGCCACGGTTCGACGGCGCCGCCGGCACCGGGCCGGGCATCGGGCAGTAATTGTTCATCGCCCAGCATTGGCTCGTCGAGGTGCTGCAAATATCCCACAAGGTCTGCGTCGGCAGCCCCAGCCGCTCGGCGAGCGCGAAGCCCTCGCACACCCCGATCATCGACACGGCGAGCATCATGTTGTTGCAGATCTTGGCGATCTGTCCGCTGCCCGCCGGGCCGGCATGGACGATCGTGCGCCCCATATTGGCGAGGATCGGCCGGCCTTTCTTGAACGCCGCCTCGGTGCCGCCGACCATGAAGGTCAGCGAGCCGCCCTGCGCCCCCATGACGCCGCCCGAAACCGGCGCGTCGAGCATCTCGAACCCGGCCTTCTTCGCTTCCTCGGTGACCAGCCGCGCGGTCTCGACGTCGATCGTCGAGCAGTCGATCAGGAGCGCGCCCTTCTTCGCCTTGGCGATGATGCCGTCGGGGCCGAGATAGACCGCGCGGACCTGGGGACCAGCCGGCAGCATGGTGACGACGATGTCGCCCGCGGCGGCCGCCTCGGCAGCATTCGCCGCCGCCTTGCCGCCCTGCAGCTCGAGATTGCCGGCGGGCCCGGCGACGACATCGTAGCCGGTGACCTTGTGCTGCGCCTTCATGAGGTTGGCGGCCATCGGCGCGCCCATATTGCCCAGTCCGATAAAGCCGATCGTCGCCATAAGTCCGTCCCTCCCGCTAGTCCAACGCCAACTCGCCCTTGCCGAGCGAGGCGAAATACGCCGCCACCATAGCCTCGTCGACCTCGCCGAGGCTCGCCGGCCGCCAGCGCGGCTGCTGGTCCTTGTCGACCAGCGCGGCGCGCACCCCCTCGTAAAAATCGTGCGCCGCCATAACGTGCTGGGTCAGCCGATATTCGAGCCTCAGCGCATCGTCGAGATCGTAACCCCGGCCGACGACGAGCTGACGCAGCGTAATGCGCAGACTGGTAGGCGATTTCGTCAGGAGTGTGGCGCGAGTTTCCGCCGCCCAATCGCGATCCTCGGTTTCGGCCTCAAGCGCGGCGAGGATTGCCTCGATCGTCTCGCCGGCAAAGCAGCGGTCGATCGCCGCGCGGCGCGCGGCGAGCGGCGGCGCTCCCGGATTGGCCGCGAAATCGCCGAGCAGCGCCTCGACCTGCGAATGCTCGCCGCCATCCACCCACGCCATGCGTTCCAGCGCTTCGGTCAGCGCGGGCACCCGCTCGCGCGGCACGAAATGCGTCGCGAGCCCGCAATCGAGCGCGTCGGCCGCTTCCAATCGCGCGCCGGTCAGCCCGAGATAGCGCCCGATCTGCCCGGGACAGAGATTGAGGAAGCGCGTCGCGCCGACATCGGGAAAGAGGCCGATCGACGTCTCGGGCATCGCCAACATCGTCTTTTCGGTGGCGATCCGATAGGCGCCGTTGACCGACACCCCGGCGCCGCCGCCCATCGTGATGCCGTCGAGGATCGTCAGATACGGCTTCTTGTAGCGGTGCAGGAAGCGGATGATGCGGTATTCCTCGGCGAAGAACACGCTGGTGTAGCCGGGGTCGCCGCTGATCCCCTTGCCGGCCTCGTACACCGCGCGCACGTCGCCGCCGGCGCAGAACGCACGATCGCCGGCGCCTTCTACCACCACCGCGCGGACCTCCGGATCGGCCGCCCAGCCGCGCAGCCTTGCGTCGAACAGCCGATACATGCCGCGGGTGAACGCATTAAGCGCGTGCGGCCGGTTGAGCAAGATCTTGCCGACGCCGCCCCGGCGCGCGAACAGGATGTCCTGATCGCTCACAGCGGGATGACGAGCAGCGTGTCGATCTTCTGGCTGTCGAGCACGACGAGGCGTTCGCTGAAACGGTAAGGCTCGCTTCTCACGTCGATGCGGTCGAGATAGCGGCCGGTGGCGAAGAGGCTGGTGCCGCCGTCATGCATGATCCGCGCGAGAAAAAAGTTGGACGCGGTCTCGGCCGTGCCGCCGTCGATCTTCAGGATGCGCGTCGGGCCGATGAGATGCCTATAGCGGTGCGCCTCGAACATCAGCACCCGTCGGAGCGACGTCACCCGGTCGGCCAGCATGCCCTTTGAGGCGCAATAAATGACGCCGTGCTTCAGCCCGGCCTCGTGGCTCGCCCGGTCGGTCACCAAGTAGCGGCACGGTTCGGTAAAGAAATCCGGCCATTCCTCGAGCCGGTCGTCATCGATGCAATCAGCATAGGCGGCGATCAGCTCGTTGATGCCGAGCCGCACATCGAGATCGGACATCGGTGGTTACTCAGACCCCGGTCAGCGCGCGGTATTTCTTCCAGAAGCCGCGGATCGCCGCCTCGCTGGCGCGGAATTGCTGTGACTGCGCGTCGTGGCCGCCCATCATGACGATGCCGTCGCCGTCGTCATTATATTGCAGCGCGCGCTGCACGAAGCCGCCGACGCAGCCGTCTTCCATCGAGATATAGCCGGCGGCGCCGATCAGATTGCCCTGGCGCAGCCGCCGCTCCTGCATCGAATCGTCGTCGCTGTCGAAGCCGAGATGCACCCATTCGAGCTCGGTCTTGTCGACGCCGCGCGGCCGGATGACCCGCACCGCGATCGTGTTGCGCACCTGCTGCAGCACCATGTTGGGGAAGGCGGTGAGGATCATCACCGAGATCTGGTCGCCGAACTCGTCGACCGATTCGACCACCGAATTGTCGGCGAGCTTCAGGTCGGTGTCGGAGCGCAGATTGGCCGCCTTGTAGTCGGCGTCCTCGGCGGCGTAGTCGAGCTTGGCGAAGCTGAAATGGCTGCCGCCGTCGTCGCTGATGTTGATCCCGCCCGGCATCGACAGCCGGTTGATGTGGAACGTCGTCAGGAACGAGTGCAGGATCGAGGCGTGGTAGGTGTCCTTGACGTTCTCGAAATAGAGCTTCCAGTTGTTCGGCAGGATCTGCGTCGAGCGGCCGATGATGTGCACCGAGCGCCCCTCCAGCACGCGGCGCACGCCGCCCACCACCGTCTCGCCGAAATAGCTCTGCAAATCGGCGACGGTATCGCTGAACGTGCCGAACACCAGCCCGCACAGTTCCTCGACGCGCAGCCGCTGGAGGTGGTGCTCCTCCTTGTGGAACTCGGGCGCCATGCCGCCTTGGCGCCTGACCCCGCGCTCGAACGCGACACCGGTCAGCTGGCCGCCGAGATCGTAGCTCCAACCGTGATAGATGCAGGTGATCTCGCGCCCGCTGCCCTTGTTGGTGAGGCACAGCAAATTGCCGCGGTGAGCGCAGCGATTGACGAAGGCGTTGATGCCGCCGTCGGTGTCGCGCGCGACGATGACCGCGACCTCGCCGACCGTCGTCGTCACCCAGTCGCCCGGATTGGGAATTTCGCCGGCGAGACAGAGATAGCTCCACGCCTCGCCCTTGAAGATGCGCTCCTGCTCAAGGGCGTATTGCTCGGGGTCGGTGTAGACCCGGAACGGCACCTCGGAGAGCGCGTTCGACCGCCAGCTCACGGCGCCGTCGAACCGGACATCTTGCACCGACATTTGCGCCTCGCGTAGCAGCAGCATCTCTGGCGCAAACTATGCGCCCGGCAGGTCGATCCCGTCCATCCCGCCTTCTGTTTTCACTGATATTACAGCGA
>DASZLY010000059.1:0-11042 GCA_035552135.1 Allostellaceae bacterium | reverse complement strand
TGCGTGCCGCGCGTGCATCGAGCCCGCCGGTCAGCGTGCGGCCGACCGGGCGAAATACCAGCACGACAAAGATCACCGCCGCGACGAGAACCCAGAATTCGGATTCGCGAACGAATTCCATCACGCGCCCCGCCCGTTCAGCGCGCGGCCCACGGCGCCGCTCATTGCCGCGGCGTCGGGCGCGGCGCCGGTCAGTTTCTCGACGACCGCGGTGCCGACCTCGGCGGCGATGCCGCGAATCTCGCCCAGCGCCTGTTCCTTGCCGGCGGCGATGCGGGCCTCGGCTGCGGCGATCTGCTCGGCGAGGCTAGCCGCGAGCTGGTGCTGCCGCTCGGCGGCTTCGGCCGCGAGCTTCTCGCCGGTCTGGCGCAGCACCTCCTGCGCCGCGGTCCGCGCGTCGGACAGCGTCTTCTGATACGCCGCGAGCGTCGCCTCGGCCTCGTCCTTGAGCGCGGCGGCGCTGCCGAGGTCGCTGTCGAGCTGGTGGCGCCGCCCGTCGATCGCCGCCCTGACCTTGGGCAGCGCCAGCCGCGACATCAGCACGTAAAGCACGACGAACGTGATCGCCAGCCAGACAAGCTGCGGGACGAAGGTATGATAGTCGAGCTGCGGCATGCGCCGGCCCGGATTCCTAGAACACGAACAGGATCAGGAAGGCGATCGCCAGCCCGAACAGGCCCGTCGCCTCGGCGAGCGCGAAGCCGAGAAACGCGAAGGGCTGCACCTGCGCCTGCGCCGCCGGGTTGCGCGCAACCGCGCTGATCAGCGACGAGAACACATTGCCGATGCCAATGCCGGCGCCGACAAGCGCGATGCAGGCCAGGCCGGCGCCGATCATTTTCGCGGAAGCAAGGTCCATGAGAATCCCCTGGGTGTAGAACGGTTGCGATCAGTGGAGGTGGAGCGCATCGCGCAGATAGAGGCAGGTGAGGATCGCGAAGACATAGGCTTGCAGCGCCGCCACCAGCACTTCGAGCGCGAGAATCGCGACGTCGAGCGCGACCGGTAAAATCGCCAACAGCCCGACGCTCGCCGCGAAGCCGCCGAAAATCGCCAGCATCGTGTGCCCGGCGAGCATGTTGGCGAAGAGGCGGATCGACAGCGTGAACGGCCGGATGCAGTACGACAGGAGCTCGATCGGCACCAGGAGCAGCAGCAGCACAATCGGCACGCCCTCGGGCACGAACAGCCGGCCGAAATGCGCGCCGTGCTTGACGAAGCCGATAATGGTAACGCCGATGAAGACGACCGCGGCGAGCGCGAAAGTGACGATGATCTGGCTCGTCACCGTGTAGCTGTAGGGAATGAGTCCCAGCGCGTTCGAGAACAGCACGAACATGAAGAGCGTGAAGACGAACGGGAAATACGGCTCGGCGCCGTGCCCGGCATTGGTCTCCACCATGTCGGCGACGAACTCATAGCTCATTTCCGCGACCGACTGCCATCGCCCCGGCACCAACGCGCCGCGCTTCGTCCCGAGCACCAAGAGCGCGGTGATCAGCACCACGGCGATGGTCATGAACAGCGCCGCATTGGTGTACGACAGGTCGAGCCCGCCGATATGGATCGGGATCAGCGGTGCGATCTTGAACTGTTCGAGCGGGTGCAGCTCCAGCGCCACGTCAGTCTTTCCTGTTCCCATCCTGCCGCGGCCGGCGGAAGCCGACCGCCGCGCTTTGCCCGGTGATCGCGCGGTAGACGTTCAGCATGCCCGTAGCGACCCCGAGGAAGAACATCACGATCGTCGCGAACGGGCGGGTGCCCAGCACATGATCGAACGCCCACCCCAACCCTATCGCGACGAGAATCGCGACGACAAACTCAATCCCGATGCGGAAGCCGATCCCAAGGGCCTGCTGCTGCCCGGCATTGCTGCCGTCGTCAACAGGCCGCTCACTCCCCTGCGCCCGCGCCTTGTCCAACCTCGCGGCCAATCGCGCTAGCGCATCGCTTGGCCGGTCGTCGCTCATGGTGCGCCCAGCCAATGCCTTGCCAGCCCCGACCGCCGCCGGCCGAAACGGCGCGCACCATAGTGGCGCGGGAATAGGCTGTCAAGCCGAGGCCGGTTCCGCACAGGCATTAAAACATATTGGTTATCAATACTTTATCCTATGGTCTGGCTGCCATGCCGCCGGCGCGCGCCGATGCGGCGAAAACCACCATGGCGCGCATTGCCTTTCGGTCTATTGCGCCGCCGCGTAGGCCGGCTCGCGCATCTCGGCGGCGCGCGCGAGATCGACCGAAACCAGCTGTGAAACGCCGCGCTCGGGCATCGTCACGCCGAACAGCCGGTCCATATGCGCCATCGTGATGCGATGATGGGTGATCAGCAGGAATTTGGTGCCGGTGGCGCCGGCGGTCTCGGCGATCAGCCGGCAGAAGCGGTCGACATTGGCGTCGTCGAGCGGCGCGTCGACCTCGTCGAGCACACAGATCGGCGCCGGGTTGGTGAGGAACACCGCGAAAATGAGGGCGATTGCGGTCAGCGCCTGCTCGCCGCCGGAGAGCAGCGACAGCGCCTGCAGCCGCTTGCCCGGCGGGCTCGCCATGATTTCGAGCCCGGCTTCGAGCGGGTCCTCGGCATCGGTCAATGCGAGATGCGCCCGGCCGCCGCCGAAGAGGCGCTGGAACAGCGTCGAAAAATGCTCGTTGAGGATCGCGAACGCGGCCTGCAGGCGCTTGCGGCCTTCCTGGTCGAGCGCGGCGATGCCGCGGCGCAGCCGGGCGATCGCCTCGGCCAGCTCGGCGCGCTCGCGCTGCAGGCTTTCGACCCGCGCCTCGACCTCCTCGGCCTCGCGCTCGGCGACGAGGTTGACCGGGCCGATCGCCTCGCGCTCGCGAGTGAGGCGGTCGAGCCGCGCGTCGAGTTGCGCCGGGTCGCCGGGCTCGTCATCCAACGCGGTCAGCTCGGCGAGCGCTTCGGGGAGGGTTTCGAGCCGGTCGCGAATGTCGTCGCGCAGCCGCGCCAGCGCCGCGCCGGCCGCCTCGCGCCGCACCTCGCAGCGCGCGCGCTCCTCGCGCGCCGCCGAGAGGCCCTGCTCGGCGCGCCGGGCGACCTCGCCTGCCTCGCGCAGCCGCGTCTCGCCAAGCGCCAGCGCATCGGCGGCGGCGCGATGCGCGGCGGCGGCCTCGCCCGCCTTGTCGCGCAGGGCGCCGATCTCGGCGGCGATTTCCGCCGGCCGCGCGGCGAGCGCTTCGATCTCCGCCGCCAGCGCGGCCTGCCGCTCGCCGAGCGCGCGGCGCTGCGCCAGCGCGCGCTCGCGGCGCTGCTGCCATGACTGGCTCTCGCCGCCGACCGCCGTCATCCGCCGGCGTCGCGATTCACTCTCCTGCGCCAGACGTGCGAGCGCCGCCTGCGCCTCGCTCTCGTGGCGCCGTGCCGATGCGGCCTGGGCGCGCGCGCCGTCGAGCCCGGCGCGCGCCAGCGCCGGGTCGGGTGTCAGCGCCAGCGCGCGCTCGGCCTCGGCAAGCTGCAAGTCGGCTTCGGTAAGCTCAACGGCGAGCTTCTCGGCCGCGTCGGCGAGCGCGGCGAGCCGCGTTTCGGCGCCGAGGGCGCGGCGCGACAGCTCGATTTCGGCGGCGCGGTGACGCGCCAGCGCCTCCTCGCCGCGGCGCAGCGCGGCGGTGGCGTCACGCTCCGCGGCGGCGGCGGCGGCGGAACGCGCGCGGGCAGCCGCGGCTGTGGTCTCGCGCGCCTGCGATGCGGCCTCGGCGGCGGCGATCTCGCCAGTCATCGCGGCCAGCCGGTTGCGGTGGCGCAGCTGCTCGGCGGCGCCGCCATCGCCAGGCGCCATCCGGATGAACCCGTCCCAGCGCCACAACCTGCCGGCGCGATCGACGAGACGCTGGCCCGGCGCGAGCAGGCTTTGCAGCGCCGCACCTTCGGTCTCGCCGGCGACCAGCCCGGTCTGCGACAGGCGGCGGGCGAGCGCCGGCGGCACGCCGACGCTCGCGGCGAAGGGTTGCGCACCGGCCGGCAGCGCGGCTGGCGCGGCGAAAGGCGGCAGCGTCAGCCAGCCGCGCGCGGCATCGCCCGGCGCGTCGAGCAGCGGCGCGGCGAGCTCATCGTCGAACAGCGCCGCGACCGCGGTCTCGAGCCCGGCCGGCACGTCGAGCTGCGACAGCACGGCCGGCCGGTCGCCGGCCGCCTGCGATCGTGGCGGCGCGAGAATGCTGGCGAGCGCATCGGCCTCGGCCTTGAGCCGCGCCAGCGCGCGCTCCGCCTCGCGCGCCGCGTCGATCGTTCGCGTCTCGTCGGCGCGCGCCGCCGTCACCCGCTCGGCGACGGCGGCGGCCTCGGCGCGCGCGGTCTCGATCTGCGCTGCCGCTTCGGCGACGGCGGCCGCCGCCGCGTCGATTGCCGCCCGCGGCACCTCGGCCGCGGCGAGCGCGACGCGCTGCGCGGCGTTCTCGTCGAGCCGCTGGCGCAGCCGGCGCTGACGCTCGGCGAGCTCGGCGCGGCGGCGTTCCAGCGCACCGCGGCGCGCTTCGCCGGTGACGCAGGCCTCGGTCATCTGCTGCAGGCCGATCTCGGCCGCGGCGAGCTCGGCGGCGGCGCGTTCGAGCGCCGTTGCCGCCGCCGCGCGCGCCGTCGCATCGCCGGCTTCGGCGCGCTCCAGCGCGCGGCGCTCCTCGGCGAGGCGCGCCAGCGCGGCATCGGCATCGGCGACGTGCTCGTCCTCGCGTCCGGCATCGCCGGCGAGCTGCTCGCGGCGGCGGCCGGCTTCCTCGCGCGCCGCGGCGATGCGCGCCAGCTCCTGGTCGAGCGCCTCGCGCGCGTGGTTGAGCCGGTGCAGCGCGGCGGAAGCCGCGGCCTCGTCGAGGCGAAGCGGCGGCAACGCCGCCTCGGCGGCGGCGCGCTGCCGCTCGGCGCCGGCGGCGCTCTCGGTCGCGGCGGCGACCGCGCGCTCGGCCTCGCGCAGCGCGGCGGCGACCCGCTCGGCCTCGGCCTGCGCGTCGCGCCAGCGCGCTTCGAGCAGCCGCGCCTCGGTGCGGCGAATCTGTTCCGACAGGCGGCGGTAGCGCTGCGCCTGGCGCGCCTGGCGCTTCAGCCCGTCGAGCTGCACGGTCATCGTCGCGGTGACGTCGTCGACACGCAGCAGGTTGTCCTCGGCGCCCTTCAGCTTCAGCTCCGCCTCGTGGCGGCGCTGATAGAGCCCGGCAGTGCCGGCCGCTTCGTCGAGCAGCTGGCGGCGATCGCTCGGCTTGGCGGCGATCAGCGCGCCGATTCGCCCCTGGCTGACGATGCCGCCCGAATGCGCGCCGGTCGCCGCATCGGCGAACAATAGCTGCACGTCGCGGGCACGGGTCTCGCGGCCGTTGACGCGGTAGGACGAGCCCGAGCCGCGATCGATGCGGCGGACGATCTCGATCGCGTCGCGGTCGTTGAACGCCACCGGCGCGTCGCGCCCGGCATTGTCGACGGTGAGCGACACCTCGGCGATGTTGCGCGCCGGCCGGCTGGACGAGCCGGCGAAGATCACATCGTCCATCTCGCCGCCGCGCAGCCGCCGCGCGGACGCCTCGCCCATCACCCAGCGCAGCGCCTCGACCAGGTTCGACTTGCCGCAGCCGTTCGGCCCGACGATGCCGGTCAGCCCGGGCTCGATCGGCAGCTCGGTCGCATCGACGAACGACTTGAACCCGGCGAGACGGAGACGCTCTACCTGCATCGGGCGATCACGACCCCGCGGCTTTGGAGATGGCCGCGTCGAGCGCGTCTTCCTCGGGGGCACCCTCGAACTTGACGCCGTTGATGAAGAAGGTCGGCGTCGCGTTGACCGCCAGATCCTGCGTCGCGGTGAGGCGGCTCTTCAGCACGGCGTCTTCGCCCGCCTTGCTGGCGAGGCATGCATCGAACTGGCTCTTGTTGATCCCGCCGAGCAGCGCCAGCTTGGCGAGCTCCGCCTTGTAGTCCTTGGCGAGCACCCATTGCTGCTGCTTGCCGAAGAACAGGTCGACAAGGGGGTAGAATTTGTCGGGCGGGGCGCAGCGGGTAATCATCGCGGCGCGCAAGGCGGGCTCGTCGAGCGGGAAATCGCGCAGCACCAGCTTCGCCTTGCCGGTATCGATCCATTTCGCCTTGATCTTGGGCTCCACCTCGGTCGCGAAATGCGCGCAGTGCGGGCAGGTGAGCGAGGCATACTCGACGATCGTCACCGGCGCGTCGGTCTTGCCGAGAATCCGGTCGTCCGGGGTGAGCTTGAGGGCGGCCGCCTGGGTGGCGGCGGAAGGTGGCGTCGCCGGCGGCTGCGCGAGCGCGGGCAAAGGCCCGGCCAGGGTCAGAAGGGCGATCGCCGCAAACCAGATGTCCCGCATCGAAGGGATCCTCACTACCAGATGTTGATGTTAGAGGGTTCGTTCGGCTCCTGCAACGCCCGCCATGCTCAGCTCGCGCCGATCACCCGGCGGCCGAGCCGGGCGAGAGATTCGCGCAGCTCGGGGCTGGCGACGGGGGCGAGCTGACGGTCGAGTGCGGCGGCTTCGTCGCGCCCGAGCGGCCGGGTCGCCGGGGTTGGCGGCGGCGGCGGCAAGGGCAATGGGCCTTGCATCAGCGTCAGGCGCGTCACCACCTCCCGGCCGAAGAAGAGATTGACCCGCTCGATGACGAGCGGCGTGCGATGCTGCACGGCGAGCGCCTGGGCCGAGGCGACGCGCAGCCGCAGCGTGCCGTCGCGCGACAGCGCGTCGGGCCAGGTCGCGCCGGCCAGCTCGGGGCCGACGATCGCCGTCCATTCCGTCTTGAGCCGCACGAGGATTCCGCCGCCATGCCGCCCGACAACCGGCCCGACAATGCGTTGCAGGCTCGCCCCGGCGGCGCGGAACCCCGGCCGGCGCTCGCCTGCGCCGCCGCCGCCGGGTAGATTCGCTTTGCTCATGCCGTCATCCCGATTCGATCCCCGGCCCGATCCCGCGCTTTTGCTCGCGTGGTACGACCGTCATCGCCGCGATCTACCGTGGCGCGCCAGACCCGGCGTGCGGGCTGACCCGTACCGGGTCTGGCTCAGCGAGATCATGCTGCAGCAAACGACGGTCGTTACGGTCGCGCCTTATTTTGACCGATTCGTGGCGCGCTGGCCCGATGTTTTGTCGCTGGCGAACGCCTCGCTCGACGAAGTGCTGCATCAGTGGCAGGGCCTCGGCTACTACGCGCGGGCGCGCAACCTCCACGCCTGCGCCAAGGCGGTCGCCGAGCGCCATGCCGGTGATTTCCCGGATGATGCCGTCGGGCTGCGGGCGTTGCCGGGGATCGGCGATTACACCGCGGCGGCGATCGCGGCGATCGCCTTCGACCGGCGCGAGGCCGCGGTCGACGGCAATGTCGAGCGGGTCGTTGCGCGGCTGTTCGCGGTGCGCGAAGCCATGCCGGCAGCGAAGCCGCTTCTGCGGAGGTTGGCGCGCGAACTCGTGCCGCCGCGCCGCGCCGGCGATTTCGCCCAGGCGATGATGGATCTCGGCGCCACGATCTGCACGCCGCGCAAGCCGCGTTGCGTGCTGTGTCCGTGGCGCGAGGCTTGCGGCGCGCGTGCCGGCGGCTTCGCCGAAGAGCTGCCGGCGCGCGCCGAGAAGCCGGAGCGGCCACTGCGCCACGGCGTGGTGTTCTGGCTCCAGCGCGGCGACGGCGCGGTGCTGCTGCGCCGGCGTGAGGAGAAGGGCCTGCTCGGCGGGATGATCGAGGTGCCGTCGACGCCGTGGCGCGAGGCGGAATGGAATGATCCCGAGGCGCTGGCGCACGCGCCGGCCGCGGCGGCATGGACGAAGCTGCCCGGCACGGTGCGGCACGGCTTCACCCATTTCCCGTTGACGCTGGCGGTCTGGGTGGCGACGAGCGAGACACCCCCGGAGGGCATCTGGGCGCGGCCCGATCAGTTCAAGGATCATGCTTTTCCGACGCTGACCAAGAAGGTCGTGCGGCATGCGCTGTCGGTATTGAGCTGAGGCTGCCCCTCACCCGCCTAGCTGCGCTCAGCGCCCTCTCCCGTTTACGGGTTTACGAGAGGGGGTGGGGTGAGGGGCAGATAGCGACGAAAGAAAAAGTGAGGTCCTCAATGACTGCGCAGCTCCCCGGTCCCAGTGAAATCTTCCTCGACCATACCGCGTTCTTCGTGCCGGCGATGGACGCGGCGGCCGGCGCGCTCGAACGCTGCGGGTTTCGCCTCACGCCGTTTACCGTGCAGACCAATCGCGAGGGCGACAACACCGTGCCGTCGGGCACCGGCAATCGCTGCGCGATGCTGCGCAACGGCTATCTGGAGCTGCTGACGGCAACGTCGGATACGGTGCTGTCGGCGCAGCTGCGCGAACGCATCCTCGATCATCCGGGGCTGCATCTCCTGGCTTTCACCAGCGCCGAGGCGGCGGCCGAGCATCGCCGGCTCCGCGCAACCGGGTTTCCGACCCTGCCGCTGGTCGATATGCGGCGGCCGGTGGGCGGCGATTTCGCGCGCTTTACGATTGCCCGCATCGCGCACGGCACGATGCCGGAAGGCCGCGCGCAATTCCTGACGCACCACACCGAGCCGCTGGTCTGGCTGCCGGACATGCTCGACCATCCGAATGGCGCGACGGCGCTCGCCGCGCTGTGGATCGTTGCCGGCGACCCGGCCGAGCCGGCGGCGCGCTACGCCCGCTTCACCGGCCGCGCCGCGCGCCGGGACGGTGCGGTGACGACGATCGCGCTCGATCGCGGCGCGCTGCATTTCACCACACCGGCTTATCTCGCCGAGGCGCTGGGGATCGCGCCGCAAGGGCGATTGCCGTGCCTCGTCGCGGCGGAGATCGCGGTCGCCAGCCTCGCCCGGATCGGGGCTTGCGTCGCCGAGTCCGGATACGCGCATCGCCGCATCGCCAACCGCATCGTCGTGGCGCCGCCCCCGGCCCTCGGCGATGCTCTGATCTTCCGCGAAGGGTGACGCCGCGGGGTCTACCCGCCAATTCTATGCTTGCTGTCATTATCAGCAGCGATCGCGATGGCCACTGAATCTCCCGCGCTCGCAAGGGCCTGGTCGGCGGCAACTTCCTCAACCGCGCGGCCGCAGGTGCTGCTGATCGCGGCGTGCCTCGGGTTCTGGCTGGCTCTGATGGTCGTGGCGCTGGCGGCGAGCCTCGGCTGGCGTCTCCCGCTCTACTGAGCCCTCACGACGGGCCGAGCAGCAGCGCGTCGCGCAACACGCGCAGCAGATAGCGCGCGGTTTCGAGCGGCAGTCGCTCGGCCGGGCGGCCGATGGCGATCCACTGGTCGAGATTGCCCGGCCCCCAATTATAGGCGGCAACGGCGTCCGGCCAGTTGCCGTAGCGCTGATAGAGCTTGGCCAGGAAGGCGCGGCCGATCAGCCGGTTCTGGCGCAGGTCGAAACGGTCGCCGCCGCCGACGTCGAGCGCCGCGGCAGCGCTGACCTGCATAGGACCTTGCGGGCCGTCCGGCTCGGGCCGCCACATCGCCAGATTGCTGCCATGCCCCGATTCGACGCCGTCCACCGCGAAGGCGACGCGGTCGAGCTCGCCGCCACGCGCCGCCGCAAACAGGCCGATCCCGTTATCGCTGGACGGCGTGTCGCCGCGCACGATGTCGACCGACGGCAGGCCGAGCGCGGCGAAGCGCACGGTCTCAACCGTGGCCGATTTGGGAAAGCGCGGGGATGCGGCCGCCGACCACGCTCCGGGCATCGACGCCCCTGGGCCGCGCACCACCTGCACCCGCGCGCCACTGCCATCGCCGAAGGTGACGATCTCTGTATTTGCCGGGGTCGCCTGAAACACCGGGCGGGGCGCCGCGCCTGAGCCTGGGCCCGAGCCAAGGCCGCGCACGACCTGCACCGCCGGCCAGCGCGGATCGGCGAAGCGCACCGTCTCGACCCGCTCGCCCGCCGCCAGCGCCGGCGCGAGACACGCGCAGCACAGCGGGCCGGCCAGCCAGCCGATGGCAAACCGCGACGGCATTGCTGCCACCCTTGATGAACTTTCCCCTGCCAATGGTTTGAATCGTCCTGGGAATCGCTGTCAACCTTTTACTGTGATTTGCCCGGACGCGACTTATCCGCCGGATGCGGCGTTCGAACCAATTTGGGGCAGGGCGTTTCGATGCGATCAAAAGCGGCGATGTCCCGATCTACCTCCGCGGCATCGGCACCGTCCAGGCCTACGACACCGATACGATCCGCACCCAGGTTCAAGTCAGCTCACGCCGACCGCCTTCAAGGAGGGCCAAGCGTTGCATGCCGGCGACCTGCTGGCGCAGATCGATCCGCGGCCGTTTCAGGCGCAAGTCGATCAGGCGGTCGCCAATCGGGAACGCGATCAGGCGCGGCTCGCGAACGCACAGGCGAATCTTCAACGCGACTGGCGGCTGCTGACCCAAGGAGACGCCACGCCGCAGACAATCGACCTCGACAGGGCCAATAGCGGCCGGTTCGGCGCGGCGGTGAAGGCGGATGAAGCCGCGATCGAATATGCGCAGACCCAGCTCGCCCATACCTGCATCACCTCGCCGATCAACGGCGTCGCCCGCATCCGGCCGATCGACGTCGGCAACGTCGTTCAGCAGGTCGCGGCGGGCCCGTGACGGTCGGGCGAGTTGGTTAAACAAGATTTCATCCGGCAGCGAATCTCAGGTCATGGGGGACTGCCATATTGCTCGATGAGAGCCGCCGAGCCGGCGGAATCGAGAAGGAGCAACGGATGCCTACAAAACAAGCCGATCCGCAGACTCTCGTTGCAAAGCCCGCGACCCGGCATCAGTCACCCGGCCGGATCGGCGACATGGAGAAAATCAAAATCGGCGATCCTGACGTCGTCGCCTCGCGCATCGCGCTCGGAACTTGGGCGATCGGCGGCTGGATGTGGGGCGGCAGCGACGTGCCGAGCGCATTGCGTACGATCGAGGCGGCGGTGGATCATGGCATTACCATGATCGATACGGCGCCCGTCTACGGTTTCGGGCTTGCCGAGGAGATCGTCGGCCGGGCGCTCGCTCCGAACCGCCGCAAACGCATGCTGATCGCAACCAAATGCGGCCTCGAATGGCATGGCGAGAAGGTCCGCCG
>DASZLY010000058.1:0-15044 GCA_035552135.1 Allostellaceae bacterium | reverse complement strand
GTGCCGAGCGGGATCGACGGCGCGAGCGGCGCGATTCGCGGCGTCGCGCCGCAAGCGACGCTGACCGTGACGTTTTTTCGCCGCAAGCCGGGGCATGTCCTGCTGCCCGGGCGGCTGCATTGCGGCGAGATGCTGGTCGTACAGATCGGCATTGCGCCCGAGGTGCTCGATCGCATCGCGCCGGACGCTGCCGCGAACCATCCGGACTGGTGGCGCGGCGATTTCCCGCGTGCGGAGATGGCCGGTCACAAATACCGCCGCGGCCATGCCCTGGTCGCCGGCGGCGCGGCGATGACCGGCGCGGCGCGGCTGGCGGCGCGCGCCGCGGCGCGGGTCGGCGCCGGGCTCGTCACCGTCGCGGCGCCCGAGCCGGCGTTTCCGATCTATGCGGCGGCGCTGACCGGGGTGATCGTGATGCCGGCCGCCGGCGTCGAAGGGTTCGCGGCGCTGCTTGCCGACAAAAGGCGCAATGCGGCGCTGATTGGGCCGGGGGCGGGCACCACGCCGGAGACACGCGACAAAGCATTGAAAATCCTCAGTGCCGGAAAGAGCGCGGTGTTTGACGCCGATGCGCTCACGGTGTTTGCCGACCGGCCCGCGGATTTGTTCGACGCCATAAGCAGCCCCTGCGTGTTGACCCCGCATGAGGGGGAGTTTTCCCGGCTTTTCGATGCCTCCGGCAGCAGGCTGGAACGCGCGCGCCGTGCCGCGGCAACGAGCGGCGCGGTCGTCGTGCTGAAGGGCGCCGACACCGTGGTCGCCGGGCCCGACGGCCGCGCCGCGATCAACGAGAACGCGCCGCCGACCTTGGCCACCGCCGGCTCGGGCGATGTGCTGGCCGGCCTCGTGCTCGGTCTCTTGGCGCAAGGCATGCCGGCGTTCGAGGCGGCGTCGGCCGCGGTCTGGCTGCACGGCGCGGCCGCCCATGCGTTTGGCGCGGGGCTGATCGCGGAGGATTTGCTCGACACGCTGCCCGGGGTTCTCGCCCGGTTGTGATAATTGGCGCACACTGTGGCCGCAAACACGAACGGGACCGGTATGAGCGAGCGCGCGCCGATCGCCTTTTACGACACGGTTGTCGACAAGACCCTCGCCAAGCTGCGGCTGATGTGGCGCGAGATCGCGACCTCGACGCGCGGCGTCTTGAGCGGCGCGCCGCGGCCCGACCTGCCCGACGACGACGCGCAGCGGCTGCGCCAGCAGATGCAGAGCTGCCTCGACGGCAGCGGCGGCGAGGTCACGGCGCGCGCCCGTGCCGCCGAGCTCGGCCGCACCTATCTGGCGCTCAACCGCGCCGGCCGCGAGCGCTTCCTGCACGTGATGGCCGAGGAATTCGATATCGACCGGGCCGCGGCCGATCGCTGCTGCGCGGCGCTCGCCGCGGCCCAGACGGCGGAAGAGCGCACCGCGGCCGAGCGCGCGCTGCGCATCGCGCTGACCGCGCCGCGCGTGCGGCTGCTGCGCCAGTTCAATGCGCTGCCCGAGGGGGTGAAGTTCCTCGTCGACCGGCGCGAGGAGCTGATCGTGCTGGCCGATGGCGACGTGGCGATGCGCGGCCTCGCCGACGATCTGCGCGAGCTGCTCGCCGACTGGTTCGATATCGGCTTCCTGGAACTGAAGCGGATCAGCTGGGACTCGCCCGCCGCGCTCCTCGAAAAGCTGATCGCCTACGAGGCGGTGCACGAAATCCAGGGCTGGAACGACCTCAAGAACCGGCTCGAGGCCGACCGCCGCTGCTTTGCGTTCTTTCACCCGCGCATGCCGGACGAGCCGCTGATCTTTGTCGAGGTGGCGCTGGTCAACGGGATCGCCGGCAACATCCACACGCTGCTCGACGAAAGCGCGCCGCTCGGCGACCCCAACGCCGCCGACAGCGCGATCTTCTATTCGATCTCGAACTGCCAGCGCGGCCTCAACGGCATCAGCTTTGGCGATTTCCTCATCAAGCGCGTGGTCGATGCGCTCGCCGCCGAGTTGCCGCGGCTGAAGAATTTCTCGACGCTGTCGCCGGTTCCCGGGTTCCGCGCCTGGCTCGTCAAGCAGCGGCAGCGTCCCGATCTGCTGCTGCCCGCCGAGGCGAAGGCGCTGGCGGCGCTGACCGGCAATGGCAATGGCGGTGGCGAACCCGACCTCGTGGCGCTGCTCGACCGGCCCGGCTGGCGGAGCGATTCCGTCGTGGCGGCGGTGATGCGCGAGCCGCTCTTCCGGCTCTGCGCACAGTATCTCGTGGTCGAGAAGGGCCGCGCCGGCCGCGCGCTCGACCCCGTCGCGCATTTCCACCTGACCAACGGCGCGCGCGTCGAGCGGCTCAACTGGCTGGGCGATACGTCCGAGAAAGGCTTGCAGCAATCGGCCGGGATCATGGTCAACTACCTCTACCGGCTCGATCATATCGAGGCCAACCACGAGGCCTATCGCGGCGAGGGGAAGGTCGCCGCGTCGACCAATGTGCGCCATCTGCTGCGCAACCGTTGACGCCCAACGTTGAGATGCACTGGGCCCCTCTTATGTTAGCTTCGCCGAGTATGTTAGAACGCGCCGCGCCCGGGCGCTCCGGGATCGATCGTTCTGTTATCTGGCGGCGGGCGTGGCGGAATTGGTAGACGCACTGGATTTAGGTTCCAGCGATGAAAATCGTGGGGGTTCAAATCCCTCCGCCCGCACCATCGCCGCTCGCTAGTCACGCCTTTCCCCCAAGACCACGAGTGTCATGCAATGCAAGTGACCGAGACCAACGCCGACGGACTGAAGCGCGAATACAAGATCGTCATCCCCGCCGGCGATCTCGAAAACCGGATTGCCGACCGTCTCACCGAACTCGGGCGGCAGATCCGGCTGCCCGGCTTCCGCCCCGGCAAGGTGCCGCAAAGCTTGCTGCGCCAGCGCTACGGCAACGCGATCCGCGGCGAGGTGCTCAACGACACGGTGCAGGGCAGCTCCGCCGAGGCGATGCGCGAGCAGAACCTCCGTCCGGCATTGCCGCCGAAGGTTGAGATCGTCTCGGCGGCGGAGGGCGGCGACCTCGAATACACCATGTCGGTCGAGCTGCTGCCCGAGATGCCGACCCCCGATTTCAACACGCTCGGCCTCGAAAAGCTCTCGATCGACGTGCCTGCCGCCGATGTCGACCAGGCCGTCGAGCGCATGGCCGAGCAGTTCCGCAAATCGGAGCCGGTCGAGCGGGCGGCGGAGAAGGGCGACGTCGCCGTCATCGATTTCGTCGGCAAGATCGGCGATGTCGAGTTTCCCGGCGGCAAGGGCGAGAATGTCTCGCTCGAACTGGGCTCGGGCCAGTTCGTGCCGGGTTACGAGGACCAGCTCGTCGGCGCCAAGCCGGGCGAGGACCGCACGGTCAACGTCACCTTCCCGGAGAATTACGGCGGCGCCGAGCTCGCCGGCAAGGACGCGGCCTTCGCGGTCAAGGTCAAGGAGGTGCGCGAGAAGAAGCCCGCGGTCATCGATGACGAATTGGCGAAAGAGGTCGGGCTCGAAAACCTCGCCGAGCTGAAGCAGGAGATGCGCGACCGCATCGCCCGCGAGTACGGCACGGTGACGCGGCAGCGCCTGAAGCGGCAGCTGCTCGACAAGCTCGCCGAGGCCTATTCCTTCCCGGTGCCGCCAGGCATGGTCGAGCTCGAGTTCAACAATATCTGGCGGCAGCACGAGGCCGAGAAGACCTACGCCGCCGGCCAGGCGCCCGAGACGCCGGGCGAGGCGCCGACTGAGGCTGCGGCCGAAGCCGCGCCCGATGCCGCGGCTGAAGCCGCGCCGGAGCCAGCGGCGCCGGCCGAGAACGACGAAAAGCTCAAGGCCGAATACCAGAGTCTCGCCGAGCGGCGGGTGCGGCTCGGCCTGCTGCTTGCCGAAGTCGGACGCAATGCCAATATCACCGTCACTCAAGACGAGCTCAACCAGGCACTGATCCGGGAAGCCCAACGTTATCCGGGCGCCGAGCGCCAGGTGCTCGACTACTATCGCAACAACCCCGATGCGGCCGGCAATCTGCGCGCGCCGATTTTCGAGGAAAAGGTCGTGGACTATATCGTCGAGTTGGCCAAGCCGACGGAACGCAAGGTCAGCCCGCAGGAGCTGCTGGCGCTGACCGAGGCCGAGGAGGCGGCGGACAGCGACGAGCCGGCGGCGGAACAGCCGGCCGAGAAGAAACCGCGGAGACAAACCGGCGCGCGCCGCGCCAGCGCGCGGGCGCCAAAAGGAGCGAAGGAATGAGCGATCGCGACCCGTATGAAGTCTACATGAACAATCTGGTGCCGATGGTGGTCGAGCAGACCAACCGCGGCGAACGCGCCTACGACATCTATTCGCGGTTGTTGAAGGAGCGAATCATCTTCCTCGTCGGGCCGATCCACGACGCGGTAGCGAGCTTGATCTGTGCGCAGCTATTGTTCCTCGAAGCCGAAAATCCGAGCAAGGATATCGCGCTCTATATCAATTCGCCGGGCGGCGTCGTGACATCGAGCCTGGCGATGTACGACACGATGCAATACATCCGCTCGCCGGTATCGACCGTGTGCATCGGCCAGGCGGCGTCGGCGGGGTCGCTGCTGCTGTGCGCGGGCGCACCCGGCAAGCGCTTCTCGCTGCCGAATTCGCGCATCATGATCCATCAGCCCTCGGGCGGCGCGCAGGGTCAGGCGACCGATATCGAGATCCAGGCCCGCGAAATCTTGGCCTTGCGGGCACGCTTGAACGATATCTACGTTAAACATACGGGACAGCCGCTCGACGCGATCGTCAATGCGCTCGAACGCGACAAGTTCCTGTCGCCAATCGAGGCGAAGGCGTTCGGGTTGATCGATGAAGTCGTCGAGGCGCGGCCAACCACTGCCGATGAAAAGGCCAGGGCGTGACCCGGGCTCGGCGCCTGAGTCGCTTGGTCGCGGTCGGTTGGGATTTAACTAGTTGTTGATCCATCGCGAGCACATATACTTCATTGGCCGGGGACGGGTGTTGGGCGACGCCCTGTCTCCGCGCCGGTGCGGCGGCTCGGGCCGCAGCGCCGGCGTTCGGGAAGCGACGGAGTGGCGATGACCAAGTCCAGCGGCGGCGACTCCAAAAACACGCTGTACTGCTCCTTTTGCGGCAAAAGCCAGCACGAGGTCCGCAAGCTCATCGCCGGACCAACCGTCTTTATCTGCGACGAATGCGTCGAGCTCTGCATGGACATCATCCGTGAAGAGCACAAGACGACGCTGGTCAAGTCGCGTGACGGTGTGCCGGGCCCCCGTGATATATGCCGGGTCCTTGACGATTATGTGATCGGCCAGAGCCACGCGAAGCGCGTGCTCTCGGTCGCCGTGCACAACCATTACAAGCGCTTGGCGCACGGCGCGAAAAACAACGACGTCGAGCTGGCGAAGTCGAACATCCTGCTGGTCGGGCCGACCGGCTCGGGCAAGACGCTCCTCGCGCAGACCCTGGCGCGGATCATCGACGTGCCGTTCACAATGGCCGACGCGACGACGCTGACCGAGGCGGGCTATGTCGGCGAGGACGTCGAGAACATCATTTTGAAGCTGCTGCAGGCCGCCGACTACAATGTCGAGCGGGCGCAGCGCGGCATCGTCTATATCGACGAGGTCGACAAGATTTCCCGCAAGTCGGACAACCCGTCGATCACCCGCGACGTGTCGGGCGAAGGCGTGCAGCAGGCGCTCCTCAAGATCATGGAGGGGACGATCGCCTCGGTGCCGCCGCAAGGCGGCCGCAAACACCCGCAGCAGGAATTCCTTCAGGTCGACACGACCAACATCCTGTTTGTCTGCGGCGGCGCGTTCGCCGGCCTTGAAAAGCTCATCGCCCAGCGCCGCCAGGGTACCTCGATCGGCTTTGGCGCCGAGGTGCGCGGCCCCGACGAGCGCAAGACTGGTGAGATCCTGCGCGACCTCGAACCCGAGGATCTGCTGAAATTCGGCCTGATCCCGGAGTTTGTCGGCCGCCTGCCGGTGGTCGCGACCTTGGACGACCTCGACGAGGACGCGCTGGTCGACATCCTGACCAAACCGAAGAACGCCCTCGTCAAGCAGTACCAGCGCCTGTTCGAGATGGAGGATGTCCGCCTCGAGCTGACCGAGGACTCGCTGCGCGGCATCGCCCAGAAAGCGATTGCCCGCAAGACCGGCGCCCGCGGCTTGCGTTCGATCATGGAGGCGATTCTGCTCGATTCGATGTTCGAGCTGCCGAGCCTCGCGGGGGTCAGCGAAATCGTCATCAACCGCGAGGTTGTCGACGGGCGGACCAAGCCGCTCCACATCTACTCAGATCGCCGCGGCGAGAGCGGAACCGCCGACTGACCGGCATTCCGCGACGCTGAGGTATGCGGCACTTGGCGGCACCGCTTGACGGCGGGCCAGCGAAGGCCAAACTAAACACGGCCTAGGATCACCGGTCGTCCTGCGGCGGCCGCTCCTCGACGAAAAGAGGGCTCATGTCAGACTCAGCACGCGTTGCGCTCTATCCTGTCTTGCCGCTGCGAGACATCGTCGTCTTTCCGCACATGATCGTGCCGCTGTTCGTCGGCCGCGAAAAATCGGTGCGTGCACTCGAAGACGTGATGAAGGACGACAAGCAGATCCTGCTCGTCACCCAGAAGAACGCCGCCCAGGACGACCCGACGACGGGCGACATCTTCATGGTCGGCACCGTCGGCACGGTCCTGCAGCTCTTGAAGCTGCCCGACGGCACGGTCAAGGTGCTGGTCGAAGGCGGGCAGCGCGCCCGCATCCAGCGCTTCGCCGAGAACGATGCGTTCTTCCAGGCCTATGCCGAAGGGCTCGGCGACGGCGGCGGCTCGGCGCAGGAGACCGAGGCGCTGGCGCGCACCGTGGTGGCGCAGTTCGAGCAGTACATCAAGCTCAACAAGAAGATTCCGCCCGAGGTGCTGGTCTCGATCAACCAGATCGAAGACCCCGGCAAGCTGGCCGACACGGTCGCCTCGCATTTGACGCTGAAGATTCCCGAGAAGCAGGAGCTGCTCGAGACCGTGCCGGTGTCGGAGCGGCTGGAGAAGGTCTTCGGCTACATGGAAGGCGAGATCGGCGTCCTTCAGGTCGAGAAGCGCATCCGCAACCGCGTCAAGCGGCAGATGGAGAAGACGCAGCGCGAGTACTACCTTAACGAGCAGTTGAAGGCGATCCAGAAAGAACTCGGCGAAGGCGAGGACGGCAAGGACGAGATGGCTGAACTCGAAGCCAAGATCGCCAAGACCAAATTCTCTAAGGAAGCGCGCGATAAGGCACTGGCGGAGCTTAAAAAGCTGCGCAGCATGAGCCCGATGTCGGCGGAGGCGACGGTCGTCCGCAATTATCTCGACTGGATGCTGTCGCTGCCCTGGCACGCGCGCACCAAGATCAAGCGCGACATCGCCAGCGCCGAGAAGGTGCTCAACGCCGACCATTTCGGACTCGAGAAGGTCAAGGAACGCATCCTTGAGTACCTCGCCGTCCAGCAGCGGATGCGCAAGATGAAGGGCCCGATCCTTTGTCTGGTCGGCCCGCCGGGCGTCGGCAAAACCTCGCTCGGGAAGTCGGTTGCCAGGGCCACCGGCCGCAACTTCGTGCGCATGTCATTGGGCGGCGTGCGCGACGAGGCCGAGATCCGCGGTCACCGCCGGACCTATATCGGCTCGATGCCCGGCAAGGTTCTGCAGGGCATGAAGAAGGCGAAATCGTCGAACCCGCTGTTCCTGCTCGACGAAGTCGACAAGCTCGGTGCCGATTGGCGCGGCGACCCATCTTCGGCACTCCTCGAAGTGCTCGACCCCGAGCAGAACTCGACATTCGCCGACCACTACCTCGAGGTCGATTACGACCTGTCGGACGTGATGTTCGTCACGACGGCCAACACGCTGCGCATGCCGCAGCCGCTGATGGACCGCATGGAGATCATCCGCATCCCGGGCTACACCGAGGACGAGAAGGTCGAGATCGCCAAGCGGCACCTGATCCCCAAGCAGATCGAGGCTCACGGGCTGAAGAAGGGCGAGTGGGCGATCAGCGAAGACGCGCTGCGCGACGTGATCCGCTACTTCACGCGCGAGGCCGGCGTCCGCAACCTCGAGCGCGAGATCGCCAACCTGACGCGCAAGGCGATCAAAGACATCCTGATGAAGAAGGTCGGCAAGGACGGCAAGGTCACCGTGACCCGCCGCAACCTCGACAAATACGCAGGCGTGCGGCGCTTCCGCTTTGGCGAAGCCGAGAGCGAAGACTTGGTCGGCGTGACGACAGGGCTCGCCTGGACCGAGGTCGGCGGCGAATTGCTGACGATCGAGGCGGTGACGCTGCCCGGCAAGGGCCGCGTCACGGCAACCGGCAAGCTCGGCGACGTGATGAAGGAGTCGGTGCAGGCGGCCGAAAGCTATGTCAAGTCGCGCAGCACCGTGTATGGCATTCTGCCGTCGATCTTCGACAAAAAGGACATCCACGTCCATGTGCCGGAAGGCGCGACGCCGAAGGACGGTCCCTCGGCCGGCGTCGGCATGCTGACCTCGATCGTCTCGGTGCTGACCGGCATCCCGGTCAAGCGCGACATCGCGATGACCGGCGAGATCACGCTGCGCGGCCGTGTGCTGCCGATCGGCGGGCTCAAGGAGAAGCTCCTTGCGGCCCTGCGCGGCGGGCTCAAGACCGTGCTGATCCCGCTGGAAAATGAAAAAGACCTCGCCGAGATTCCCGACAACGTCAAGCGCGGGATGAAAATCATCCCAGTCAACACCGCAGACGAAGTGCTGCTGCACGCGCTGGCCGGGCCGCTCACCCCGGTGACCTGGGTCGAAGAAGCCGAGACGGCGCCGGTTATTCCCGCATCGGGCGAAGAGCGCTCGGGTGTATTAACGCATTGATTTTCATAAGCAGCCGTTGTCGTTAGCCGGCCAACTTCAAGTTCGGCGGCGACAACGGCCGGTAAGGCCCAAAAAAAGCTTGGTTTCGCCATGCGCGCCGACGTTGACCCGTCGCCGGGTGCGCTTTACACTCCGGTTGCTTTTCCGGCGCATTTTTCTTCCGAACTTAAGGGTAGGGGGCGACACGTGAACAGAAACGAACTCGTCGATGCCGTTGCTGGCCAGGCCGACCTGTCGAAAACGGCCGCAAGCAAGGCTGTCGAGGCGGTGTTCGAATCGATCACCGGGGCATTGAAAGGTGGCGGCGAGGTGCGTCTCGTCGGTTTCGGCACCTTCTCGGTCGCCAGCCGCGCGGCGTCGGAAGGACGCAACCCGCGCACGGGCGAAAAGATCAAGATCGCCGCGTCAAAACAGGCGAAATTCAAGCCTGGCCGGCGCCTGCGCGACTCGTTGAACTAAAAAAGCAGCGCGCTCGAGCGCGCGAACCGGGGTGGCTGGCGATAGGGTGACGTGGCGACGCGCTGCGTCACCGCAGCACGTTGGGTCGGGCGATTAGCTCAGCTGGCAGAGCATCTCGTTTACACCGAGGGGGTCGGGGGTTCGAATCCCTCATCGCCCACCACGGTGCCGTCGCGGATGTGCAGCTGCATTTAACTGCCTTGCGGCGAGGACGTGAAGGTCCTTGCCTAACCCGCCATTGCCAAGCAGACCCGCGCCCCGGTCGCTTGACACCCTCGGGGGCCAAGGGTACGAGTGGGCGCCCCGCCCAGGGAATATGGCGAACCTATGCGGGGGCGTAGCTCAGTTGGTTAGAGCGCCGGCCTGTCACGCCGGAGGCCGCGGGTTCGAGTCCCGTCGCTCCCGCCACCGCCACCGGCTGTTGTCGCCAGCACCGGTATCGCCGATCCCGGGATAACGGGGCGCCGGGAATGGGCGCCGAAGTGGTGCTCCCGGCGGAAGATGGATGCTGGGGGTCGAGGGTCCGGAATGGACAGCCTGCTCGCCGAATATTTCCCGATCCTGGTGTTTCTCGCCATTGCCGGCGGGATCGCGATGGCGATGATCGGCGCCTCGTTTTTGGTGGCGCGGCAGCGGCCCGATTCGGAGAAGCTGTCGCCCTACGAATGCGGTTTCGAACCGTTCGAGGACGCCCGCACCCGGTTCGATGTGCGCTATTACCTGGTGGCGATCCTCTTCATCATCTTCGATCTGGAGGTTGCCTTCCTCTTCCCCTGGGCGGTCTCGCTGGGCGATATCGGGGTTTTCGGGTTCTGGTCGATGGTGGCGTTCCTCGGCGTGCTGACCGTCGGCTTTGCCTATGAGTGGATGAAAGGCGCGCTCGAATGGGAGTGATGGGCCCTGGCGGCATCTCGGGCGCGCCGGTCCCGCCTGGCGGCGAGCAGGATGCGCTGTTGCGCGCCGCGACCGAGGAGCTGCAGGATCGCGGTTTCATCACCGCGTCGCTCGATTCGCTGGTCAACTGGGCGCGCAGCGGCTCGCTGTGGCCGATGACGTTCGGGCTCGCGTGCTGCGCGGTCGAGATGATGCATACCGGCGCCAGCCGCTATGATCTCGACCGTTTCGGCGTCGTGTTCCGGCCGAGTCCGCGCCAGTCCGACGTGATGATCGTCGCCGGCACGCTGTGCAACAAGATGGCGCCAGCGCTGCGCAAGGTCTACGACCAGATGGCCGAGCCGCGCTGGGTGATCTCGATGGGCTCGTGCGCCAATGGCGGCGGGTATTACCATTATTCCTATTCGGTGGTGCGCGGCTGCGACCGCATCGTGCCGGTCGACATTTACGTGCCGGGTTGTCCGCCGACCGCCGAGGCGCTGCTCTACGGCGTATTGTTGCTGCAGAAAAAAATTAAACGTACCCGCAACTTTGACCGCTGAGCCGGGGCGATGGACGACAAGCTCACCGCCCTTGCCGAACATCTGGCCGCCTCGCTTCCCGGCGTGGTGCAGGGCTATGACATCCACCACGGCGAGCTCGCGGTCCGTCTGCCGATCGACGGGGTGCTCGAGGCGCTGAGCTTCCTGCGCGACGATCCGCGCTGCGGCTTCACGGTGCTCTGCGACATTTGCGGCGTCGACTATCCCGACCGGCCGATGCGCTTCGACGTCGTCTATAATCTGCTCAGCATGAGCCACAACCTGCGCATTCGCCTCAAGGTCGAGACCGACGAGGACAATCCGGTGCCGTCTGCGACCGCCGTCTTCAGCGCCGCCGGCTGGTGGGAGCGCGAGGCCTGGGATCTTTACGGCATCTATTTCAGCGAGCACCCGGATCTGCGCCGCATCCTTACCGATTACGGCTTTGACGGGCACCCGCTGCGCAAGGATTTCCCGCTCACCGGCTATGTCGAGCTGCGCTACGACGAAGACCAGAAGCGCGTGGTCTACGAGCCGGTCAAGCTGAAGCAGGAATTCCGCAGCTTCGACTTTCTGTCGCCGTGGGAGGGTATGGACCGCATCCTGCCCGGCGACGAGAAGGCAAGCGCGCAGGACGCCGAAGCGAGCTCGAAGGCACCATGAGCGACCAGCCCGTCCGCACGGCGCCCGATATGCTCGACGACGGGCTCGAAGGCGCGCCGCATATCCGCAATTTCACGTTGAATTTCGGCCCGCAGCACCCGGCCGCGCACGGCGTGATGCGCATGGTGCTGGAGCTGGACGGCGAGGTCATCGAGCGCGCGGACCCGCATATCGGCCTTCTCCATCGCGGCACCGAAAAGCTCATCGAGTACAAGACCTACCTGCAGGCGATCCCGTATTTCGACCGGCTCGATTACGTCTCGCCGATGTGCCAGGAGCATGCTTTCGCGCTCGCGGTTGAAAAGCTGATGGGCATCGAGCCGCCGCCGCGCGCCCAGTACATCCGCGTGCTCTATGCCGAGATCACGCGCATTCTCAACCACTTGATGAATGTCTGCGCGTTCGGGCTCGATCTCGGGGCGATCACCCCGTTCCTCTGGGGGTTCGAGGAACGCGAGCGGCTGATGGAGTTTTACGAGCGCGCCTCGGGCGCGCGGCTGCACGCCAACTATTTCCGCCCGGGCGGGGTGCACATGGACCTGCCGCCGCGGCTGATCGACGACATCCTCGCCTTCTGCGAGACGTTTCCGCAGACGATCGACGACATCGAGCGACTGCTCACGGACAATCGCATTTTCCGCCAGCGCACCGTCAATATCGGCGTCTTGAGTGCGGCCGAGGCGGCAGATTGGGGCATGTCGGGGCCGATGCTGCGCGCCTCGGGCGTGGCGTGGGATTTGCGCCGCTCGCAGCCCTACGACGCCTATGCCGAGATGGATTTCGACGTGCCGATCGGCAAGAACGGCGACTGCTTCGACCGCTACCTCGTGCGGGTCGAGGAGATGCGGCAATCGGTCCGCATCATCCGCCAGGCGCTTGAAAAAATGCCGTCCGGGCCGATCAAGATAAATGATCGCAAGGTCGCGCCGCCGCCGCGCGGCGAGATGAAGCAGTCGATGGAAGCGCTGATCCACCACTTCAAGCTCTATACCGAGGGCTATCACGTCCCGGCGGGCGACACCTACACGGCGGTCGAGGCGCCGAAAGGCGAGTTCGGCGTGTATCTCGTCGCCGACGGCACCAATCGGCCCTATCGCTGCAAGATCCGCGCGCCGGGCTTTGCGTTTCTGCAGGCGACCGAGTTTCTGTGCAAGGGCCATATGCTGGCCGATCTGGTCGCCGTGGTCGGCTCGATGGACATCGTCTTCGGCGAGATCGACCGATGAGCGATCACGGCGTGCAAGGCCCTGCTTTCGAGCAGCCCGCGAGCTTCGAGTTCACCCCGGAAAACCTCGAAAAGGCGCAATATCACATAGCCAAATACCCGGCCGGGCGGCAGGCGAGCGCGGTGCTGCCGCTGCTCGATCTGGCGCAGCGCCAGCACGGCAATTGGCTGCCGCGTGCGGCGATGGACAAGGTGGCCGAGATCCTCGACATGGCGCCGATCCGCGTCTACGAGGTCGCGACCTTCTACACCATGTTCAACCTGCGGCCGGTCGGCCGCTGGTTCCTTCAGGCCTGCACCACGACGCCGTGCTGGCTGCGCGGCTCCGACGACATCGTCGCCGCCTGCAAGAAAAAGCTCGGCGTCGGCGTCGGCGGGAGCACGGCGGACGGGCAGTTCACGCTGGTCGAGGTCGAATGCCTCGGCGCCTGCGTCAATGCGCCGATCCTCTGCGTGAACGACGATTTCTACGAGGACCTTGACGGGCCGGCGACGGAAAAGCTGCTCGACGCGCTCGCCGCCGGCAACCCGCCGCCGGTCGGCTCGGTGACCGGGCGGCAAGGGTCGATGGCGGCGAGCGGCAAGACGTCGCTGACCGAGATGCCGGAAAGAAACGGGAAGGCGGCCGATGCTGGCTGACAAGGATCGCGTCTTCACCAATCTCTTCGGCGAGGGCGATTGGCGCCTCGCCGGCGCGCGGTCGCGCGGCGTGTGGGACGGCACCAAGGAGATCATCCAGAAGGGCCGCGACTGGATCGTCGAGGAGGTCAAGGCGTCGGGGCTGCGCGGACGCGGCGGCGCCGGCTTCCCGACCGGGCTCAAATGGTCGTTCATGCCGAAGACCAGCGACCGGCCGTGTTATCTCGTCGTCAATGCCGACGAGAGCGAGCCCGGCACCTGCAAGGACCGCGACATTCTGCGCTATGACCCGCACCGGCTGGTCGAGGGCTGCCTGCTGGCCGGCGTCGGGATGGGGGCCAGCGCCGGCTACATCTACATCCGCGGCGAGTTCTACAACGAGGCGCGGCACCTGCAGGCCGCGATCGAGGAGGCCTACGACGCCGGGTTGCTCGGCAAGAACGCCTGCGGCTCGGGTTACGATTTCGAGCTTTATCTGCATCGCGGCGCCGGCGCCTATATCTGCGGCGAGGAAACCGGGCTCCTGGAGAGCCTCGAAGGCCGCAAGGGCCAGCCGCGCCTCAAGCCGCCATTCCCGGCCGCGGTCGGGCTCTACGGCTGCCCGTCGACCGTCAACAATGTCGAGACGATCGCGGTCGCGCCGGACATCCTGAAGCGCGGCGCCGCCTGGTTTGCCGGGATCGGCCGCGAGCGCAACACCGGCACCAAAATCTTCTGCATCTCGGGGCATGTGAACAGCCCGTGCAATGTCGAAGAGGCGATGTCGATCCCGATGCGCGAGCTGATCGAGAAGCACGCGGGCGGGGTGCGCGGCGGCTGGGACAACCTCATGGCGGTGATCCCGGGCGGGTCGTCGACGCCGTGCCTGCCGGCCTCGATCTGCGCCGACGTGCTGATGGATTTCGACAGCCTTGTCGCGCAGAAAACGGGGCTTGGCACCGCGGCGCTGATCGTGATGGACAAGTCGACCGATATCGTCCGCGCGATTTCCCGCCTGTCGGCCTTCTACAAGCACGAGAGCTGCGGCCAGTGCACGCCGTGCCGCGAAGGCCTCGGCTGGGTATGGCGCGTCATGGAGCGGATGATCAAGGGCGACGCCACGGTCGAGGAGCTCGACATGCTCGACGAGGTGACGCGCGAGATCGAAGGCCACACGATCTGCGCGCTCGCCGACGGCGCGGTATGGCCGGTGCAGGGGCTGATCCGGCACTTCAAGCCCGAAATGCAGCGGCGCATCGCCGAATATCGCGCGCACGCCTCGCTTCAGGCGGCGGAGTAGGCGATGGCCGATCCCGTCAAGCTCACCATCGACGGCCAGGAGATCGAGGTCGAACCCGGCACCACGGTGCTGCAGGCGTGCCAGGCGCTCGGCGTCGAGATCGCGCATTTCTGCTTCCATGAGCGCCTCGCGATCGCCGGCAATTGCCGCATGTGCCTGGTCGAGCAGGAGCGTGCGCCCAAGCCGATCGCGTCCTGCGCCATGCCGGTCGCGCCCGGCATGGTGATCCACACCCAGTCGGAGAAGGCCAAGAAGGCGCGGCACGCCGTCATGGAGATGCTGCTGATCAACCACCCGCTCGACTGTCCGATCTGCGATCAGGGCGGCGAGTGCGATCTGCAGGATCAGGCAATGGCCTACGGCTTCGACCGCGGGCGCTATCTCGAAAACAAGCGCGCGGTCGCCGACAAGGATTTCGGCCCGCTGGTGGCGACCAGCATGAACCGCTGCATCCATTGCACGCGCTGCATCCGCTTCCTGACCGACGTTGCCGGCGTTTCCGAG
>DASZLY010000057.1:0-3441 GCA_035552135.1 Allostellaceae bacterium | reverse complement strand
CTTCTTCGGCAGGTTCTGGATCGCCTCGGCGTCCCCGCGCTTGAGCATGTCGAGAAAGCCGCGGTCAAGCACCTCGTCGACGACGAAATGCGAGAGGCCGCCCGAGCCGATAATGCCGACGCGCTTGTCGCCGGGATAGCTCTCGACGGCGGCGCGGATCGCCCGGCCGAGCCGGTAGCAGCGGCGCGGGGTCGGCTGGTTCGGCGGATAGTAGGTGTTGATGCAGATCGGCACGATCGGCACCACCTCCTTCATGATCCGGCGGTGGACAAAGCCGATCGCGTGCCCCTCGCCTTCGCCCTCGGGGCAAGAATTCGAGGCGGCGATGTCGAACTCGTCGTCGATCAGCCGGTCGATCAGATGATGCGCGAGGCCGGCATCGACCGGATAGTCGCGCGGCACGCTTTCCTCATGCCAGCGCGCGCTGGCGCGCCAGCCCCAGGTCGGGTTGGCGACCGGCGCCATCGGCATGTTGCGGATCGTCTCGCCGTAATAGACCAGGATGCCCGGCATGTTGGCGCGATGGTAGAGCTCCTCCTGGTCGTCGCCGACGACGATCAGCGTATCGAGCCGTGCTTCGCGCAGGAAATCGCCAAGCCGCGACATCGCCGCCTCGACGGTCGCGTGGCGTGTCGCCATGCGTTCGGGCGCGATCTGCGCGCCGATATCGGCGGGGGCGCGCTTCAGCTGTGCATCGTAGGTCGTCGGGTTGCCGTCAGTGTCGAGCAGATTGGTGCGCTGCGTGTCGCGCTCGATAAAGCGCGGCCAATCGGTCGGCGGCGCATTCAGCATCGGCGTATGCGAGGTGCCGATCCCCAGGACGAGCTTGGCCATGGCGTGACCCTCCTCGCGTGCATTGTAGCGGAATCTCCGCCGCTTGCCACGCCGCGCGCAGTTTACAAGCGATCCTCGACCGTGCTGCGCCGCATGTCGCGGCGTTGCGCGAAGTCGTAGCGCCGGCCGCGATGCAGCACCGCGCGGTTGTCCCACATTACGAGGTCGCCCGGCCGCCATTCGTGGCGATAGACAAAGCGCGGTTGCGTCGCGTGCTCCAGGAGATCGGACAGCAGCACCCGCCCTTCGGGCAGCGACAGGCCGACGACATGCGTCGCATGCGCGCCGATATAGAGGAGCTTGCGGCCTGAGCCGGCATGGGTGCGTACCAGCGGCCAAGTCACCGGCGCGAGCGCGCCGGCGATCTCTTCTTCGCTCGGCGCGAATCCCAGCGTCGCGCGCGAATGGTGCACGTAATGCTCGGCCGAGCGGCCTTCGGCCTCGTCGCGCAGCCGCCCGGGGAGCGCGTCATAGGCGGCGCGCATGTCGGCGAACTCGGTCTCGCCGCCCCAATCGGGGATCGCGCTGCAATAGAGCAGCGAGAACTTCGCCGCGGGCTGCTTGTACGAGCTGTCGGTGTGCCACAGCCGCGTCGCCATGTTGGAAAGGATGCGACGATGGTTGCGGCCGGCGACATTGCCCGCTTCGTCGAGGTTCGACACGTCGGCGAATTCCGGCCGCACCCGGCGATGCTGCCGCACCGCGAGGTGGCGGCCCGGATCCATCGGTCCGAAGCGCGCGGTGAAGGCAAGCTGCTCGTCCTCTGTAAGCTGCTGGCCGCGGAAGGCGAGCACGGCGTAGGCATCCATCGCCGCCTCGATTTCGCGCACCGCCGCATCGGCGGGCGCACGCAGGTCGATCCCGTCGCAGCGCGCGGCGAAGAGCGGGTGCAGCGGGACGAAATCGAGCATCGCGCGCCGAGTTTATGCCGCCGCAGCGCCGCGTGGTAGCCTCACTCCGAGACAAAGGAGACAGGCGATGATGGAAACCCGGGAAGGCGGATGCCACTGCGGACGCGTGCGGTTTCGCGCCAAGGTCGATCTCGACCGGCTGTCGCAGTGCAACTGCTCGATCTGCACCAAGAAGGGCATCCTGCACCTCGTCACCGACCCGGCTGATTTCGAGCTCTTGCAGGGCAAGGACGCGCTGACCGCCTATACCTTCGAGACCGGCGTCGCGCAGCATACTTTCTGCAAGTATTGCGGCATGCACGCCTTCTACATACCGCGCTCGCAGCCGCACAAGCTCACGGTCAACGCGCGCTGCCTCGACGCCATCGACGGGCCGAGCCTCAAACCGACGCGGTTTTTCGGCGGCCGCAACTGGGAGGAAGCACAGGCCAAGCGGCTCGCCGCGGAGGGCCAGGCGCCGCCCGATTATATGGGCGGAAAGGCCGGCGCGCTGACCCTGCAGGCGATCCTCGACCGCTCGCCGGGGTAGCGGCTAAATCACCAGCTCCTTGCCGACGCCGCGCACGTCGACCTCGTAGTCGAGGCCCTGCACCGGCGGGCGGCAATAGTGCCAGGTGAGCCCGCCCGGGACGGCGCCGCGGCGGATATATTCCTCGGCGAAATGCGGGTGGATCTCGAAGATGGTGTAGAGCTGCGTCTCGGTGACGTCGGCCCAGCCTTTGCCGAGCGCGCCCATGCGGCTCTCCATCGCGCCCAGCACGAAACGCGCCTTGTCGCGCATCCCGGCGGCCGAGGTATCGCCGAGGCGGACGATGCGCGGGCCATAGGGGCCCTCGGCGCCGCCCGCCTCGCCGCTGCCGGCGACGACGAACCCGCCGGCGCCCGGCACGGTGTAGGAGAACGCGTATAGGCTGGGCTCGGCGGGCGGATCGATCTCCGGACAGACATTGGAGCGCGCGACCGGGTTGACGTCGTCGTGGAAGATGCCCCAGGCCGCCAGCTGCCGCACGTAATGGCGATTGAAGTCGATAAACCCCTGGTCGGTGAATTGCCCCGGCGAGCGCAGCTCGCAGGCGCAGAACGAGGTCGGCGGCCGGCCGATCCGCGCCATGTGCGCCTCGGCGGCGGCAAAGCCGTCGGCGAGCTTGAGCGGCTTGGCGAAGCGCACCCGCTCGATCGCGTAGCCCTCCATCGCCTCGACCCCGCCCGAATACTGGAAGGCGTGGCTGATGAAGCGGTAATTGCCGGCCTGGAAGAGTTGGGTCTCGAGCATCGGCGTCTCCCTCAGCTAATCGGCACGGTCGCGGCATCGAGCCAGCGCGCCGTTTCGCTATCGACCAACGGGCCGATCGTTTCGCGCACCTGCGCGTGGTAGGCGTCGAGCCAGGTGGTTTCGTGCCAGTCGAGCAGATCCCGGGCAATGAGATTGAGGTCGATCGGCGCCAAGGTGATCGTCTCGAAGCACAGCATCTCGCGTCCGTCGGCCGACGGGGCGTTGCGGTTGGGCTGCACGACGATCAGGTTCTCGATGCGGATGCCGTAGGCGCCGGTCTTGTAATAGCCGGGCTCGTTCGAGACGATCATCCCGGGCAGCAGCGGCTGGGTGTTTGCCGCCTTGGAGATGCGCTGCGGCCCCTCATGCACTGAGAGGTAGCTGCCGACGCCGTGGCCGGTGCCGTGGTCGTAGTCGAGCCCG
>DASZLY010000056.1:0-2358 GCA_035552135.1 Allostellaceae bacterium | reverse complement strand
TACTCAGACCGGCCGGGTGCCCTTAAGCTGGGTGCGGTGCATGAGGCGGCGGGTCGAGGGGTCGAACGCGTCGCGGCGGTGCATCGCGCAGCGATTGTCCCACCAGACGAGGTCGCCGACCTGCCACTTCTGAGTCCAGGTGTATTTCGGCTGCACCATGTGGTCCCACAGCTCGTCGAGCAGCGCCTCGCTTTCCGGCACCGAGAGCCCGATCACATAGGCGTTGATGCGGCGGCCGAGGAACAGCGACTTCCGGCCGGTCTCGGGATGGGTGCGCACCATCGGCTGACGGGCGCCGGGCACTTGCGACACGTCCTCGACGGTCTCGAAGCCCTTATGCGCCTTGCCGCCCGAGGAATGCGTCGCGGCATGGACCATCGTCAGGCCGTCGATGCGCTCTTTGGTCTCGGCCGGGAGGTCGTCATAGGCCGAGTAGCAATTGAGGAACGAGGTCGCGCCGCCGGCCGAGGGCGGCGGGCATTCGAGCGAGCGCAACAGGCTCGCCGCCGGCGGGACGTCGACAAAGGACGAGTCGGTGTGCCAGAACGCCTCGCCGTCGCCGAGGCCGCCGATCGCCTTGCCGTCCTCGATGATGTTGGAGATGACCGAGATTTCCGGCGGGATTTCGCTCTGACGGCCGTCGGTCTGGGTGTTTATCCCGTACTTCATCTCGATGAGCTTCGACGGGTTGAACTCCAATTCGCCGAACTGGCGGGTGAAGGCCATGTGCTGCGCGTCGGTCATCGGCGCGCCGCGGAAGCGCAGCACGAGATTGTCGAGCCAAGCCTTGCGGATCGCGTCGCGATCCGGGGTGCTGAGCGGTTCGCGGATGTCGACGCCCGAAATGGCAGCGCCGCAGCCGGCGGCAAAGGGCTGAACTTCAACGGTCATGGGTTTTACTCCGCCGCCTCGTCGAGCGCCTCGACGCCGAAATCGTTGATCGAAACCCGCCAGTGGATGCGGTCTTCCTCGGGCGGGTAGTCGCCGGCGGCGCGGTGATAGGAGCAGCGATTGTCCCAGATCACGATGTCGCCCTTGCGCCAGACGTGATGATACTCGGCGTCTTGGGTGACCATCGCCCGGGTCAGCTCGGCGATGATGTCGTCGCCCTCGGCGCGCTCGACGCCGACAAAGTCGACGATCTTGCCGGGATCGAAATAGAGCGACTTGCGGCCGGTCTCGGGATGGACGCGGAAGATCGGGTGGTAGACCGACGCCCAGTCCTGGTCCTCGGGGTTGAGCAGCCGCGACTTGCCGCGCCGGCCGCCATAGGCGAAGGCGCCGACGACGCCGTCGAGCCGCTGTTTGAGGCGCTGCGGCAGTGCGTCGTAGGCGGCGTAGCCGTTGCAGAACAGCGTGTTGCCGCCGCGGCTCGGCACCGCCAGCGCGTAAAGCTGCGTCGCCTTGAAGGGCGCCTGGTTGTAGGCGCCGTCGGTGTGCCAGCCCTCGGCGCCGCGGCGGTAGATTTCGTCGCGCAGCTTGCCCTGGGCGTCGTATTTGTTGATGCCGAGCATGGTGATCTTGGGATGCTCGGGATGGCGGGTCGATTTCGACGGATGCGGCGTCACCGGGCCGAAACGCTCGCTGTAGCGAATGAAATCGGGGATCGTCAGATCCTGGTCGCGCACGCACATGATGTTGTGGTCGAGCCAGGCCTGGTAGATGCGGCCCCATTCGCCATCGGTCATGGTCTTGACGTCGACGCCGCTGATCTCGACCCCGATCTGCGGACCCATCTTGCGAATTTGAAGCATTGCCGCGCGCCTCCCTAAGCCTGGCTTATTGTCGCTCCCGGCAGGTAATTGCTGTCAACCGCCCAAACGGCGGGGCGGCATGCCGAGAATGCAGAGACGCCGGCAGCCCTGTTATCCCTGTTCCATGGCGGAATTTATCAGGGATAACAGGGATCGGCCGACAGGCTCTACGGCGCCTCGCCACCCCCGCTTCTTCGCATCATGCATAACCGGCAATTGCGGCGATTTTAGCGGCGCTGGCTCCACCCTCGCCGGATGATGAGCTCAGCCATAGCGGATCTCCAGCACCTCGATCGGCTCCGGGCCGTGCGGGGTGCGGAGCTCGACGACGTCGCCTTCCTGCGCCTTCAAGAGGGCGCGGGCGATGGGCGACACCCAGGAGACGCGGCCGTGATCGGCATCGACCTCGTCGACCCCGACGATGGTGACGGTGCGCTCGTCGCCCGCGGCATTGGCGTAGGTCACGGTGGCGCCGAAGAACACGCGGTCGAGGTGCCTCTGGCGGGCAGGGTCGACCATTTCGGCGGCCTCCAGCCGCTTCGTGAGAAAGCGGCAGCGCCGGTCGATCTCCCTGAGGCGCTGCTTGCCGTAGATGTAGTCGCCG
>DASZLY010000055.1:0-7161 GCA_035552135.1 Allostellaceae bacterium | reverse complement strand
TGTCGAGTTCGTCTCGGCCAACCCCACCGGGCCGATGCATGTCGGCCACGGGCGCGGCGCGGTGGTCGGCGATGCGCTGGCGGCACTGCTGAAGAAGGCCGGGTTCGCGGTCGAGCGCGAGTACTACATCAACGATGCCGGGGCGCAGGTCGACGTGCTGGCGCGCTCGCTGCATTTGCGCTACCGCGAGGCGCTCGGCGAAAGGGTCGACGCGATCCCCGAGGGGCTTTATCCCGGCGAGTATTTGATCGAGACCGGCAGGGCGCTCGCCGCGCGCGACGGCAAGAAGTGGCTCGACGAGCCGGAGGCCGCATGGCTCGCGCCGCTGCGCGAGTTCGCGGTCGCCGAGATGATGGCGCTGATCCGCGACGACCTCGCGGCGATCGGCATCGCCTTTGACCGTTTCTCATCGGAAAAGGCGCTGACCCAGGCGGGAGCGGTCGACAAGGCGCTCGCCGTGCTGGAAGAACGCGGACTGCTCTATACCGGCGTCCTCGAACCGCCCAAGGGCAAGCTGCCCGACGATTGGGAACCGCGGCCCCAGCTTCTGTTCCGCGCGACGCAGTTCGGCGACGAGGTCGACCGGCCGCTCAAGAAATCCGATGGCTCATGGACCTATTTTGCCGCCGACATCGCCTATCATTTCGACAAGTTTCGCCGCGGAGGCGACACGCTGATCGATGTCTGGGGCGCCGATCACGGCGGCTATGTGAAGCGCGTCGGTGCGGCGGTGCAGGCGCTGACCAACGGCGCGGCGACACTCGACGTCAAGCTCTGCCAGCTGGTGAACCTCTCCGACAATGGCCAGCCAGTGCGCATGTCGAAGCGCGCCGGCACCTTTGTTACGCTGCGCGAGGTGATCGACCAGGTCGGCAAGGACGTCTTCCGCTTTATCATGCTGACCCGGCGCAACGACCAGGCGCTCGATTTCGACTTTGCCAAGGTCACCGAGCAGTCGAAGGACAATCCGGTCTTCTATGTGCAATACGCGCATGCGCGCGCCGCCTCGGTGATGCGCCACGCGGCGGAGGAGCTGGCGGGCGACGATCTGTCAGACGCGGCGCTTGCGGGGGCGGATCTCGCGCTGCTCGCCGACTCGGTCGAGCTGGCGCTCATTCGCCTCCTGGCGGGCTGGCCGCGGCTGGTCGACAGCGCCGCCGAGGCGCACGAGCCGCACCGCGTCGCGTTCTACCTGCAGGAGGTCGCGGCGCAGTTCCACCTGCTGTGGACCAAGGGCAGGGACGAGGCGCAGCTGCGCTTCATCATATCGGGGGATCCCGGCTTGACCCGGGCGCGCCTCGCGCTGGTGCGCGGGGTGGCGATCGTGGTCGCGTCGGGGCTGGCCGTCTTCGGGGTGACGCCGGCGGAGGAGATGTAGATGTCGTACCAGCAGTTCGGGCATGTCGATCCGGACGAGCGCCTCGACTATTCGGAGGAGCCGCCGCCGGACGAGGAGTATCCGCGGCGCCGGCTGCTGCCGGGGGTGGCGCTGGTCGCGGGGGTGATGGCGCTGTTCGCGGGCGGGTTGTGGTTCGCCTATCACGCCGGGACCAAGCACGCCGCCACGGTTGTCGCGGCCGCGCCGGCCGGGGCTGCTGGCGCTGGCGGCTCGGCGGCGGCCGAGCAGGTGCCGCTGCTTCGCGCCGGCACCGAACCGGTCAAGGTCAAGCCGGAAAAGGCCGGCGGGATGACGATCCCCGATCGCGACGATCCGCTCTACGCGCTGCACCCCGGCGCGCGCCCGGCGGAGCACATCCTGCCGCCGCCCGAGGCACCGGCGCCGCGACCGACCGCGCCGCCGCCTCCGCCGCAAGTCGCCGCGCTGCCCCCGGCCGCGCCAATGCTGCAGCCGATGCCGGCGCCGTTGCCCGCGCCGCCGCAGGTCGGATCGCTGCCGCGCGCTGCGAGACCCGCTGCCGAGGCGGCGAAGCCGGGCGCCGCGGGCGGCACGGTCAAAGTGCAGCTTGCCTCGCTGCGCACGCCCGACCAGGCGCGCGACGAATGGGCGCGGCTGAAGCGCGAGAACGGCGACCTGCTCGGCCGCCTCTCGGCCGTCGCGGTCAAGGCCGATCTCGGCGAGCGCGGCATCTGGTACAAGATCGAGGCCGGGCCGGTCGGCGACAGGGCGGCCGCGATCAAGCTGTGCAAGGATCTCAAGGAGCGCGACCTGGGGTGCCAACTTGTCCAATGAGCGGGCGATCCTGTTCGGCTGCGCCGGCGAGAGGCTGACCGCCGAGGAGCGCGCGTTATTCGCCGAGACCGAACCGCTCGGTCTCATCCTGTTCCAGCGCAATTGCCGCGACCCCGATCAGGTGCGCGCGCTGATCGCCGAATTCCGCGAGTGCGTCGGCCGCGACGATGCGCCGGTGGCGATCGACCAGGAGGGCGGCCGCGTCGCGCGGCTCAAGCCGCCGCGCTGGCGCTCTTATCCGGCGGCGGCGCGGCTGGCGGCGCTGCCGGAGGCGGAAGAAGCAGTGCGGCTCGGCGCCAGGCTCATCGCCGACGACCTCGCCGCGCTCGGCGTCACGGTCGACGCCCTGCCGGTGCTCGACCTGCCGATGCCAGGCGCCGACAACGTCATCGGCGACCGAGCCTATGGCGCCGATCCCGCCCGCACCGCCCGGCTCGGCGGCGCCGCGGCCGAGGGGCTGCTTGCCGGCGGCGTACTGCCGATCATCAAGCACATCCCAGGCCACGGGCGCGCGCGGGTCGATAGCCACAAGGCGCTGCCGGTGGTCGACGCCGACCGCGAACTCCTGGAGGCGACAGATTTTGCGCCGTTTCGCGCGCTGGCCGGCCTGCCCCTAGGGAACGCGATATGGGCAATGACCGCGCATATCGTCTTTCCGGCAATCGACGCGGCGCGGCCGGCGACGTTGTCGCCGGCGGTGATCGGCGAGGTGATTCGCGGCGCGATTGGCTTTGACGGCTTTCTGGTGTCGGACGATATCGAGATGGGCGCGCTCGACGGCACGCTGGGCGCGCGCGTCGCGGGCGCGCTCGCCGCCGGCTGCGACGCGGTGCTGCATTGCAGCGGCAACCTCGCCGCGATGTGCGAGGCCGCCGCGGCGACGCCGCCGCTGACGCCGGCGGCCAAAGCCCGGCTGGCACGGGGCGAGGCGTTGCGCCGGCGGTCGCGCGAGGACTTCGACCGGCGCGCGGCGGAAGCGCGATTCGACGCGATGATCGCCGGGGTGGCGGCATGATCGTCGACGGCCAGCTCGCGACAATGGTCAAGACCGTCACCACCTGGATCGTACCGCTGATCTTCGCGGTGACCTTTCACGAGGCCGCGCACGGCTATGTCGCGCTGCGCTTTGGCGACGACACGGCGCTGCGCGCCGGGCGGGTCAGCCTCAACCCGATCAACCATATCGACCCGCTCGGCACGATCCTGTTGCCGCTGCTGATGCTGATGGCGCGCGCCGGGTTCTTTTTCGGCTACGCCAAGCCGGTGCCGGTCAATTTCGGGCGGCTGAAGCCGCTGCGCCTCGGCATGGTGCTGGTCGCGCTGGCGGGGCCGGCGACCAATGTGGTGCTGGCGATCGTCTCGGCGCTGTTGTTTCTCGGCGTCGGCCTGGTGCCGCAGGCGGGCCAGGAATGGCTCGCGCTCAACCTCGTCAACTCGCTCAAGTTCAACGCGATCCTCTGCGTCTTCAACATGCTGCCGCTGCCGCCGCTCGATGGCGGGAGGGTCGCGGTCGGCCTGTTGCCGCGACCGCTGGCGATGCCGCTGGCGCGGGTCGAACCCTACGGCATGCTGATCCTGATGGGCTTGTTCGTGCTGTCCTATGCGAGCGCGCAGGTCGGGCTCGGGCTCAATATCCTCGGCTGGCTGATCGGGGTTCCGGCGAACTGGCTGATCCGCTTCGTGCTGCTGGTGACGGGCCAAGGAGGATGAACCAGGGGATGAGCGAGCGGGGGGAACAGCTCGTCCTCGACCTCGACGGGTATGAGGGGCCGATCGACCTGTTGCTGGCCTTGGCGCGCGAGCAGAAGGTCGATCTGGCGCGCATCTCGATCCTGCAGCTCGCCGACCAGTATCTTGCCTTTATCGGCGAGCAGCGCCGCCTGCAGCTCGAGGTCGCCGCCGATTATCTGGTGATGGCGGCGTGGCTCGCCTATCTCAAGTCGCGCCTCCTGCTGCCCGAGCCGCCGGAGGACGAGGGCGGACCGTCGGCGGTCGAGCTCGCCGAGGCGCTGGCGCATCGGTTGCGCCTGCTGGAGGCGATGCAGCGCGCCGGCGCGTCGCTGATGGCGCGGCCGCTGTTGGGCCGCGACGTGTTCCAGCACGGCGCCCCCGAGGGGCTCGCCACGATCGACCAGCCGGTCTTCGAGCTGAGCCTCTACGAGCTCTTGAAGTCTTACGGCGAGAACCACCGCCGCCAGCACGGCCAGGTGCTGACGATCCTGCCTTCGGCCTATCAGTCGCTGTCGGATGCGCTGGAGCATCTCGCGCAGTTCATCGGCCGGGTGCCCGATTGGCGGGAGCTGATGGCGTTCCTGCCGGAGGCTTTGCGCGACGGGCCGCTCTACCGCTCGGCGCTCGCCGCGACCTTCGCCGCGACGCTCGAATTGGCCAAAGCGGGCCGTGTCGAGCTGCACCAGGAACGCGCTTTCGGGCCGCTCTACCTGCGCAGCGGGTCGCGCGCGAGCGAAGCCGAGGCCGGGCCGGAATGAACGAGCGGTTGCGGCTGTTGGAGGCGCTGCTGTTTGCCGCGCCCGAGCCGCTCGGCGAGGCCGAGCTGGCGCTGCGCCTCGGCGACGAGGCCGATTTGCCGGCGCTGCTGCGCGAGCTCGCCGGGAATTATGCCGGGCGCGGGATCAATCTCGTCGGCATCGCCGGCGGCTGGACGTTCCGCACCGCGCCCGACCTCGCCACCGCGCTCAAGAGCGAGCGCGAAGTGCCGCGCCGGCTGTCGCGCGCCGCGGTCGAGACGCTCGCCGTCATCGCCTACCACCAGCCGGTGACGCGCGCCGAGATCGAGGCGATCCGCGGCGTCGGGCTGGCGCGCGGCACGCTCGACCGGCTCCTGGAGTCGGGCTGGGTGCAGCCCAAGGGGCGGCGCGAAAGCCCCGGCCGCCCGCTCAACTGGGTCACGACGCCGCAATTCCTCGCGCATTTCGGCCTCGACAGCCTCAAGGAACTGCCCGGGGTCGAGGAGCTGCGCCAATCGGGGCTGCTCGATATCGGCCCGGCGGTGATCGGCGAGCTGGCGGCGCCCGAGGACGAGGCGGGCGAAGAGGCGGAGGCCGAAGGGTAGGGCGGGAACACCGCCTCTGCGTCCTTCGAGGCCTCGCTATGCGAGGCACCTCGGGATGAGGGACGTTCTTGATGCCATCCGCCACCCTGTCCTCATCCTGAGCTGCTCCGCGAAGCGGAGCCTCGAGGGACGCAGAGGCACTATTGCCGCGGCAAACCTCGCCGGATTGCCGCCCCAACCCCTTTCTGACATTATCGCGCCGCTTGCGGAGCCGGCCTATATTGTCTCATTCCCCTTGTCGGCGCGGCCGCCAGCGCCAGGTACAACGCGATGTTCTTTGATATCGGCTGGCCCGAATTCATGCTGATCGGCATCGTCGCGCTGATCGTCATCGGGCCGAAAGATCTGCCGGCGGCGCTGCGCGTTGCCGGGTACTGGGTCCGGAAGGCGCGCACCTTGTCGCGCGAGTTCCATTCGAGCGTCGAGCAGATGATGCGCGAAGTGGAGCTGCACGAGGTGCAGAACGATCTGAAAAAGGCGACCGAGATCGACCTCGACCGCGAGTTCAACAAGATCATGGACCCGGTGACCGACCCGGCGATCGCCGCCCCTATTGACCCTGGCACCGGGCTGCAAACCCCGGCCTCGGTGCCCGATCACCTCGACACGACGCCGGCCTCCGCGGTGCCGATCCCGGATGAGCTCGCGCTCGCCGAGCCGGTTGCGGCGGAAGAACCCGAGCTGCCGCTGCCGATGCCGGCGCCAATCCCCGAGCCCGAACCGGCGCGCGCCGCCGAGCCTTCGAAGCCGTAACGCCAGATGGCCGTCGAAGACGAACGCGAGGCCGAGCTCGAAAGCGGCAGGATGCCGCTGCTCGATCACCTGGTCGAGCTGCGCAACCGCCTGATGTGGTCGGCGGCGGCGATCCTCGTCGCATTCCTCGTCTGCTACCAGTTCAAGGAGACGATCTACCGTTTCCTCGCCTACCCGCTTGCCAGGCTGCTCGAGGGGCAGACCGGGAGGCAGATGATCTTCACCGGGCTGACCGAGGCGTTTTTCACCTACGTCAAGGTGTCGTTCTGGGCGGCCTGCTGCATCGCCTTCCCGGTGGTGGCGACGCAAATCTGGAAATTCGTCGCGCCCGGCCTCTACAAGAATGAGAAGCACGCATTCCTGCCCTATCTCTGCGCGACGCCGGTGCTCTTCATCATGGGCGCCTCGCTCGCCTATTTCGTGGTGATCCCCTACGCCTTTCGCTTCTTCCTGAGCTTCGAGACGCCGGGGGGTCCCAATTCCCTGCCGATCGTCGCCGAGCCCAAGGTCAACGAATACCTGTCGCTGGTGATGACGCTGCTGCTGGCGTTCGGGGTGGCGTTTCAGCTACCGGTGCTGCTCACCTTGCTGGCGCGGGCGGGGATCATCACCTCGCAGGGGCTGATTTCGAAATGGCGCTACGCGGTGGTCGCGATGTTCGGCGTCGCCGCGGTGCTGACCCCGCCCGATGTGGTGAGCCAAACCTCGCTCGCGGTACCGCTCATCCTGTTGTACGTGCTGTCGATCTTCTCGTGCCGCTATGTCGAGCGGCAGCGCGCCAAGCGCGAGGCCGCGGAGGACGCCGCAGCGTCGGGCGATGACGGTGAGTCGCCAGCCGGGGAGTAATTCGAGGCTGCATCCCGCCTTTGCGCCGAGCTTCGCTGCGCGAAGCGTCTCAAGATGAGGTGGTTTCTTGAGCGCCTTATAGGCGTTCCTCATCCCGAGGGCCGGTGTAGCCGGTGTCTCGAAGGACGCAGCAGCAGTCCTCCAGCGGGTGGACGCTGCGACGTTCGATGCCTATAACTGGTAGCCGGTAAACAAAGAACATCAACATGCACGATCTGCGCGCCATTCGTGACAACCCCGAGGTGTTTGACGCCGGCCTCGAGAAGCGCGGCCTGACGCCGCGCTCGCAAGAGGTGCT
>DASZLY010000054.1:0-4192 GCA_035552135.1 Allostellaceae bacterium | reverse complement strand
CGAATTCCGCGGCCGTATCTACGACAGCATCGTCGAGACGATCGGCGCAACGCCGCTGGTGCGGCTGTCGCGGATCGCCGCCGATGCCGGGGTCGAGGCCGACATTCTCGGCAAATGCGAGTTCTTCAATCCGCTGTCTTCGGTCAAGGACCGCATCGGGCTGGCAATGATCGAGGCCGGCGAGCGCGACGGCCGCATCAATCCCGGCACCGTGCTGGTCGAGCCAACCTCGGGGAATACCGGGATCGCGCTCGCCTTCGCCTGCGCCGCCAAGGGTTACCGGCTGATCCTGACGATGCCTGAAAGCATGTCGGAGGAGCGGCGCAAGATGCTGAAGCTGCTCGGCGCCGAGCTCGAGCTGACCCCGGCCGCGCGCGGCATGCGCGGCGCCATCGCCCGCGCCGAGGAGATCGTCGCCGGCCTGCCGAGCGCGGTCATGCCGCAGCAATTCGACAACCCGGCCAACCCCGAAATCCATCGCCGCACCACCGCCGAGGAAATCTGGAAGGACACTGCCGGCGCGGTCGACATGGTGGTGAGCGGGGTCGGCACCGGCGGTACGCTGACGGGCGTCGGCTCGGTGTTGAAGGAACGCAAGCCCGCGCTGCGCATGATAGCGGTCGAGCCCGAGGATAGCGCGGTGCTGTCCGGCCGGCCAGCCGGTCCCAACCGCATCCAGGGGATCGGCGCCGGGTTCATTCCGAGCATTCTCGATAGGTCGCTGATCGACGAGATCGTCTGCATCGGCTACGACACCGCGCTGCACACGGCGCAAAAGGCGGCGCGGTTGGACGGGATCGCGATCGGCACCTCGGCCGGGGCGGCACTGGCGGCGGCGTTGGAGATCGGCGCCCGGCCGGGCATGAAAGGCAAGCAGATCGTCGTCGTGCTGCCCGACCATGCCGAGCGTTATCTATCGACGGCATTGTTCGAGGGGCTATGAGGCTCGCCCGATGGAACTGAGCGAAGAACAATTCCGCCGCTATGCCCGCCATCTGATCCTCGACGAGGTCGGCGAGGAGGGGCAGGAAAAGCTGCTGCAGTCGCGGGTGCTGGTGATCGGCGCGGGCGGACTTGGTTCGCCTCTGCTGATGTATCTTGCCGCCGCGGGTGTGGGCACAATCGGCATCGTCGACGACGACCGCGTCGACATCACCAACCTTCAGCGCCAGATCGTCCACGCGACCAAGCGGATCGGCGACCTCAAGGTCGCGAGCGCCGCGGAGAGCCTCGCGCGGATCAATGACGGGGTGGCGATTGAAACCCATCCGGTGCGGCTCGACGCCGGCAATGCCGCCGACCTCATCGGCCGTTACGACCTCGTCGCCGACGGCAGCGACAATTTTGCCACGCGCTACCTGCTCAACGACCTCTGTACGCAGCTTAAAAAGCCGCTGGTCGCGGCGGCGTTGTCGCCGTTCGAGGGGCAGCTCTCGACCTTCAAGGCCTATCTCGGCGACGGCCATCCCTGCTACCGCTGCCTGTTCCGCGAGCCGCCGCCGCCGGGCATGGTGCCGCGCTGCGAAGAGGCGGGCATTCTCGGCGCGGTCGCCGGGGTGGTTGGTACGCTGCAGGCGGTCGAGGTGCTGAAGGAGGTGCTGGGGCTCGGCGAAAGTCTCGACGGCACGCTGTTGATCTACGACGCGCTGCGCGTGCGCTTTCACCGCATCCGAATCGCCAAGGATCCGGACTGCCCGGCCTGCCGTCTCGCGGCGCACGCGGAACCCGCTTAGTTATTGTTGCGATTCAATAATTTGCGCCGGCCTTGACCGCCGGACGCGACGCGTCATCCTGATGCCCGGGGCCCGTGGGGGAAAACATGGCCCGGAGAGCCTGGGTGAGGGCGGTCGCCGGTGTGGGGCTGGCGGTCGCAATGACGATTAACTGGAACGGTTCGGCCTGCGCCGCGAGCGCCGAGGCGACGCTGCCGCGTTTTGCTGCGCTGCACGCCGATAAGGTCAATCTGCGCGCCGGGCCGGGCGACCGTTATCCGATCGAGTGGGTCTATATCCGCCGCGACTGGCCGGTCGAAATCATCGCTACCTTCGACCATTGGCGCCGTGTGCGCGACTGGGAAGGCACCGAGGGCTGGGTGCACGAGAAGATGATCACCCAGCGCCGCGAGGTCATCGTCACCGGCGGCGTGCGCGTTTTGCGGCAAGCGCCCGATCCGAACGCCGCGCCGATCGCCCGCGCCGAGGCGGGGGTGATGGCCAAGCTCGACGAATGCCGCGGCGAGTGGTGCCGCATCGTCGCCGCCGACGTCACCGGCTGGGTGCGGCGCGCGGATATCTGGGGGGTCTACCCGAGCGAGACGTTGCCTTAAGGGCCTAAACAAGCCCGATCGCACCGAGCAGCCCGGCGGCGCCGATCATCCACAGCGGGTTGCGTCGAGTAGCCAGCACGTAGACCGCCGCGACGGCGGTGATCGCCGCCGCGGCGACGGTCTTGTCGGCGGTCTCGGCCATTACCGTGCCGCCGGCGACGATCAGCCCGAAGGTGAGCGGGGCGAGGCTCGCCCGCGCGATCTTCTGCCAGGCGGCGTCACGCCACCGGTCGAGGAGCCGGTAGGCGGCAACATACATTGCGCAGGGCGGCAGCGCGGTTGCGCCGGCGCTGGTGAGCGCGCCGGTGAACCCCGCAACCTTCCAGCCGACAAGGCTCATCATCAGGATCATGTTCGGGCCGGGGATGGTTTGCGCCAGCGCGAAGAAATCGGCGAAGTCGCGCTCGGTCAGCCAGGGGTTGGCGACGACCACGAAATGGCGGATGTCGGGTAGCACGGAGGGGATGCCGCCAAAGCTGATCGACGACATCAGCGCGAGATAGAGCGTGAGCCTGCCGGCCGGGTTCATCGCGCCGCCTCCCGCTGGTAGAGCGTCGCTGCGATGCTGAGCGGCGCCAGGATCGCCAGCACGAGGAGCAGCGGGAAGCGCGCCAGCGCGAGCCCGGCGAAAGCCAGCATCGCCACGACGACCGTCCGTGCGTCGCCGCGATGCGGGCGCAACAGCCGCAGACCGGTGCCAATCATCAACCCGGCCGCCGCCGGGCCGACGCCGCGGAGCACGTTGGCGACAAGCGGAATGTCGGTGCGCCCGAGCCACATGAGCGCCAGCGCGAAGCCGAGCGCACCCGGAACCAGCACAAAGCCGGCGAAGGCGGCGAGAGCGCCCGCGAGACCGCGCGTTCGGGTGCCGACGCAGACCGCGACCCCAACGACATTCGGGCCCGGCATCAATTGGGTCAGGGTCAAGATGTCGGCGAACTCGCCCTCGGTGAGCCACTGGCGCTGCTCGACCGCGGCACGATGCGCCATCACGATGCCGCCGCCAAACCCGAACAGCGACACTTTGAGGAATTCGCAGAACAGCGCGCCGAGGGGGGCGCGCTGCACGGGCGGGAACGGCGACAGCGCCGCCGCCCTAATCGAAATCTTCGGACAGCGCGGCGCGAACCGGCTCGGGCATCACCGCCATATGCGCGTAGTTGGGATGGTCGAACCCGACGACGATGCGCGCGCCGGCGGTCTTGAAATGCGCGACCTGCGCCGCGGTGAACGCGAACCACACGAACTGCACCGACGATGCCTTACCGTCGGCACTGGTATTCTCTCGCTCCGGGTCGGCGTTACCCGCAATGCGCTCGCCGTCGACCTCGAGGAAGATGTGGTTCTCGATACCGCCGAGCCGACCCAGCACGGTCGCGCGCCGCGCGGGATCGTCGATCTCCAGCATCACCGTGGCGACGAGTTCGCTGCCCTGGGGGATCATCGGGTTGTATGCGGCGAGTTCGTCCGCAATCTGCTCTTCGCCGCCCTTTTCGACGTAGAGCATCTCGTGGACCTGCTGCCACATCGTGTCGTAATTCTCGAAATAGAAGGTCGCGAACGGGCCGATTTCGACCCGGCGCCGCTTCTTCAATTCGCTGACCTTTTGGCGCTGCTCGCGGCGGATCTTGCCGTATTCGGGGATCGGCAGGATGTGGTCGCGGGTCAGCGCCCGCCTCGTCGTGGTGTCGGTCATGGTTACCTTCCCGCCGCGGCGCCCCCGGGGACGATGCCGTAGGCGCGCGCGAACAGCTCGATCGGGTGAAGCGCAGGGCTCGGCGCCGGCTCGCCTTTTGCCTGGAGCTCCATCCCTTGCGTGATGTGCATCCCGGCGAGCGGGCATTCCGACGCGACATAGCGCTCTTT
>DASZLY010000053.1:0-26273 GCA_035552135.1 Allostellaceae bacterium | reverse complement strand
CCTTGCGCGGCCGCTTGTCGACCCGGTTCGCGCCCATCGCCTTGATGATCTCGGCGTAGCGGTCGGTCAGGAACGCGTTCATCTTCAGCTCGTTGTCGGGGAAATCCATCGTCATCCGGACGAGCGGCCGGCCAAACCGATCCTTGTAGGTCGGGTCGAGATCGAGATGGTTCTGCCGGTAGCTGTAGCACGAACCGTGCACCCCGGTGCCGGCATAGACCGTGCTGAGGTAGTTGTCGCGCATCGCCTGCTTCCACTTGGCGCCCCATAGCGGGGTGCCGGCGGGCACCGCGTCGACGAACTCGATCGGCCGCCCGTTCGACTGCACCTGGCCGACATAGCCGCCGCCGACAAAACCATGCGGCCCATGGTCGAAATTGTCGCCGTTGAACTCGTCGATGCAGGTGCCGATCGCACCCGAGGCGATAAACGGATTGAAGTTGAACTTGGTCTTGTCGAAAAAGCCGAGCGCGGACGAGACTGTCTGGTGCGAGAAATTGCGGCCGATCTGGCCTTCGCCGGTGGCGGGGTCGTAAATCCGCCCGACCCCCGACAGCATCAGCAGCTGCACGTTCCACAGCTGGAAGCCGCAGAGGATCACCAGCTCGGCGGGCTGCTCCCATTCCTCGCCCGAGCTGTCGACAAAGGTCACCCCCGTCGCGTGCTTGCCGGATGGGTCGAGGTTGATTTTTGTCACCTCGCATTCGGTGCGCGCGGTGAAATTGGGCTTGCGCATCAGGGCCGGCAGGATCGTCGTCTGCGGGCTCGCCTTCGAGTAATTGGCGCAGCCGAACCATTCGCAGAAGCCGCAATAGGTGCACGGCCCCATCTCCACCCCGAGCGGGTTGGTATAGGCCTGCGACAGGTTCCCCGAAGGCTGGGGAAATGCCTTGTAGCCGAGCTCCGCGGCGGCCTTGGCGAAGAGCGTATGGCTGAACGGCTGCTTTTGCGCCGGTGTCGGGTAGGGCCGCGAGCGCGGCCCCTCGAACGGATTGCCGCCCGCCTGGATCGCGCCCTGGAGATTGCCGGCGGCGCCGGACGTGCCGCAGAGATACTCGAACCGATCGTAATGCGGCTCGAGCTCGTCATAGGTGACGCCCCAATCCTGCACCGTCATGTCTTCGGGGAGGAACTTCGCGCCGTAACGCTGCGTCAGGTGCGATTTGGTGACGAAATCGCTGGGCAGAAACCGCCAGGTCTCGGCATTCCAGTGGATCCCGGCGCCGCCCACCCCATTGCCGAGCATGAACGCACCCCAGTCGCGCACCGGCAGCGCGGTTTGCTCCTTGTTGTTGCGGAAGGTCAGCGACACCTGCGCCGGACGCAGAAAAAGATCGTGGCGGATGCGGTAGCGCAGCTCGTCGGGCGCATAGCTCGGCGGGAAGTCGGTGGCGGTATCGCGCCACGGGCCGCGCTCGACGCCGACGACGTCGAGCCCCTCATCGGCCAGCTCGTAGGCGAGGATCGAGCCGGTCCAGCCGAGGCCGACGATCGCGACATCCTTGGCCGGCAGCTTCTTCGCCATCGCCTCAGCCCTCCTTCCAGTCGGGATGGTCGGCGATGCCGATCGGCGGCAGCGGAAACTTCTCGTTATGGCGGTCGACCCACTCGCGATAGTCGTAGCGCGCACCGGGGAAGCCGATCATCTTCCACCCGGCCATCTCCTTGTTGCCGCCGTAGATCGGGTCGGCGAAGAAGCCCTGCTGGGTGTCCTTCAGGAGCTGCTTGAAGAAGCTGCCCTTGGCGCCGCCGAGATCGACCGAACCGTTCTCCAGCCCGGCGATGATCTTGTCCTTGGCGCCGTCGTCGAGTTCCAAGAAGCGCTTGCCGCCCTCGCTCTTGCGGCAATAGGCGTCGAGCGCGGCCAGCGCCTTGCGATAGTGATCGGCGGGGTTGAGCGGCGATTGCGGCCCTTGCTCTTTGGTGCCGTCGTGAAACGGCCCCTCCATGTAGAGCCCGTCGAAATGCCCGTAGGGTCCGGCGAGCTGGCGGTCGATAAACACCGCGCAGCCGGCATCCTTGCCGCCTGGCGTTTCCGGGTCGGGCGGGATCAGCCGGTCGACCAGCGCCTCGACCGTCGCCGCCTCGTCATTGGTGAAATACCGCCAGCCGCTCTCGGTGATCTTTGGCGGCGGCGAGGTCTTGTCCGGCATCCACGGCAGCGCGCCGTTGATGATCGCCGCATGGCCCCGCAACGGAGCACCGCCCAGTGCCAGCGCCATCGCGCCCAGCACATCCCGCCGTCTCGGCCGCGCCATTTCACCTCCCTGGTTCACTCTAGCAACGGGGTGAACGCGTGCTGGTTCCCGGGCGATCGAGCGGCGCTAACGGCGCGATATGCCGCAGGCCTTCACGCCCTGACTGGGACGAAAAGCACCGCCCTCAATTCCCGATGATCCAGCAGCCGCACCAGCGCGATAAGTGTGCCGCCACCCGCCCCGGATTCGCAGGTTACGGCGCCAATGCGGCGCGGCTCGACCGCGCGTTTCGAAATGCTATAAGGGCCGCCGGCAAGCGCGGTTCGACGGCCCGCAGTGGCAATTTCGGTCGCATAAGAGTGTCATTGGGTGAGGTGCTGAATATTCAAAGCCTATTCGGTGGCGTGCGCCGGGTTAGCACAGTGGCAGTGCAGCGGTTTTGTAAACCGAAGGTCGGGGGTTCGAATCCCTCACCCGGCACCATTTGCCTTTCGGGCGGTATGAGGAGCGACAGCGGGATGAGAGCGGTTCGGCGATCGGGAGCGGTAGGAGTGTGGCTTGTCGCGGCGCTGCTTAGCGGCATCGCGGCCGTACCGGGGCGCGCGCAGGTCGCCCCCAAACCGTCGGAAAACCCTTTCAACGACGAGATGCTCAAGATGACGCCGCAGGAGCAAGCGGCGAAGCTCGCCGATCACCTGGGCATCTGGTGCATCGGCACGAAACCATTCTTCATGGGGATGACCCGGCAGGGCCCCGCCAAGGGCTACGCTTATTGGAATGTCACCTGCGCCGGCGGCCAGGCCTATATGGTTCAGCTTCCGCCCGATGGCCACGGTTCGGCGATCGACTGCAAGGCGCTCAAGGAGCAGGGTCGGGGCAGGGAGTGCTACAAGGCCTTCTGATCCCCGAACCGGCCTCGGAAATTTCGGGCTGTGCTTCGGCGGGCAGGAATGGAACTCGCGGTTGCCCGGTGCGTTGGCTGAGCAGTCTCCCGGCAATCGTCAAGGTTGCGGGGCACAGCCAGACGAGGGTCGAAATGCTGTACTGGGCATTGGTCTTCTTCATCATCGCGGTCGTCGCCGGCGTGTTCGGCTTTGGCGGCATCTCGGCCGCGGCCGCGGGGATCGCGCAGATCCTGTTCTACATCTTTGTGGTGATCTTCCTGGTCGCGCTGATCGCCGGGCTGCTCGGCGGACGCCGCGCCGGCCCGCCGCTCTAAGCGCTGGGGCGCCACAAAAAAAGCCGGCCGGGGCGACCCGACCGGCTTTTTTGCTGCGGCGGACTAGCGCCCGGCGCGAACCAGGCGGCCGGGGCGGGCGCCGGTCTCCTCGCCGTTCTCGAAGACCGGGGTGCCGGCGACGAGCGTCGCGCGGTAGCCGTCGGCGCGCTGCACCAGGCGGCGGCCACCGGCCGGCAGGTCGTGCACGACCTCTGGCTGATGCAGCCGCAGCCGATCGAAATCGATCAGGTTGACATCGGCGCGCAGCCCCGGCGCAAGCCGGCCGCGATCCTTGAAGCCGAAGAAATCGGCGGTCTCGCTGGTCTGCATCTTGACCAGCAGCGGTAGCGGCAGGCGCTCGCCGCGGCTGCGATCGCGTCCCCAATGCGCCAGCATGAAGGACGGCACGCTGGCGTCGACGATCGCCCCGCAATGCGCCCCGCCGTCGCTGAGGCCCAGGAGCGTCCCCGGATCGGTGAGCATCTCGCGCACCATCTCATGGTCGCCCTGGGCATAGTTGACGACCGGGAGAAACAGGAAATTGTCGAGCTTCTCGGTCAGGTAATCGTAGGCGACCTCCTGCGGGCTGCGATTGCCCTTGGCGGCGATCGCCGCGATGCTCTTTTCCGGCGTCGGCTCGTAATCGGGGGTCACCCCGCTCATCACGAACAGCTTGTCCCAGCGGCCGATCATCGCCTGCCGCGCTTGCGACAGGCGGGCGAGTTGGCGCTCCGTGGGTTCCTCGGCGAGCAGCTGCTGGCGCAGCGCCGGATCGCGCATGCGCTCGATGCGCTCCTGGGGCGACAGGCGCTCCAACGGAACATAGCTCGGCCGGATCGCGAATGGGTTGTACGAGCCGGCGATGCCTTGGATGACGCCGACCGGGCGGCCGGCGACCTGGGCGGTGATGCTGGCGCCTTCGCGGCGCGCCTTGTGCACCCCCTGCATCAGCCGCTTCCAGCGCTCCGGGTCCTTGGTGCGGTCGGTGAGGAGGAACCATACCGGGCGGCCGGTCTCCTTCGACAGCCGGGTCATCCAGGCGAATTCGGCTTCCTCGTCGACAAAATCGCTGTTCATGCCGAACGCGCCGGCGCCGACCTTCGCCATTGCCTGGCCGATGCCATAGAGCTCCTGCTCCTCGGCGAAATGGCCGGGGACGAGCTGGCCGTCATTGGTCTTGTGCGAATAGGTGCGCGAGGTAGTAAAGCCGAACGCGCCGGCGCGCAGCGCTTCGGCGGTGAGCCGGTGCATCTCGGCGATGTCGCCAGCGGTCGCCGCCTCGCGGTTGATGCCGCGGTCGCCCATTACGAAGACGCGCAGCGGGTGGTGCGGTATCTGCGCGCCGATATCGATCGTGCGCGGCATGCGGTCAAGCGCATCGAGATAGTCGGGGAAGCTTTCCCAATCCCATTTGAGGCCCTCGGCGAGCGCGGTGCCCGGGATGTCCTCGATCGCCTCCATCAGGTCGATGAGCCCGGCCTGATGCTCCTTCCGCACCGGCGCGAAGCCGACGCCGCAATTGCCGAAGAGGATCGTCGTGACGCCATGCCACGACGACGGCGCGAGCACCGGGTCCCAGGTCGCCTGGCCGTCGTAATGGGTATGGACATCGACCCAACCCGGGGTGACGAGGAGGCCGTTTGCGTCGATCTCGCGGCGCGCCGGCCCGGCCTTGCCGCCGACCTCGGTGACCTTGCCGCCGTCGACCGCGACATCGCCCGCAAACGCTTCCGAGCCGGTGCCGTCGAGAATGCTGCCGCCGCGAATGACGATGTCGTGCATCTGCGCCTCCCGAAATCTCTCGGTTCAGCATGAGCTTGCGGAAGCAACGCCGCAATCGCTGTCGGCGCATAGCCCCATGCCCGCCGGGTGAAGCCGCTTTTAGTTCACAGTGAGGCGGTGAGGCTCGGAGCGATGGAAAATTCATTGTCTCACCGCCTCATTGTGAAATTCGATTGGCGCTGCGCGCCTGACGGAGAAAGGATGGTTTGGAGAAAAGGAGGAGACCATGAGCGAACAGCAACGGGTGGCGCTGGTGACGGGCGCGGCGGGCGGGATCGGCCGCTCGCTGGTCGGCGGGCTGTTAGGCCAGGGTTTGGCTGTGGCCGCGGTTGACCGCACCGCGGAGGGTCTTGCGGAGCTCGCCCGCGGCGCCGAGGAGCGGCAGCAGGGAGCGCGGCTGATGACCATCGAGGCCGATCTGGCACAGGACGAGACGATCCCCGAGATCGTCGCCAAGGCGCGCGCCCGCTTCGGCACGATCGACATCCTCGTCAACAATGCCGGTGTCGGGCAGGCGACGCTGCGCAGCGACAACCGGCAGAACCCGATCAAGTTCTGGGAGGTGACACAAGAGCAGTGGAAACTCTTTGTCGCGGTGCACAACAACGCGCCGATGGCGCTGTCGCGGGCGCTGGTGCACGACATGGCGCGACAGAAATGGGGCCGCATCGTCAACGTCACGACCAGCCTCGGGACGATGATCCGCGACGGCTCGCCGACCTACGGGCCGTCAAAGGCGGCGCTCGAGGCGTTCTCGGCGATCATGGCGAAAGACCTCGCCGGCAGCGGTGTCACGGTCAACGTGCTGGTGCCGGGCGGGATGACCAATACCGGGATGATCCCGCTCGAAGCGGGCTATGCGCGCGACGACATGATCCAGCCTGCGGTGATGGCGCCGCCGCTCAACTGGCTGGTGTCGGATGCGGCGTCCGGCGTCACCGGGCGGCGCTTCCTCGGCATTCACTGGGACCCGGCGCTGCCGCCGGAAGAGGCCGCCGCGAAGGCCGGCGCGCCGGTCGCCTGGACCGACATCGCGACCATGCCGATCGAGCCGCCGCGCCGCTGATCGAGGTACGCTCGGCGCGGTGCCGCATTCGCGCAAGCGAACTGCCAGACCTGGAATGATCTGCCGCTTCGGTTGTTGAACCGCTAGCTGCGCCCCTTAACCGGATCGGGCGCGCGAAGGAGGCAGCATGATCAAATATGGTCTTCCAGCCGCGGCAGCGGTCGTCGCGCTCGGCGCGCTAGGGGCTGCGTCCGCGGCCCAGGCGCAGATGGCTCCGCCGATGCAGCCGCAGATGCAGAACGGCTACATGACGAACGCCAACGCGCCGATCACCGGCCAGCCCCAGCCCGGCCCGAACGATCGCGGCTACACCGAGACCGAGACCTACAGCAGCACCGTGACGTCCGGCCCGGCGAACGTGCCGCCGATGGCGCCGGACATGTATGCCCGGCCGGTGACGCCGCTTACCACCTGGATTCCGGGCCATTACGACTGGGATCCGTCGATCGGCAATTACCGCTACCTGGAGGGCCAATACATCGAGGCGCCGCGCCAGAACGCGCAGTGGATCCCCGGCCATTGGGCGCAGACGCCGACCGCGTGGATTTGGATCAACGGCGGCTGGAACTGACCGCCAACCGTTGACGCATCGCCCCGCCGGTTCCGCGCGAGCCGGCGGGGCGAGCGTAGGCTCCAGCAATCGGATGACGATCATGGCTGAATACGAAGACCGCTATCCCGATGCCTATGGCCGCGACGAGGCGATCGGACCGCAGCGCCGTCATTTCCTCGGCTTGGGCCTGCCGCGCCAGGTGCGCGACGACGAGCCGGCGATCGCCGAGGCGCGGCGCGATGCGCCGCCCGTTGTGAACATTCAGGAAGCCGCAGCCCCATCGCAAGCCCAGCGACGTGCCGCGCCGCCGCGGCACGTCGAGCGGCCCCGCCAGCCGCTGGTGGCGCGCACGCCACGCGCGATTTGCGACGATGTCTACGAGCAGCTCAATGCGAGCCCGTTCATCGACACGTCGGGCATCTCGATCAGCGTCGACGGTTCGGAGGTGACGCTCTCCGGCACGATCAACAGCCTGATCGCGATCTCGCTGGCCAAGGCGCTCACGAGCGGCGTACCCGGCGTCAGCCGCGTGCAGGTGCAGCTGCGCGTGCAGCCGAGGCCGCGCCGCGACGCGACAATCCCCGCCGACAGCGACTTCACCGTCGGCAAATCGGACGAGATCGAGGGCCCTGTCTACAAGATCATGCCGTAGCGCGCGGTCACACCGCCGGGCGGCTGCGGATTTCGTCGGCGACCTTGCGGCTCACATGCTGGCCGTCACCGAGTGCGCCGGTGAACTTGCCGCCGTCGACGACCACCTTGCCGCGCAGCACCGTCGTCGACGGCCAGCAGGCGAGGTCGCGGTCCTCCCACGGCGAATAATCCGCCTCGTGCATGTCGGCCGCCTTCACCTGGTGCCGCTTGCGCGTGTCGAGCAGCACGATGTCGGCGTCCGAGCCGACCGCGAGCGCGCCCTTTTTCGGGTAGAGCCCTAGGATTTTCGCCGCGTTCGACGAGACTAGATTGACGAACTGCGTCAGGTCATAGCCGCGCTTCTCGACCGTCTCGGTGTAGATCAGCGACACGCGCGGCTCGACCCCGGCATTGCCGCCGGTGGTGTCGTCGATCCGGTTGCCCTGCAGCTTGTACTTGAGCGGGCAGCAGATTTCGTCGGTGGCGACGGTCTGGATCGCGCCGTGGTTCGTCCCGGCCCACAGCGCCGCATGATCCTCGGCGAATTTCAATGACGGATAGGTGTGATAGATCTGCCCATTCGGCCGCTTGTAGTCCTCGGCCGAGTACATCAGGTACTGGTGCAGCGTCTCGCCGTAGATCGGCGTGCCCTGGGCACGCGCCGCGGCGATCGCGTTGACGCCGGTCGCCGCCGAGGTATGCAGCATATAGAGCGCCGCACCGGGGATGTTGGCGGCGAGCCGGATCACCCGGTTGAAGGCGAGGTCTTCCGACAGCGTGGTGTGAACTTCGGCCATGTTGTGGAAGCTGGTGCGTCCCTCGCGCGTGAGCTTTTCGTACATATGCATGACGAGGTCGTTGTCCTCGGCGTGGATCGCCGCCAGCCCGCCCGCCTTGGCGAGCGTGGTCAGCACCTCCATGACGCTGCCGAACGGCACCATGCGGCCCTTGCGCGAAGGGGTGATGTCGGTGGTGAACATCTTCACCGTCGCATGGCCCTGCTGCACCGCCTCGACGATCTGGTCCGGCACCGACCAGTCGAGCTTGCCCTGCACCATGATATGAAAGCCGTAATCGCAGGCGCAGTCGCCGGCCCACTCCTTCTGGCGCCGCTCGATTGCCTGCTGCACGGTGTTGTCGCCATCGACCAGCGCGAAGTCGAGGATCGTCGTGGTGCCGCCAAAGAGCGCCGCCTGGCTCACCCGGTCGGGCCCGTCGGTCAGGTTGGGCTGGGTCTGGCCGGGGGTCGGCATCGGCCAGCGGCAATGGACATGCGGATCGATGCCGCCCGGGATGACGATCTGGCCGCTGGCGTCGAGCGTGCGCTTGGCGCCGAGCGCGGCGAGGCTGCCGGGCGCGCCGATCGCGGCGATCTTCCCGCCCGCGACGCCGATATCGGCGTCGATCGCGCCGGACGGCAGGACGGCGGTTCCTCCGGTGATGACCAGATCGAGCATCAGAGTCTCCTTTATGAATGGAACGCGGGCCTCTCGCCCGCCTGTAAGTGGGACGCCTGCGGCCCGATGACCGTCGGCGACGCGAAGGCGAAGGGCGCGAGTACCAGTTCGCGTGCGACGTCATGGACGACAAAGACCAGCCGGCTGCGGTGATCATCGTCCGGCCAGGCATCGAGCCATTCCGGTGCAAACAGCGTGTGTTGCGCGCCCTGCACGAGCGCCGGCGCGCCGTCGCGGTCGGCGAAGGCGACGATGCCCTTGACGCGCAAGAGGTCGCTGCCGCAGACGGCGGCGACCCTGCCGAGCGCCTTGGCGAAATCGAGCCGGCTGACCGCGCCGTCGAGGATCACCGTGAAGCTGTCGATGCCGTGGGTATGGGCGGCTTCATGCCCCCAACCTGGCCTTTCCCCGCCAGCGGGGAAGGGGAACGGCGAGTGCGGGCGCGCTCCTTTCCCTCCCCGGGCTTGATCCGGGGAGGGCGGGGCAGGATTCCTGAACAGCACCGAGCCGGGATCGTCGATTTCCTGGCCGACGATGCGCTCCGCGGCCGGATTGAGCCCCGCGAGTGCCGCCTCAAGTCCATCCGACACCGGCGCGAGGTCGGTTTTCGAGATCACCACCGCATCGGCCATTGCCGCCTGGCGCGCCGCCTCGGCGAAGCGGGCGAGCGTCGCGGCGCCGGTCTCCGCGTCTACCACGGTCACCACTCGTCCCAAAGACAGCCGCGCGTCGAGCATCGGGTCGGCGCCGAGCGTGTAGAGGATCGGTGCCGGGTCGGCGAGCCCGCTGGTCTCTATGACGATGCGGCGGAACGGACGAATAGCGCCGGCGTCGCGCCGGTCAACAAGCTCGCGCAGCGTCCGCGCCACATCCTCGCGCAGCGCGCAGCACAGGCAGCCGCCGGGCAGCTCCAGCACCGCGCCCTCGGCAAAATCGACAAGGTAATGATCGATTGCCACCGCGCCGATCTCGTTGACGACTACCGCGGTGTCGGCGAAGCGCGGATCGGCGAGCGCGCGGCGCAGCAGCGTGGTCTTGCCGCTGCCGAGAAACCCGGTGAGTACGGTGGTCGGTAACGGGGCGAGGGACGCATCGGCCATGCGCCGCATCGTTCCACGCAAGTCGTGCGACAGCAAGCCGCAGCAGTGATGCGGGAACGGCATCGGGTTGCTTTATCGCCCATGCCTCATCATCATGGCCGCCATAACCAAGGCGCATGCGCCTATCTGGGAGGTATTCGAACCTTGGCTGGTGCTGCCGCCGACGGTTCCCTGGCCGACGGTCTCTTGAGTGCCCGCGACGAGGTGCAGCTCGTCGTCGATGGCGCCTCCAAGCGCTTTGGCGGGGTGCGTGCGGTCGAGGGCGTCTCGATTGTGGTGAAGCGCGGCGAGATCGCCTCGGTCATCGGCCCGAACGGCGCGGGCAAGACGTCGCTCCTCAACATGATCAGCGGCTTCTACAAGCCCGATACCGGCTCGATTACCTTCGAGGGGCACGACATCACCCATGCCCGCCCGGCCGAGATCGCCGCGCGCGGCATTGCCCGCACCTTTCAGAACATCGCGCTTTTTGCCGGCATGACGGTACTCGACAACATCATGCTCGGCCGCCACGTGCACATGCGTTCGGGCGTGCTGTCGTCGATCGTCTATTGGGGCCTGGCGCAGCGCGAGGAGGTGCGTCATCGCGCGCGCTGCGAGGAGCTCATCGAGTTCCTCGAGCTGGAGGATCTGCGCAAGCAGCAGGTGAGCGGCCTCGCCTACGGCCTCAGGAAGCGCGTCGAGTTCGGCCGCGCGCTGGCGCTCGATCCCAAGCTCCTGCTGCTCGACGAGCCCATGGGCGGCATGAACCAAGAAGAAAAAGAAGACATGGCCCGCTATATCCTCGACGTGAACCAGCATTGGGGCACGACGATTATCCTCATCGAGCACGACATGACCGTGGTGATGGACATCTCGCACCGGGTCAACGTGTTCGACCGCGGCCGCAAGATCGCCGAGGGCACGCCGGGCGAGGTGCAAAGCAACCCGGCGGTAATCGAGGCCTATCTCGGTGCCGGCAGCCACGCCAACGCCCAGGGCGGCACCAAAGGCGGGAGCACGAAGGCCGCATGACGATCGACACCACCCTGCCGCAGCTGTTGCGCAGGAACGCGACGACGCTCGCCGCCGGCACCGCGATGCGCGAGAAGGATCGCGGCATCTGGCAGCCCTATAGCTGGCCGCGCTATTGGGACGAGACGCGCGATTTCGCGCTGGGGCTCGCCGCGGCCGGGTTCGCCGCCGGCGACAAGCTGTCGGTGATCGGGGAGAACCGCCCGCGGCTCTATTTCGCGCAGCTCGCGGCGATGTGCCTCGGCGGCGTCGCGGTGCCGGCCTATCAGGATGCCATCGCCTCCGAGCTCGCCTATGTGCTCGACCACGCCGAAGTCTCGGTCATCGTCGCCGAGGACCAGGAACAGGTCGACAAGGCGCTGTCGGTCAGGGACCGGCTGCCGCATCTGAAGCTCATCGTCTACGACGACCCGCGCGGGCTCGGCGATTACGACGAGCCGATGCTCAAATCCTTCGGCGAAATCGCCGAGGCCGGCCGCCAGTTCGGCGCGGCGCACCCAGGCTATGTCGAGGCCGCGGTCGAGGCCGGCAAGCCCGGCGATCTGTGCCTGTTCTCCTACACTTCGGGCACCACCTCGCGGCCGAAGGGCGTGATGCTGTCGCACGTCAATCTGCTGGCCGCCTCCGAGGCGCTCGCCAAGGCTGACGACGTGCGCCAGCGCGACGAGCACATCGCCTATCTGCCGATGGCGTGGATCGGCAACTCGCTCTTATCGATGGCGCTGCATCTGTGGATCGGCTTCACCTGCAACTATCCGGAAAAGCCCGAGACGCTGCTGCGGGACCTGCGCGAGTTGGGGCCGACGATCGCCCTGGCGCCGCCGCGTTTCTGGGAGAATACGCTGACCGCGGTGCTGGTCCGCGCCAACGACGCCAGCCGCGCCAAGCGCTGCCTCTTCAACTTCTTCCGCGGCATCGCCGAGCGCGCCGAGATGCGGCGCAGCGCCGGCGAAAGCGTGCCTCTGTCGCTACGCCTCGGCGCGGCGCTGGGCGAGGTGCTGATCTACGGCCCGCTGCGCGACCAGCTCGGCCTGCGGCGCGCGCGCTGGGCCTATACCGGCGGCGCGCCGCTCGGCGCCGACACGTTCCGCTTTTTCCGCGCGGCCGGCATCAATCTGAAGCAGGTGTACGGCGCGACCGAGCTCGCCGGGCTGTGCTCGGTGCAGGCCGACCACGAAGTCGATCCCGACACGGTCGGCCGCGCCTTCGATGGCACCGAGCTGCGCATCGGCGAGAATGGCGAAGTACAGGTGCGCTCGGCCTCGGTGTTCCACGGCTATTACAAGCAGGAAGACGCAACGCGCGGCACGATGACCGAAGATGGCTGGCTGCGCACCGGCGATGCCGGGTTCATCGACCGGCGCGGCCATCTGGTCATCATCGACCGGGCGCGCGATGTCGGCAAACTCGCCGACGGCACCGCCTACGCCCCGCAATTCATCGAGAACAAGCTGAAATTCAGCCCGTTCGTCGGCGAGGCGGTGGCCTTCGGCGACGGCCACGCGTTTGTCGCGGCGATCGTCGCGATCGACCCGACGACGGTCGGCAATTGGGCCGAGCGGCAGAACCTCGCCTATACCTCGTTCCAGGATCTGTGCGCTAAGCCGGAGGTGGCCGGCCTCGTGCGCGAGGAAATCCGCAAGTGCAACGCCATGCTGCCGGAAGCGGTGCAGATCCGCCGCTTCCTCGTGCTCAACAAGGAATTCGACGCCGACGACGACGAGATCACCCGCACCCGCAAGATTCGCCGCGGCTTTGTCGCCGAGAAATACGCCAGCGTGGTCGAGGCGCTCTATGGCGGCCGCGACATGGTCGAGCTCGCCACCGAGATCACCTACGAGGATGGCCGCAAGGCGATGATGCGCGCGACGCTGGCGATAACCGATGTCGACGACGCGCCGGCGCCCGTCGAGCTGGTCGCGGCGCAGTAGGCCGCGATGCCTGAGTTCGATCTGCAGTTCACGATCTACCTCCTCACCAACGGGGTGATGATCGGGCTGATGTATGCCCTCATCGCGCTCGGCTTCGTGCTGATCTACAAGGCGACCGACGCGATCAATTTCGCCCAGGGCGAGTTCGTCATGTTCGCCGGGTTCATCGCCGCGGCGATGATGGCGCGCAATCTGCCGTTCTGGCTTGCGGCGCTGATCTCGATCGGCGGCATGGTGGCGCTCGGCTTCGCGCTTGAGCGGGTCGTGCTGCGGCCGCTGATCGGCCGCCCGGTCATCGCCGTGGTGATGGCGACGATCGGCCTTGCCGCGGTGCTGCGCGGCACCGCGGTGCTGGCCTTCGGCGCCGGCACGAGCGCGATCAACATGCCGATCCCCGACGACCCGATCCAATTGGGGCCGGTGGCGCTGCCGCCGGTCGAGGTGGTCGGCGCGGGGGTCAGCCTCTTGTTCCTCGCCGGGTTCACCTGGTTCTTCCTCAAAAGCCGCACCGGCATCGCGATGCGCGCGGTCGCCGACAGCCAGCAGGTGGCGATGGCGATGGGGATCAACGTGCGGCGCTATTTCGCCTTTGCCTGGGCGATGGCGGGCATTGTCTCGGCGCTGGGCGGCATCGTCTGGGGGGCGATGCTGGGGGTCGACAACCAGCTCGCGCTGGTCGGGCTCAAGGTGTTTCCGGTGGTGATCCTCGGCGGGCTCGACTCGATCATCGGCGCGGTGGTCGGCGGCCTCATCGTCGGCATCGTCGAGAACCTCGCGGCCGGCTATCTAGACCCGCTGGTCGGCGGCGGCACGAAGGATTTCGTGCCCTATTTGTTGATGATCATCGTGCTGATGGTGCGTCCCGAGGGGATTTTCGGGCGCCGCCGGATCGAGCGCGTCTAGGCGAGGGCGCGAGCGATGTTCCACCGCGAATCCGGGGTCTTCAAGACCAGCTATGCCTCCGATATGGCGCTCTACCCGCTGCCCGTCGCGCGCTGGGCCGTCGTGGTGCTGGCGGTGGTGTTCATCGTCGTCGTGCCGCTGACCTGGAGCGGCTATTTCGTCTCGATCGTTAATCTCTGCCTCATCGCGATCGTCGGCGCGCTCGGCCTCAACATCCTTGTCGGCTATACCGGGCAGATCTCGATCGGCGCCGGCGCATTCATGTCGGTCGGCGCCTATACCGCCGCCAATCTCGTCACTCATCTCAGCGTGCCCTTCTACATTGCGCTGCCGGCCGGCGGGCTGATGGCCGCGCTGATCGGCACGATCGTCGGCATTCCCTCGCTGCGCATCAAGGGCATCTACCTGGCGATCGCGACACTCGCCGCGCAGCTCATCATCGAGTGGACGATCAACCACGTGCAGTGGATTTCGGGCGGGGTGCAGGCCTCGATCCCGGTGCCGCGGCCGAGCATCTTCGGCATCAAGCTGGTCAGCGAGCGGCAGATCTATTGCTTCCTGATGTTCTTTGTCGTGCTGGCGCTGGTGGCGACGCTTAACCTGGTGCGCAGCCGCATCGGCCGTGCCTTTATCGCCATCCGCGACCAGGACATCGCCGCCGAGATCATCGGCATCAACATCTTCAAGTACAAGCTCTACGCCTTCGCGATCTCGTCGTTCTTCGCCGGGGTGACGGGGGTGCTCGAGAGCTATTATCTCGGCATCGCCAATTACGAGCAGTTCCAGATCGACGTCTCGATCGACTATTTGGCGATGGTCATCATCGGCGGGCTCGGCTCGGTGCTGGGCTCGGTATTCGGCGCGATTTTCGTGACCCTGCTGCCGATCGTCTCGCGCTGGTTCCTCGAGGGTTTTGGCGGCGTGCTTTTTCCCAACGCCGACCTCCTCAACGTGATCCCCAATCTGCGGCTGGTGATCTTTGGCGGCTTGATCATCTTCTTTCTGGTGGTCGAGCCCGAGGGTCTCAACCGATTATGGCGCAATATCCGCAATTACTTCCGTGTGTGGCCATTTTCCTATTAACTCGGGGAGGCAAAGGGAGGGAATGCCAATGACAAGATTAGCGCGAAGCATGCTGACACTCGCCGCCGGCGTGACGGCCGGGCTGGCCTATGCCGGCTACGCCGCCGCCGCCGACAAGGAGCTGTTGATCGGCGATCAGTGCGACCGCACCGGCGCGACGCAGATCGTCGGCACGGTACTGTGTCCGGCGATGCAGGACTACTACAAGCTGGTCAATTCCAAGGGCGGCATCGACGGCTGGATGATCAAGGGCGACGAGATCGACAACGGCTACAAGGTGCCGGAAGCGATCGAAGCCTATGAGCGTCAGAAGCAGATGGGCGCGCTGATGATGACGCTCTACGGCACGCCGCAGACCGTCGCGCTGAATGCCCGGCTCGAGCAGGACAAGATTCCGACGACCTCGCCGGGCTTTGGTATCTCGGCCGCGGCCGACGGCAACCGTTTCCCGTATCTATTCCCGATTGCGGCGACCTATTGGTCACAGGGCGCGGGTGCGGTGCAGTTCGCCAAGGATCAGCTCGGCGGCGCGCTCAAGGGCAAGAAGATCGCCTATGTCTATTACGATAATCCCGCCGGCAAGGAGCCGATGCCGATCCTGGAGGCGCTGCAGAAGCAGGAAGGTTTCGAGCTTCGCACCTTCGCGGTGCCGCCGCCGGGCGTCGAGCTGGGCGCGCAGATCATCGACATCACCCAGCGCTACCACCCCGACTTCATCATCGCGCATCTCTTCGGCCGCTCGCCCTCGGTGCTGATCAAGGGGTTGAAAGGCGCCGGCTTCCCGCTGAAGAAGGTGGTCGGGCTGGTGTGGGCCTCGGCCGAGGCGGATATCCTGGCCGCCGGCGGCTGGGCGACGGCGGAAGGGTACAATACGCTGCAATTCGCCGGCGCCGGCGACAACTATCCGGTCCGCGGCGAGATCAAGGCGATGTACAAGAAGGACGGCAAGGACCCGCCGAAGGAAATGGACGACACCGTCGTCTATAATCGCGGGCTGCTGCAGGCCGCGGTCCAGGTCGAGGCGCTGACCAACGCGCTCAAGCTTTCGGGCGGCCAGAAGCCGACGACCGAGCAGGTCAAGCAGGGCATGGAACAGATCCACGACTTCACGCTGGGCGGGCTCGTTCCACCGCTGCACATCACCGCGACCGACCATGAGGGCGGCGGGTTCGTGAAGGTGTTCGGCGTGCACGGCGGCAAGTTCGTCCAGGAGACGGACTGGATCCATCCGTTCCGCGACGTCGTGCTCAACGCCGTCAAGACCGCCGAGTAAGGCGGTCGGACAGCGCAGGACACCGGGATCGTTCGATGCTGGCATTGAACAACGTCGAAGTCGTCTATGACGGCGTGATCCTGGTGCTGCGCGGCGTGTCGCTGGTCGCCGAGGAGGGCAAGATCACCACCCTTCTCGGCGCCAACGGTGCCGGCAAGACGACGACGCTGAAGGCCGTCTCCGGCCTGCTGCAGACCGAGCGCGGCCAGATAACCAAGGGCAATGTCGAACTCGCCGGCGCGCGCATCGACAGCCTCCTCCCGCACGACGTGGTGCGGCGCGGTGTCGTCCAGGTGTTCGAGGGCCGCCGCGTCTTCGAGAATCTGACGGTCGAGGAAAACCTTATCGTCGGTGCGCATAGCCGCACCGATTTCACCGCGGTCAAGCGCGGCATCGACCGGGTCTACGATTCCTTCAAGGTGTTGCGCGAGCGGCGCCAGCAGCCCGCGGGCTATCTCTCGGGCGGCGAGCAGCAGATGCTGGTCATCGGCCGCGCGCTGATGTCGGAGCCCAAGGTCATCCTCTTGGACGAGCCGTCGCTCGGGCTCGCGCCGCTCATCATCGAGGAGATTTTCAGCGTCATTCGCCGCCTCAAGGAGGAGCAAGGCCTGACCGTGCTGCTGGTCGAGCAGAACGCGGCGCTGGCGCTCGATATCGCCGATCACGGCTACGTCATGGAAAACGGCCGCATCGTGCTCGAAGGCCCGGCCGACTCGCTGCGCAACAACTCCGATATCCGCGAGTTCTATCTCGGCCTCAACGAGACCGGCGCGCGCAAGTCCTACCACAACGCCAAGCACTACAAGCGCCGCAAGCGCTGGCTGGCGTAGCCGCCCCTTCGTCATCCCGGCGCATCACCATGATGCGTGCTTCGAGACGCGCCTTCGGCGCTCCTCAGCATGAGGTTCTATCTTGATGGCATAAAGAAAATCGCCTCATCCTTGAGGAGGCGCGAAGCGCCGTCTCGAAGGACGCATAACCGCTGTCCAATTTGAGGAGCCCTTTATGCCCAATCTTCCCCGCATCGCGGTCATCGGTACCGGCGGCACGATCTCCTCGCTCGGCAATGGCAGCCTCGACGTGCTCGACTACCCGGATTTCGGGCAGAAGCTGACGAGCGAGGCGCTGATCGACAAATTCGCCGAGACCCGGCTCGTCGCCGAGCCGGTGCCGGTGACCTATCGCCAGGTCGGCAGCACCGCGCTCGGGCCGGAGGATTGGCTCGAGCTGCGGCGCATCATCCACCAGCGCGCGGAGGACGATCCCGGCATCGCCGGTTTCGTCGTCCCGCATGGGACCGCGACGCTGGAGGAGACCGGTTTTTTCCTCAACCTCACCCTCGCGACGCCGCAGCCGGTGGTGATGGTCGGCGCGCAGCGTCCGGCGAGCGCGCTCGGCACCGATGCCGGCACCAACCTCGTCAACGCGCTGCAGGTCGCCGGCGCGCCCGAGGCGCGCGGCAAGGGCGTGCTGGTCGTGCTCAACAACGAGATCCACCCGGCGCGCGACGTGGTGAAGACCTCGACCTATCGCGTGCAGACCTTTCGCAGCTTCGATTTCGGTGCGCTCGGCCATGTCGACGGTGACGGTGTGCAGTTCTATCGCGCGCCGCTGCGCGTCCACATGCCCGATACCGAGTTCGCTCTGGCCGACCTCAAGCTGCCGCTGCCGCGGGTCGATATCGTGCTGTCCTATGCCGGCGCCGATGCGGCATTGGTCGAGGCAGCGGTCGCCGCCGGCGCCAAGGGCATCGTCTCGGCCGGGTTTGCGCCGGGCAGCCCGACCCCGGCGCAGCAGGACGCGCTGTTCGCCGCGGCGAAGGCCGGAATCGTCGTCGTGCAATGCAGCCGCGCCGCCAGCGGCCGCGTCGCGCCGCGCCGCCGGCTCAAAGAAACCGGCATCGTCGCCGGCGAGGATTTCTCGCCGCAAAAGGCGCGCATCCTGTTGATGCTGCTGCTGACGCGCACCAGCGATATCGGCGAAATCCAGGCGGCGTTCCAGCGGTATTAATCCTGGTGTCATTGCGAGCGGAGCGAAGCAATCTCGCGCCGGCCGAGACTCATGCCCATGAGATTGCCGCGTCGCCCTTCGGGCTCCTCGCAATGACAACTACAGACTCGGCGGATCGTCTTTCACCGCCGCTTCGGCGAGCGAATTGTCGACCGCGACCGCGTAGCCGGTGCCCTTGACGAAGCCTCCCGAGACCAGCCCGTCCTTGAGCCGCTCATAGCCGTCGCGCGGCAACACCGGCGTCCGGCCCCAGATGCCGAGCGCCTTGTAGCGCGCCAGCCCCGCGACGAGCCGGGCGCGCGGCACGTCGGCGAAATAGCCCTGCACCGTGTCGGCGAGCGCCTCGGCCGGGGCGGCGTGCAGCCATTTCTGTGTCCGGTAGAGGCCGCGCACCAGGCGGCGAAACTCGTCGCGCTTGGCGGCGAGCGTGCCGCGCCGCGCATAGAAGGTCGTGTAGGAGCACGGGCCGCGGCTCGCCGCCGCGTACCAGAGATAACCGGAGCCGTCCTCGATCAGCTCTTCGGCGAGCGGCTGGAACAGCTGCACCACATCGACCGCGCCGGCGCGCAGCGCCGCCATGTTGTCGGCCATGCCGCGATCGGCGACGCGGTCGAGCCGCGCCGGGTCGATCCCGGCGAGCCGCAGATCGTGCTGCAGACAGAGCCACGGCGTGGGCACCTCGTTGACCGTGGCGATCCGCGTGCTCGCCAAGTCGGCGATGGTGAAATCCGGACGCGGCGTGCGCCCGACGAGGAGAAACGGGTCGCGTGTCACCGCCTCGCCAAAGCACACGACGTCGCAATCGGTGCGCTCCTCGTAGAGCTGGTTGACGCGCATCGGCCCGCCCCAGGCGGCGTCGGTGCTGCCGTCGTAGAGACCGGTCGGCGCGTTGCCGAACCCCGGCGCGCGCGCGAAGCGCACCTCGACGCCTTCCTTCGCGTAGGCGCCCAGCTCCAGCGCCGCGTAATACGGCGCGTAGAACAGCCCGCGCAGCGATTCCTGCAGGATGATGGTCATTCTCGTTCCTCGGATCGCGGGCGACCTGCCCGCCATTGCAACGAAGATGCGGCCGAGACGGCCGCGGTCCTCGCCGTCACCCCGCCTTGAGGATGTCGGCCGCGGCGTCGGCAAAGACCTGCGCGCCGAGCACGATGTCGTCTTCGCGTGTGTCTTCGGACCAGTGGTGGCTGATCCCCTTGAGGCTGGGGATGAACATCATCCCCGCGCGCAGCTTGTGCGAGATGACCTGTGCGTCGTGCCCCGCGCCGCTCGGCATCCGCATGTGTCCCCCCGGCAGATGGCGCTCGGCGGTCGCCTCGATCGCGGCCTCGAACGCCGGGTCCATCAGGCGCGGCTCGGTCTGCGACAGTTCCTCGATCGCCGCCTTGCACGGCCCGGCGCGGTCGCACGCGGCGACCAGCTCGTAGAGCGCGTCGCGATGGCGCGCGAGGATCGCGGTGTCGATGTCGCGCGCCTGCACCAGCATCTCGGCGCGGCCGGGAACGACGCTCGGCGCGTTGGGGTCGAGCAGCATGCGGCCGATCGTCCACACTGTGCGCGGCCCGGCGATCTCGGCGAAGCGGTCATGGATTTGCGTCGCCAGCCGCACCATTGCGACCCCGGCGTCGCGGCGTCGCGACATCTGCGTCGTGCCGGCGTGGTTCTGCTGGCCGGTCAGCACGACGCGCCAATTCCAGATGCCGACGATCCCCTCGACGATGCCGATCCGCAGGCCGGTCGCATCGAGCGTATTGCCCTGCTCGATATGCGCTTCGAGATAGCCGAGATAGCGCGCCGGGTCGGCCTCGATGCGCGGCCGTCCGGCATAGCCGGCGCGCGCCAGCGCGTCGCGCAGGCTTTCGCCCTCGCGGTTCTCGTAGCCGTCGATCTCGGCTTCGCTGAGCCGGCCGATGAACGAGCGGCTGCCGAGCATGTTGCCGTAATGGCCCTCCTCGTCGGCCCAGGCCACGGTCTCGATGCCAAGCCCTTGAAGCGCCGGGTCGGTGGCGAAGGCGCGCGCCAGCTCCAGCCCGTAGACGACGCCGAGGGCGCCGTCGAGCCAGCCGCCGCGCGGCTGCGTCTCGCTGTGCGAGCCGACCAGCAGCCGGCGGCTCGCATCGTTGGCGCGGCCGAACACATTGCCGATGCCGTCGATCACCGGCTCGAGTCCGGCCTCGGCGAATTGCTCGGCGAGCCATTGCCGCGAAGCGATATCGACGGCGGAATAGGTCGGCCGGTCGACGCCGGTCTCGTAGCGGCCAAACGCCGCGAGGCGCTTCAGATCGGCGATGAGGCGGGCGCCATCGATTTGTGGCATGGGGAACCTTTCAGCGAATTAATGGCCGGCGAGGGGAGCCACCACCGGGTCACCGCATATTTTATGCACAATTGCCCCGCTCGGAGATTTGCCGGTGATCCGGCGGCATTGGGCCACCCGCGGGAGCGCAGATCAAGGAGTGCAGCATGAATAAATCGACGCTCGCGGGCGCTGCGATGCTTGCCGTCGCCGCCGTCGCGGTGCCGGTGCTGGGCTGGTCGCAGAGCCCGCCCCCACCGCCGCCCGGTGGTGCCGCCGCGCCCGGCGGGCCGGACCGTCCGGGCCCGGGCCGTGATGGCATGATGCATCGCGGCTGGGAGCGCTGGGCGCGTGTCTCGCCGCAGCAGGCCTGCGTTGACCGGCTGGCGCGGCGCGCCGGGTTCATCGCCTCGATCGGCTTCAAGCTCAACCTGACCGCGGATCAGAAGCCGCTATGGGACAAGGTGATATCGGCGGCGCAATCGGGCGAGGAAGCGCAGCGCAAATTGTGCGACGCACTGCCCGCCAAGGCCGAGGATCGCGGCAAGGAGAGCATGATCGACCGGCTGCACCATCGCGAGCAGATGCTGCAGGCGAAGCTGCAGGCGATGCAGCAGGCCGACCCGGCGGTGCAGGCGCTCTACGACAAGTTGACACCGGAGCAGAAGGCGATGCTCGACCATCCGTTCCATCGCGGGTGACCTGTCGCGTCATTCCGAAGGCGACGAAGCAATCTCGCGGCGGAGTCTCCGGCGGAATGAGATTGCTTCGCTTCGCGCGCAATGACGATCTGATCTAGGATGGGCCGCAGGATCACAACCCTGCGCCCTTATCCATGCCCCAAGACAATCTGCGCATCGCCATTTGCGGCTTCTCGATCGAGTGCAACCGTTTCGCGCCGGTCGCGACGCGGGCGCATTTCGCCTATTTCGCCGGCGGCGAGATCGCCACCGAGGCGCGCCTGCCGGCGCCGCGCATGCTGGGCGAAATTCCCGGCTTTGTCGCCGAGATGGACGCGGCGGGGCCGTGGCATCCGGTCGGTCTCGCCTTTGCCGCCGCCGAGCCCAACGGCCCGGCCGACCACCAGTTCTTCACCGAGCTGATGACCGATATCGAGACACGTTTGCAGGCGGCGCTGCCGGTCGACGCGGTCTATATCTGCGAGCACGGCGCCGGCATCACCACCGAGGACGACGACCCGGACGGCGCGCTGTTCGCGATGGTGCGCCGCCTCGTCGGCCCCGATGTTCCGGTAGTCGCGACGCTCGACCTGCACGCCAATGTCTCGGAGCGCATGGTCTCGTCGCTCGACGCGTTTATCGGCTACCGCACCAACCCGCATATGGACATGCGCGAGCGCGGCATCGAGGCGGCGCAGACGATCCGCGAGCTGCTGCCAAAGGGCGGTAAGCCGGGCACCAAGACCGAAACCGCGCTCATTCGCCTGCCGATCGTGCCGCCGACCGTGACGATGCTGACCGCCGCCGGCCCCTATGCCGACATGATCGACTACGGCCAGACCAAGATCGGCCCGGAGATCATGAATGTGTCCGTGATGGGCGGGTTCGCGTTTTCCGATACGGCGAAGAACGGCGTCGCCGTGGTCGTCACCGCGCGGCGCGACCGGCGAAATTCGCGCGCCGCCGAGGCGGTGGCACGGGAGATCGCGCAGTTCGGCTGGGACAATCGCGCGCGCTTCTACCCCAAGCTCACGCCGCTCGACGACGCGGTGGCCAAGGCGGTTGCGGTGTCGAACGACCCAACGCTGCCGCCACTCGCGTTTGCCGATGTCGCCGACAACCCCGGCGGCGGCGGGCGCGGCAACACGATGTATCTGCTGAAGGCGCTTTATGAGGCCAAGGTGAAGGGCGCCCTGGTCGGGATCATCTACGACCCGGCGCTCGCCGCCGAGGCGCATCAATACGGGCTGCACTATAATTTCGACGCGCGCTTCAATCGCGACGAGACGAGCGAATTTTCCGAGCAATGGACAGCCCCGGCGCGGGTGGTCGCGCTTTCCGACGGCGAATGCGTCGGCCGCCGCGGCATCTACGCCGGAATGAGCCTCGGCATGGGGAAATGCGCGGCGCTGCGGATCGGCGGCGTTACGGTGGTCGTCGTCTCCAAGCGGCGGCAATGCGCCGACCCGGTCTTTTTCGAGATGATGGGGCTCGACATCGCCAAGGCGCGCATCGTCGTCGTCAAGTCGCGCGGCCATTTCCGCGGCGGGTTTGACGAGTTCTTCGACCATGAGCGGATCGTCGAGGTCGACCTGCCCGGCCTGACGTCACCGATGCTGGCGAATTTCACCTGGAACCGCCTGCCGCGCCCGGTCATTCCGCTCGACGACGGGGTCGAATGGCGGAACTTGTAGGATGGGTTGAGCGCAGCGAAACCCATCGTCTCCGCGGCCGAAAGATGGGTTTCGCGGCGCTCAACCTATCCTATCCAAATCAGGCGGCTTTCCCGTTCACATGCGGTTTCAGCGCCGCGTAGAGCAGGTTGCAGGTCGGGGTCGGGATGCCGTGCTTGCGGCCGAGCTCGACGACCTTGCCGGCGAACCACGGCAGCTCGATGCGGTTGCCGCGTAGGAGGTCGTTGCACATCGAGGTCATGTGGTGCGGCGGCATCGCGCGCAACTGCCCGGTCACCTTGTCGAAGCTGTCGGCGGGGAGCGCGACGCCTTCGGCGCGGCCGACCGCGATCGTCTCACTGAGCGCACCCTCGCACAGCGCCCACAGCTCGGGGTCTTGGCGGTAGATGCCGAGTGGCGCCCGGGTCAGCGCGTTGACGCTCGACAGCGGCACGATGCCGAGGAATTTCTCCCAGATCGGCACCAGCACTTCGGGCTCGAACTCACCGCTGAACCCGGCTTCGGCGCAGAGCTTGGCGAGGGCCTGGCCGCGCTGGCTCATGCTTCCGTCGATCTCGCCGAAAATGAGGCGCTGATACGTCCCGGTCTGGCGCACCACGCCGGGCGCGACGATCGAGCCGGTGACCCAGGCGGTGCCGGCCATCATCGCCTCGCGGCCGAGGATCGGCGCCAGCCGTTCATGCGCGTCGACACCGTTCTGCTGGGTGATGACCGCGGTCTGCGGCCCCACGATGGGCTTGATCGCGGCCCCGGCGCTTTCGACGTCCCACAGCTTGACGCAGAAGATCGCGTAGTCGACGACGCCGACGCTCGCCGGGTCGTCGGTCGCCTGCACCTTGTCGAGCACCGTCTCGCCGCGATCGCCCTCGATCCGTAGCCCGTCCGCCTGCATCGCCGCGAGATGCGCGCCGCGCGCGATAAAAATCACTTCCGCACCCGCTTTGGCGAGCGCCGCGCCGTAGATACAGCCGATCCCGCCGGCGCCGACGATTGCAATGCGCATCTGCTGCTCCCGATCCCGCGGTTCTTACTCTAGGGTGAAGCCTTCATCGATGCAGGAGGAAATCATGGCGCAGACGCAAAGCTCACCCGCCCGCGAAGCCATTCGCGGCACCGTGCCCAAGCTCGCCGAGATCGCGGATACGCTGATCTACGGCCAGATCTGGGAAGGCCCGCATCTGTCCAAGCGCGACCGCAGCCTCATCGTCTGCGGCGCGCTGATGGTGATGGGGCGCGACGAGCAATTGCGGGGCCACCTCGCCCGCGCGCTCGACAATGGCTGCACCGAGGACGAGATCGCCGAGCTCATCACCCATCTCGCGTTCTATTCCGGCTGGCCGACCGCGATGACCGCCGCGCGGCTGGCGAAGGAAGTCTTCGCGGCGCGGGGCTAGACCGCCCACCCCAGCCAGTCGCAAAGGGCGCGGCCCATCACCAGCTCGCGGTCGCCGCCCTGGAGCCAAGGCAGCTCCTCGGTGAACAGCGTCACCGCTTGGCGATAAGTGCAGGGAATGCCGGTCATGTCGGTGCCCCAGAAAAAGCGCCGCGGCCCGAACGCATCGAACACGCGGCGCAGCGGCGCGTGCAGTCGGCGATACGGGTGGGGCTCGCTCGAATAGCGCGGCAGCGCCGAGGCCTTGGCCGCGACGTTGGGTAGCCGGGCGACGGCGAGCAGCGCGGGCAGCTCGCCGAACGCCGCCTCGTCCTTGGCGTCGCGCACCAGGGCCAGATGGTCGATCACAAAACGCATGCCGGGATGACGTTCGGCGATCCGGCCGAGCTCCGGCAACAGGCCGGGGATCGACACCATCGCCGGCAGCCCGGCGCGCTCGGCGGCCTGCCACAGCCAGTCGCCCTCGGGCGCGGTGAACAGCTCGCGCGCGCCGTGGCCGGCGGTGGTGACGCGGATGCCGAGCATGCCCGGCTGCTCGCGCCAATGGTCGAGCGCACGCGGATCGGGCGTGTCAAGAGGCGGCCGTCCCATCACCGCGAATTTGTCGGGGTGCGCGGCGGCGGCGGCGAGCGCGAGGTCGTTGCGGTCGCCCTCCCAGGACGGCGGCACGATGATTGCGCGGTCGACCCCGGCGGCTGCCATCTCGGCCAGCAGATCGTCCTTCGAGAACGGCACCGGCCGGTGCGCGCGATGCGCGTGCCCCGCCGGCCACGGCCGCTCGGGCGTGTCCGCGCCCCAGATATGCACCTGCGCATCGGCGATCAGCATCCGCAGCTCCTCGTCATGGCAGCGTCTCGACGAGCAACGCCGCAACCAGCGACCCAAAGCCGGGACCAAACAGTGCGCAATGGATCGCCTGCCCCAATCCCCACTGGTTGCGCACCGCGGTCCACGTCGCCGGCAAGCCCTCGGGCGTCCACGCGGCGATGATCGCTCAATCTGCTGCTGGTCGTGCTGATCCTCGGGCTGACCTGGGCGCACGTGATGGAACCGCAGCAGTTTCAGCATTTCCAGCTCCGCGAAGCGATCGAAAATCGGAGCCGCAAAGCGCTATGCCAGAAGCGTCTCGATGCAGGCGATAAATCGCTCGGCCTCCCTCACGGCTTGCTCGGCCTGCGCAACCGAAATCTCCGAGCCGGGTCCGGTCTCGTAATCGGCAATGGCCTTGAGATTGTAAGTTCGACCAAGGAACGCGCGTAGCTCGATATCAAAATCTGGTTCGTCTTTGGTGAGCATATGGAGTTGGCCTTGAACGCCGCGATGGCGTCTTGCGACCTTGCCGGTACGCTCGAAGATGAGCGCTTGCGCCGCATGAACCCCCGCCAAATACGCCGTCCGACCGGCGGCGTCGGTCAGCCGCACTTCGAGCATCACATCCGCTTGGCGGAGCAGAGCGTGAGCCTTCTCCAGAAATGCGCCAGCCTGCGGTTTCATAGATCGATGCCGTCGACACGAATTTCGTGCATCAACGGCATGCGCTCGTCATCATAAGTGTCGGCGCTATACGGCATCGCATGCACGAATGCGCCGGTCTCCCCGAGAATTTCCGTGCTCAGATCGGCGAGCCGGTTCATCTCGGCCGCGCGATCGCCGATATCGCGCAGGAAAACGGCAAGATCGTAGTCCGAATCAGTCGTCGCTTCCCCGCGTGCGCGGGAGCCGAACAGCACCACGCGCTCGATGCGATTGCCGTAAACCGCGTCAAGGGCGCGACGATACCGTTTCAGGATCGGATCGGCGGTGATGACCGCGGCCATTTGATCCCTCCATTGCATTTGCCGCGGATGGCGGCATGAGCCTGCCGCGCTTGTCAAGCCGCCAGGGTTCTGGTTCGATCGGGAAAGGCCCGCCAGGCCGGGGGAGCACATGCCCGATTCGATCATCACCGATACGGCGACGAAGATTTTCCAGGACCTCTGCGAGCCCGA
>DASZLY010000052.1:0-22720 GCA_035552135.1 Allostellaceae bacterium | reverse complement strand
GTCTGGCCGTGAATGATCATCGGGTTGACCGCGCGGCCGACATCGTCGATCGCGGTATAGCGGGCGAGCTCGACCCGGCCGGTCTCGGGGTCGATCTCGACCTCGGCGACGTGCCAGCCATGCGGGAAGGACGAGATGCGGCTCACCACCTCGCCGCTGCCGGCGAGCGGCCCGCGCAGCTCCGGCGGCAGCCTGGCGTCGCTCTCGGCGGCGCGGGCGGCCGCGAACAGATCGACCGAGCGGTCGGTGCCGATGACAGTGAACCGTCCCTCGGCAAAGGCGATGTCGGCCTCCGCGGTTTCCAGCAGATGCGCGGCGATCTGCAGCCCCTTCTCGATGATGCGCTGCGAGGCGGCGTGCATCGTGACCGAGGCGAGCCGGATCGAGCGCCCGGAATGCGAGCCGGCGGCGAATTTGTTGCGGTCGGTGTCGCCGGTGACGAGGCGGATGCACGCGTTCTCGACGCCGAGCCAGTCGCCGAGCAGCTGGGCGTAGCTCGTCTCGTGCCCCTGCCCGCTCGACAGCGTGCCGATCTCGACCTCGATCGCGGTGCTCGCGGGCCGCACCGTCACCACGGCTTCCTCGAACGGCGAGCCGCTCTGCGATTCGACGTAGGTGCCGAGGCCGATGCCGCGCAGCCGGCCGTTCGCACGCGAGGACGTGCGCCGCGCCGCAAAGCCGTCCCAATCCGCCAGCGCCAGCGTGCGGTCGAGGATCTGCTCGTAGGCGCCGCTGTCATAGGTCATGCCGAACGGGTTGGGATAAGGCAGCGCCGCCTCGGGGATCAGGTTCTTGCGGCGCAGCGCCACCCGGTCGAAGCCGAACTCGCGCGCGGCGCGGTCGATCAGCCGCTCCATGACGAACATCACCTCGGGCCGCCCGGCGCTGCGATAGGGCGCGGTCGAGACCGTGTTGCTGAACACCGCGCGCGCCCGCGCCTGCGCCACCGGGGTGCAATAGAGGCTGGTCGACAGCTCGGTGCCCTTGGTCAGCGGCACGAACGACGCGGCATAGGCGCCGAGATTGCTCAAGTTCGAGGTGCGGAAGGCGAGGAAATTGCCGTGAGCGTCGAGCGCCAGCTCGGCGCTCACGGTGAGGTCGCGGCCCTGGAAATCGGTGACCAGCGCCTCGCTGCGCTCGCACAGCCATTTCACCGGCCGGCCAAGCCGCCGAGCCGCCCAGCACACCAGCGCGAATTCCGGATAGGTGTTGTTGCGCGTGCCGTAATTGCCGCCGACATCGTAGGCGACGACGCGCAGCCGCGCCTCCTCGATGCCGAGCATGTGCGCGACGTCCTTGCGCGGCCGCCCCACCCCGCCGCCGCCGGCATAGAGCGTAAAGCGCCCGCTTTCCGCATCGTATTCGGCAAGCGCGGCGCGCGGCTCCATCGGCACGCCGGTCACCCGCTGCACATGGGTGTCGAGCCGCGCGACATGGGCGGCGCGGGCGAACGCCGCCTCGGTCGCCGCGCCGTCGCCGACCAGCGCGTCGACGACGACGTTCCTGCCGTCCCACAGCTCCGGCGCGCCGGGTTCCGCGGCGGCGAGTGCCGTCGTCACCGCCGGCAGCGGACAGTACTCGACCGCGACCAGCTCGGCCGCGTCCTTTGCCTGCGCGAGGGTCTCGGCGACGATCAGCGCCACCGCCTCGCCGACAAAGCGCGCCCTTCCGCCGGCGAGCGGCATCTGCTGCGGCACGGCGATCGCCGAGCGGTCGCTGTTGGCGAGGGCGATGTCGGGCGGGCTCTGCGACGCCGGCGCATGCAGCATCGCCCGGTTGCCGTCGGCGAGGTAGTCGGCCGCGGTCAGCACCGCGACGACCCCCGCCGAGCGGCGCGCCGCCGCGGTGTCGATCGCGGCGATCTCGGCATGGGCGTGCGGCGAGCGCAGGACATAGGCGACGGCCTGACCCGGCAGGTTCAGATCGTCGCCGAACCTGCCGCGCCCGGTGAGGAAACGCGCATCCTCCTGGCGGACCGGCGATTGCCCAACCCCCAGCCGTGTCCCCGTCGCGCCGCCATCGGCCATCGCCCGCATCCCCTCGCTCGCGCCACGGCGCGACTGTCGCGCAACACGCCGCGGCAGTCGAGCCGGGCGGCGGGCCTCTTCCTTACACCGCCGTTACGAATTTCTTGGCTCGAACACTTGGCGTTTACCACAATTTAATGAGGCTCAGGGTACTTGTCGCCTCGTAGCTTTTGTCCGGAAACGCCCATGCGCCGCCTCCTTGCGAACCTGCTCAAGGACGAAACAGGAGCGACCGCGATCGAGTACGGTTTGATTGCCGCCCTTATCGCGCTCGCCGCGATCAGCGCGATCACCAATATCGGGAAAAACCTGTCGACGACGTTCAACACCGTCGCGACCAAGCTCTAAACACCGCCGAGGATACTCCCCCGGGGCGGGAGGGGGGCGCGGGTTCGCCTGCGCCCCCTTTCTTTATTCGGCCGCGGCGGCCTGCGGCGCGCCGTCGCCGATCACCAGGCCGAGCGGGCTCGCGGTGACCTTGACAGTCGCGCCGTCCGCGATCCGCCCTTCGAGGATGCGCTGCGCCAGCGGGTTCTGCAGCTCGCGCTGAATCACCCGCTTCAGCGGCCGCGCGCCGTAGACCGGGTCGTATCCGGCCTTACCCAGCCATTCGGTGGCCTTCGCGTCGAGGTCGAGCGCGATCTTGCGATCTTCGAGCAGCTTCTTCAGCCGGGCGAGCTGGATGTCGACGATCCCCGTCATGTCGTCGCGCGACAGCCGGCGGAACAGCAGCACCTCATCGAGCCGGTTGAGGAATTCCGGCCGGAACGCGTGGCGCACCGCCTCCATCACCGCCGGCCGCGCCTGTTCGATATCGGCGTCGTCCGGCAGGTTGGCGATCGCCTCGCTGCCGAGATTCGAGGTCAGCACGATCAGCGTGTTGCGGAAATCGACCGTGCGGCCCTGCCCGTCGGTGAGCCGGCCATCGTCGAGCACCTGGAGCAGCACGTTGAACACGTCCGGATGCGCCTTCTCGACCTCGTCGAAGAGGATCACCTGGTACGGCCGCCGCCGCACCGCCTCGGTCAGCGAGCCGCCCTCGTCGTAGCCGACATAACCGGGCGGGGCGCCGATGAGCCGCGAGACCGCGTGCTTCTCCATGTATTCCGACATGTCGATGCGCACCAACGCGCTCTCGTCGTCGAACAGGAACTCGGCCAAAGCTTTCGTGAGCTCGGTCTTGCCGACGCCGGTCGGCCCCAGGAACAGGAACGAGCCGATCGGCCGGTTGGGATCCTGCAGCCCGGCGCGGGCGCGGCGGATCGCATTCGACACCGCGACCACCGCCTCCTCCTGGCCGATCACGCGACGGCGCAAATTCTGCTCCATCTGCAAGAGCTTGTCGCGCTCGCCTTCGAGCATCTTGTCGACCGGGATGCCGGTCCAGCGCGAGACGACCGCGGCGATGTGCTCGGGCAGCACAGCCTCTTCGAGCATGCCCTTGCCGGAGCCTTCGGCCTCGCCGATCTTGCGTTCGAGCTCGGGGATCACGCCGTAGGTCAATTCGCCGGCGCGGCTCCAATTGCCGGCGCGCTGGACGATCTCCAGTTCGGCGCGGGCCTGGTCGAGCTGCTCTTTCAGTTTCTGCGCGCCGGCGAGCTTGCCCTTCTCGGCCTGCCACTCGGCGGTCAGCTCGGCCGATTCCTCTTCGAGCTCCTCCAGCTCCTTGACCAGCTTTTCGAGCCGGTCCTTGGACGCGGCGTCGCTCTCCTTCTTCAGCGCCTCGCGCTCGATCTTCAACTGCATGATGCGGCGGTCGAGCTCGTCGATCTCCTCCGGCTTCGAATCGACGATCATGCGCAGCCGCGACGCCGCCTCGTCCATCAGATCGATCGCCTTGTCGGGCAGGAAACGGTCGGTGATGTAGCGGTTCGACAACGTCGCCGCGGCGACGATCGCGGCGTCGGTGATCCGCACGCCGTGGTGCAGCTCGTATTTCTCCTTGATGCCGCGCAGGATCGAGATCGTGTCCTCGACCGACGGCTCGGTGACGAAGACCGGCTGGAAGCGCCGCGCCAGCGCCGCGTCCTTCTCGATGTGCTTCCGGTATTCGTCGAGCGTCGTCGCGCCGACGCAATGCAATTCACCGCGCGCCAGCGCCGGCTTCAGCATGTTGGAGGCGTCCATCGCGCCTTCCGCCTTGCCGGCGCCGACCAGCGTGTGCAGCTCATCGATAAAGAGGACGATCTCGCCCGCCGCCGCGGTGACCTCGGCGAGCACCGCCTTCAGCCGCTCCTCGAACTCCCCGCGATATTTGGCGCCGGCGACCAGGGCGCCAAGGTCGAGCGACAACAGGCTTTTGTCCTTGAGGCTTTCCGGCACGTCGCCGTTGACGATGCGCAGCGCCAGCCCCTCGACGATCGCGGTCTTGCCGACGCCCGGCTCGCCGATCAGCACCGGATTGTTCTTGGTGCGGCGCGACAGCACCTGGATCGTCCGGCGGATTTCCTCGTCACGGCCGATAACGGGATCGAGCTTGCCCTCGCGCGCCACCGCGGTCAGGTCGCGCGCGTATTTCTTCAGCGCGTCGTAGCTCTCCTCGGCGGAGGCGCTGTCGGCCTTGCGGCCCTTGCGCACCTCTTCGATCGCGGCGTTGAGGCTTTGCGGCGTGACGCCGGCGGCGGCGAGCGCCTTCCCCGACGCGGTGTCCTTCGCCATCGCCAGCGCGAGCAGCATCCGCTCGACCGTGACAAAGCTGTCGCCCGCCTTTTCGGCGATCTTCTCGGCCTGCTCCAGGACGCGGGCGAGCTCGGGGCTCATGTAGACTTGGCCGGCGCCGCCGCCCTCGACCTTGGGCAGGCGGTTGAGCTCGGTCTCGACCGCCTGCAATGCGGCCTTGGCGTTGCCGCCGGCGGCGCCGATCAGGTTGGCGCAGAGGCCTTCCTTGTCGTCGAGCAGGATTTTGAGCAGGTGCTCGGGCGTCAGCCGCTGATGGCCGCTGCGCAACGCCAGATTCTGGGCCGCCTGGACGAATCCCTTCGACCGCTCGGTGTATTTCTCGAGTTCCATGGGCTGGTCTCCTTGAACCGACTGCCCCGACCCCCGTCAGGCAGGTCCAGCAGCCCTTCAGTCAGGAGATATGGTGCGGCGCGAAACTTGGCTCAAGTCTCGCTGCCGCCTTGGCCGATGAATGAGATTGCCGCGGCGCCCTTCGGCCGCTTCGCAATGACGCTGGCGACTAATCCTGCCGCCCGGTGATGAAGGACGGCAGCTCATCGTCATCGGGCATCGGCGGCGCTGGCGGCTGCGGTGCCGGTTGAATCTGCACGAAATGCGCCTCTTCGGGCTGTTCGCCCTCGCCGTCCGCCGGCTCGCCCTCGTTCGCCATCTGCTGCTGTTGCTGGCGCTGGAGGGCCTCGCCGTTGGCGTTCATCATGCGGAAATAATGCTCCGCATGCTGATAGAAATTCTCCGATGCGATGCGATCGCCGGCCGACTGCGCCTCGCGCGCCAGCGCCAGGTAGCGCTCGAACACCTGGTAGGCGTTACCGCGGATTTTGACGCTCGGGCCGTTGCTGTCGAAGGTCTGCGAGCGGTGCGGCGGTCGCGGCCCGCCGCCGCCGCCACCACCGCCTCTATTCTGATTCTGGTACGGATTACCGCCGCCATTGCGGCCGCGCGATCGCTTTTGTGGTCTCATGACACCTGTCTTGTCGAGGTGGACCCCAGTGGACAACCGTCTATTGGACTATCGTCCGGCCGCCGGCGCGGCACTCTCCCGAGCGTGCCGAAAATCCGTCGCTGATGCGGCATTGCCGGGCCCGTCAATTCTGAAACGTTTGTCGGGGCCGACAGGCACCAGTGTAGGCGGTCGCATACGTGCGTCCAACGTTTTTTATCGCGCCGCCGCGAGCTTAGCCGTCAGGGCGCGCGACGATGCAGCGCGCCACCCCGGCGAGATCGGGCAGGATGCGTTCGACAACGAGCCCATAGCGGGAAATAATCCCGGCCACCGCGACGTCCTGCCCGGCGCCGATCTCGCCGGCGAAAAATCCGCCCGGCGCCAGCAGGCGCGGCAGGTCGCGCGCGATGTCGCGATAGGCGTCGAGCCCGTCGCTGCCGCCGTCAAGCGCCAGCAGCGGGTCGAAGTCGCGCACCTCGGCCGGCAGCCCGGCAATGTCGCCGCGCGGGATATACGGCGGATTGGCGACGACGGCGTCAAAGCCGCCGGCGAGCGCGACACCCCAATCGCCGGCGACACAATGCGCGCGCGCGCCGAAGCCGAGCCGCGCGGCATTGCCGCGCGCCGTAGCGGCCGCCCCGAACGACCGGTCGACCCCGGCCCCGATCGCGACGGGAAACTCCGACAGCAGCGCCACCAGCAGGCAGCCCGTCCCGGTGCCGAGATCGAGAAAACGATACGGTTTGCCGCGCTCCGGCAGGCGCGCCAGCACCGCTTCGACCAGGGTCTCGGTCTCGGGCCGCGGGTCGAGCGTATCGGCCGACAGCGCGAATTCGAGGCCCCAGAATTCGCGCCGCCCGGCGATGCGCGTCACCGGCTCATGAGTGCGCGCACGGTGCAGGATGGCGGCGATGCGCTCGCCTTCGTCGTCGGTGATCATGCGATCGATGCGCGCAAACACCTCTTCCTGCGACAGGCCGAGCGCCACCGCCAGTAGCCGCCGTGCGCGCCGCTGCACCTCGTCGAACCCGGCATCGGCCAGCGCCGCGGCCACGACCGTCAACGTCGAGCCGATCGTGTCCGGCGGAGTCATTCCGCCGCGGCGGCAAGCCGCTCGGCCGTGTCCGCTGCGGTCAGCGCGTCGACGACTTCGTCGAGCGCCTCGCCCGACAGCACCTTGTCGATCTTGTATAGCGTCAAGTTGATGCGGTGATCGGTGACCCGGCCCTGCGGGAAATTATAGGTCCGCACGCGCTCCGACCGGTCGCCGCTGCCGACCTGGCTCTTGCGGTCGGCGGCGCGCGCCGAATCGCGCGCCATGCGCTCCTGCTCGTAGAGCCGGGCGCGCAGTACCTTCAAGGCGCGAGCCTTGTTCTTGTGCTGCGACTTCTCGTCCTGCTGGATGACGACGAGCCCGCTCGGCAGATGGGTGATGCGCACGGCGCTGTCGGTGGTGTTGACCGACTGCCCGCCCGGCCCGCTCGAGCGGTAGACGTCGATGCGCAGATCCTTGTCTTCGATCTGGATGTCGATCTCTTCGGCCTCGGGCATCACCGCTACCGTCGCCGCCGAGGTGTGGATGCGCCCCGACGCCTCGGTCTCGGGCACACGCTGCACCCGGTGCACGCCGCTTTCGAACTTGAGCCGGGCGAAAACGCTGCGACCGGTGATCGTCGCGGCCGCCTCCTTGAACCCGCCGATCCCGGTCTCCGACACGTCGAGCAGCTCGAACTTCCAGTTTCTGAGCGCGGCGTAGCGCTGATACATGCGAAAGAGCTCGGCGGCGAACAGCGCCGCCTCGTCGCCGCCGGTGCCGGCGCGCACTTCGAGGATCGCGTTGCGCTCGTCGTCTTCGTCCTTAGGCACCAGCGACATGCGCACCCGCATTTCCAATTCGGGCAGGCGCTCGCGCAGGCTCTGCATTTCCTCTTCGGCGAGCGTCTTCATCTCGGGGTCGTCGCCCGCCGCCATCTCCGCGGCGGCCGTCATCTCGGATTGCGCCTGGCGCAGCGCCCCGATGACCTCGACGATCGGCGACAGCTCGCTGTATTCCTTGGATAATTTGATGAATTCGCTGCCGCTGACGCCGCTCGCCGCCATCGCCTCGCCGATCTCGGCGTGGCGCCGGACGAGCTGGTCGAACCGGGCTTCGAGCGCGGGTTCCATCAGTAGAGCACCCGCAAGGCCGCGACGAGGCCGGTGAAGGCGGTGTCGCCCATCGGCACCTCGCTCTGCGCGCCGCTGTCAAAGTCGCGCAGCGTCACGATGTTCCGCGCAACCTCGTCGTCGCCGAGCAGCACCGCCGCCCGGGCATTGATGCGGTTCGCCCGGCGCATCCGCCGGCTGAGATTGCCGGCATAGCCGAGATCGACCGGGATCGCGGCGCCGCGCAAAGTTTCGGCGATGGTGAGCGCGAGTTTCTCGCCGGCCTCGCCGAGCGGCACCAGCGCCACCGGCCGCGCGGGCGGCGCCGGCTCGTCGATCAGCAGCGATAGCCGCTCGATCCCGGCGGCCCAGCCGACGCCGGGCATCTCCGGCCCGCCCATCAGCGCCACCAGCCCGTCATAGCGCCCGCCGGCCAGCACCGTGCCCTGGGCGCCGAGATCGGTCGTGACGAACTCGAAGACCGAATGCGCGTAGTAGTCGAGGCCGCGCACCAGCCGCGGGTTCAGCCGGTATGCGATGCCGAGCCGGTCGAGCCCGTCGCGCACCTCGGCGAAAAAATCGCGCGAGGCGTCGTTGAGATAGCGGTCGAAGGACGGCGCATCGGCATTGATGCCGATGTCGCCCGGGTCTTTCGAATCGAGGATGCGCAGCGGGTTGGCGTCGAGCCGTCGCTGACTGTCGGCCGAGAGCTCGCCGCGGCGCGCCGAGAAATAGGCGACGAGCGCCTCGCGGTAAGCGGCGCGGCTCGCCGAGTCGCCCAGCGTGTTCAACTCCAGCACGACGCGGTCGCCGATGCCGAGCGCCGCGAGGATGCGGCGGGCGAGCGCGATCAGCTCGATATCGGCCTGCGCCTGCGGCACGCCGAGAATCTCGCAGTTGATCTGGTGGAACTGGCGGAAGCGACCCTTTTGCGGCCGCTCGTAGCGGAACACCGGCCCGGTCGAAAAGAACTTCAACGGCGCCGATTGGGTCAGTCCGTTCGACAGCACCGCGCGCACCACCCCGGCGGTGAACTCGGGCCGCAGGCTGAGGTCCTCGCCGCCGCGATCCTTCAGCGAATACATCTCCTTGGCGACGATGTCGGTGTGCTCGCCGATCGGCCGCGCGAAGACCTCCGTGAACTCGAAAATCGGGATGTCGAGGTCGGCGAAGCCGTAAAGCTCCGCCAAGCGGCGCGCGGTCTCGCGCACCTGCCGGTGGCGCCGGACGGCGTCGGGCAACAGATCCTGCGTGCCGCGAACCGGCTGCAAGGCGGGCATCAACACTCTCCTGCCCGTCGCGCCCGGGCAGCGGGCGGCGAGCGAATGGTTACGCCACAAAGAACGGTGCGTCGCCCCTAGCCTCTCAGGCGCCCCGCGGCGAGGGCTCCCGAGCCGGGATTAAGCCGCGTCCCGCAGCAGGCGTCGTTTTCTCGCGAAGCCGGGCAATTATGCAAGCTAGGAATGCGGCGAGCAGCAGCGGAGTGAGCAATCCGGCGCGGAACACGCTCGGCGGGTTGACGAGCGGGCACAACCATAGGGCCGCGGCAAGCACTGCCCCGCCCAGCTGGAACCGGCCGTCTCGCGTCATCACGAAAAACAGGCTCGCCGCCGGCCCGAGCAGCAGCGCATCGGAGGCTGAAGCATGAGGCGCGGCGAGCAGCGTCGCGGCGAGTAGCGCCGCAAGCCCGAGGCCGCCGGGTTCGCGACGGCGGAAGGTCCAGTAGACGCAGCCTGCCGCGATGACGACCGCTGCGGCCTGGCACAGGTTGGCAAAAAGCTGGGGAGCACCCAGCAGACGCGCGCAGGCGAACGCGCTCAGGCCGTTGATGCGGCCGGCAGCGAGCCACGCCTGATACTGGGAGCCGCCGGTCATCAGCGCGATCCATTGCCGCCAGATCTCGATGCCGAACACCGGCAGGCTCACGAGCGCGACCAGCAGCGCCGCGGCTCCCGCGGCGGCGAGCGCCCGCCATTGCCGCATCGCCACCAAAGCGACCGGCACCATCAGCCACAATTGCGGCTTGAAGGTGAGGATGCCGAGAAGGCCACCGGCAACCAACGGCGCGCGACCGAGGAGCCCGAACCCGCCAAGCAGCAGCGCCACGCTGTAGAACCCGTTCTGCCCGGTCATCACGTCGAACGGCACCGCCGGGCACAGAACGAGTGAAACGACCATCAGCCCGCGCGCGGCGGCGCCGGCGGCGCATCGCCGAACCGCGGCGAGCGCGGCGGCAAAGCCGGCGAACTGAAACACCGCCAGCGAAGCCACCGGCGGCAATGCCGCGAACGGCAGGAACCATAAAAGAAACGTCGGCGGATAGACCCACGGATGCAGATTCAGCGTCAGCCCAAGCCACCCTGCAAAGCGAGTGTTCAGCGCCGCCGTCAATTGCGTGCCGTCGTAGATCAGCGGCAGGTTGCCGTCAAAATAGGCGCGTGCGGCCGTGTAGAAGACCATCCAATCCTGGCCGGGATCGAGATGGAACGCCCAGAGGTAGAATACCCAGGCGCAAACTCCGGACACCGCGCAGAATGCGGCGAGGAGCCAGAGCGGGCCGGCCGACCGGTTGGTTTCGCGATCGTCCGCCGCCGTAGCGGAACGACCTACCGCCCGATCCCGAAACCCCATGACCGCTCCTGACGCTGCGTGAAGAGGATGGTCGATTATCGTTAAGCCGCGCTTAAACTCGCGCCGCTACGTTGCGGGACCCGACCTGCATAAGGAGCGTGCACGGTGATGACGGTGCGCAGCCGCTTGTGCCTGCTCTTCGCCAGCGTCGCATGTGCGCTGTGCGGACTTTTCGCCGCAGCGCTCTATGCGGTCTATTTCTCGGGGCAACCCGGCCAAGACTGGATGGTCTATTATACCGCGGCCCGCGCCGCTCTCGACGGCAACCTGGCCTTGCTGTTGGACGGCGACAGGCTAACCGCTTACATGAACGCGTATTTCGCCGACTGGCTCAGACGCCCGTTGACGTTTCATCCGTGGCTTTATCCGCCGCACTATCTTTTTTTCCTGGCGCCGTTCGGCCTGTTGCCTTTCGCGGCGTCATACGCGTTGTTCGAGTTGCTTACGTTCGGCGGGCTGGTGGCGGCCTTATGGTCGATTGCCGAGCGCGGCTGGCAGCGCTGGTTGCAGTTCTTCTCGCTCCTGCTGGCGCCGACCGCCAGCTTCACGCTGGGCCTCGGCCAAAACGCCTTCCTATCGACCGCATTCCTTGCCGGCGGTTTTGGCTTGATCGGACGGTCGCCGAATCTCGCCGGCGTGCTGCTGGGCCTTTTGACGTTCAAGCCGCAGCTCTGGTTGATGGTACCGGTTGCGCTCGTCGCGGCGCGCGAATGGCGGGTGCTCAGCGTCACCATGGCGACCGCCGCCATTGTCGCGCTCGCCAGCGTCGCCGCGTTCGGCGTCGAGCCTTGGCGCGTCTGGATCGAGTGGGTCGTCAACCCGCCGGCCGAGGCGTACCGCAACTACCAGACATGGAATCATCTCGCCGACGAAAGCGTCTATACCAACCTGTTCCTGGCTCACGCTTCGGCGGCGTTTGCGCAACTCGGCCAGATGGTTGCGGGGCTCCTCGCGATCGGCTGTGTCTGGTGGTCCTACCGGCGCGAGCGATGCGGAGAACTTCAGCTCGTCGTGCTGCTTGCGGCAACCACATTGGCCGCACCGCACGTCGCCAATTACGACATGGTGATGCTGACCGTCGCCGCGACCGTGCTCTTTGCGAGAGGCTTGGCGCAGGATGCCGGATGGATCCAGCTGGCAGTGCCGCCGCTGGTGTGGATCATGCAACTGTTCAACCCGCCGGGCGCCTTCGCAATCGGCGTCGTGACGCCGTTGCTGACCTGCGCGCTGATCGCCTGCGCGATGTGGTGGATTGCATCGCCGCACGACCGCTTTGAGCGTTCCGGCCGGCGCGCCGGCACAGCGCTGAATTTGGTTGCGAGCGAGCCGCGATAAAGTCGAGAGTCGGCCGGCAACATCGCGGAGCGCACGGATGAAGGCGTTGACCGAGGAGCAGGTCGCCTCGTTCCACCATGACGGTTTTTTCTATCCGGTCCGGGCGCTCAATCCGGTTGAGGTCGCCTATTTCATGGCCGGCGTCGAACGGCTGGAGAGCGAGCTTGGCTGCCCGGTCGCCGAGGCCGACGTCAAATGGTGCTCGCACGGCTATGCGCACTCGCCGTGGTTCAACGAGCTCGTCCGCCACCCCCGCATCCTCGATGCGGTCGAAGATTTGATCGGCCCCGACATACTGGTGTGGACCAGCACCTTCTTCATCAAGGAGCCGGGGTCGAAGACCTTCGCCGCCTGGCATCAGGACGGCGCGTTCTTCGGGCTGGAGCCGCACGAGCAGGTCTGCGCCTGGGGTCGCGCTGACCGACGCCAGCCGCGAGGCGGGCTGCATGGAGATGCTGTCGGGCAAAGGCGCGCCGCGCCTGCTGCACCATGAGGCGATGGGCATCAAGAACAGCATCAACCGCGCCGGGCAGACCATCGTCGAGCCGTTCGACAAGCGCGGGGCCACCGCGATGGCCTTGCAGGCGGGCGAATTCTCGCTGCATCACGAGTTGGCGGTCCACCGCTCGGCGCCGAACCACGCGGCGCATCGCCGCGTCGGGATCGGGCTCAACTACCTGCCGCCGCACGTCAAGGTGAACAGTCCGGTGCGGTTGAAGGCGATGCTGGTGCGCGGCCAGGACCGCCACGGCAATTTCGAGCTCGTCGCGCCGCCCGCCGCCGAGCGCGACGCCGCGGCGCTCGCGGTGCACCAGGAGGTCAGCGACCGCTATCGCGAAAACTACAAGGTGCAGGTCGCGCGTCACGCCGAACGTTTCGCCGCTGCATCGTCCTGAAGGGCTGCAAACCGGCCGTAGCGTCCTTCGAGACGCTTCCTCCGGTCGCTCCTCAGGGATGAGGAGCGATTGAAGATGGCATAAAGAAATCCCTCACCTGAGGCGCTTTGCGCAGCAAAAGCCTCGAAGGACGCAACGGCCTCGCCCGCGGTATCCTTAACCGTTTCCTAAACGCCTCTCTTTACGTTCTCCGGCCTGGCTTGAGGCGATGCGGGAATGGCGTTTCTGGCGCAACTGGCGGCACAGCTCGAAAGCGGCGAGTGGCTGAGCGCAAGGCGGCTGCGGCTCTACGTCATTATCCTGTTCGCCTGCGAGCTGGCGGTCTTCGCGTTTATCGTCGCCGGGACGCATGGCTGGATCGTCCCGCTCGACAAGCCCAACACCACCGACTTTGTCAGCTTCTACGCCGCCGGGCGGCTGGCCGACGCCGGCACGCCGGCGCTTGCCTACGACCACGCGGCGCATCTCGCCGCCGAGGAAGCCGTCGTCGGCCAGGGCATCCAATACCAGTATTTCAACTACCCGCCGGTCTACGCGGCGTTGTTCGCGCCGATCGCGCACCTGCCCTATCTGGAGGCATTCATCGCCTTCGAGACGGCGACGCTCCTGATCTTTCTTGCCGTCGCGCGGCGCATCCTCGACGATTTCAGCAGCACCGCGCTCGTCGCCCTGCTCGCCTTCCCGATAACATGGTGGAATTTCGGCCTCGGGCAGAACGCCTTTCTTACCGCCGCGCTGTTCGGCGCCGCGACCTTGCTCCTCGACCGCCGCCCGGTGCTCGCCGGGCTGTGCTTCGGCGCGCTGTGCTACAAACCGCATTTCGCGCTGCTGGTGCCGGTGGCGCTGGCGGCGGGGCGATATTGGCGGGCGTTCGCCGCCGCTGCGGTCTCGGCGGTGGTGCTGGTGGCGCTGTCGGTCGCGCTGCTCGGCTGGAACACCTGGCAGGCATTTTTCGTCACCGCCGGCGCGTCGCACACGATGTACGAGTCGGGGCGCATTCTTTTCGGCGGCTTTGTCAGCCCGTTCGGCGCGATGCGCCTGATGGGCGCGGGCATCGGCACGTCTTACGCGGTGCAGGGCGTCTTCACGCTGATTGCCGCCCTAGTCGTGGCGATGGTCTGGCGGCGCGGGCTGTCACCGGCGGCACGCAATGCGGTGCTGGCCTCGGCGACGCTGCTCGCCGTGCCGCTGTCGCTGCTTTACGACATGATGATCGGCGCGGTCGCCGGTTGCTGGCTGCTGCGCGGTGCCCGGAGCGAAACAACTCACGAGGCGATGCCGGCCTGGGAAAAAACCGCGCTGGCGCTGATCTACGCGGCGATGCTCGACAGCCGCGCCCTCGCCGAGGCGCTGTCGATCCCGGTCAACACGATCGCCGCGGTGGTCCTCTTCGCGCTGGCGGCGCGCCGCGCGTTGCGCGAGCTGGGACTTACTTCGCTGTCGCGGCGGCCGGCGTCGCTGCGCTCGGGCGCCGCGCCGACCAGGTGAAGATCGACGACATCGCGTAGTTCCACACCACCGACACCGCCGCGCCGGCGAGCCCGGCGATCCACCACGAATGATTGCCGGCGATCGAGGCGGCGACCCCGACATTGGCCGCGGCGCCGACGCCGCACACCGCGTAGAACGAGCCGAGCCCGGACAGGATCCGCCAGCCCTTCAGCCGCCGGTCGCGGTAGGTGAAGAGGTTGTTGAGAAGGAAGTTGAAGGTCATCGCGACCACGGTCGCCGTCGCCTGCGCCGTCGCGAACGTTGCGAAGTGCAGCACCGTCCACAACGTCGCCAGGTGCACGCCAACGCCGAGCCCGCCGATCAGCGAGAATAACAGGAAGCGCACCGGCACCGCCGGACCGAGCAGCTTTTGCAACAACAGCATCAGGTATTCCCAGGCGACCAGCGCATCGAGCTTGCTCTCGCCGTGCAACCGCTCGCGGAACTGCAGCGGCAGTTCGGCGAAGACGTAGGGCCGCGGCGTCGAGGCGAACAGATCGAGCAGGATTTTGAACCCCTGCCCCGACAGGCGCCGCATCGCACCGGCGAAGGCATTGCGCTCGATCATGAAAAAGCCGCTCATCGGGTCGCTGAGCCGGGCCTTGACGACGAACCGGCTGAGCCAGGTCGCGAAGCCGCTGATCGCGACGCGCGACTTGTCCCACTCGCCAACGCCGCCCTCGGCGACGTAGCGGCTGGCAACCACGATATCGAGCTGCTCGGCCTTGATCTTGTCGAGCATGCGCGGCAGTAGCGCCTCGTCATGCTGCAGGTCGCCATCCATCACCGCGAGGTAGGTCGCCGCGGTCGCCAGCATGCCCTCGATACAGGCCGAGCTGAGCCCGCGCCGGCCGACGCGTTGGATGCAGCGGATGTTGCCCTGGGCCCGTGCCAGCGCGCGCACCGCGTCGGCGGTGCCGTCCGGCGAGTCGTCGTCAACGAAAATCGCTTCCCACGCAACGCCCGCCAGCACGCGGTTCAGGCGCTCGACGATAAGCGGAATGTTGTCGCGCTCGTTGAGCGTCGGGACGATGATCGCCAGCTCGACCGGCATGGCGGTCTGCGGGCCGGGCATCGCGGCCGCCTCGGCGGCGAATGCCGGCGCATTCTTGCCCCATAGCTCCGCAACGCTCATCGGCTGATCCATACCCAAGAGGCGGCGGGGAATACCGCCTCGAACTGCCCGAGAATAGCAGCGGACAGTAAATAAAACCTAACGGGCCGCTATTTATCCCCGATGCACCGGCGGCCGTGGCGTCCTTCGAGGCTTCGCTGCGCGAAGCGCCTCGGAATGAGGAACATTCGTGAATGGTACGAAAAAACCCTCATCCCGAGAAGCGCCGCCAGGCGCGTCTCGAAGGACGCACGGAGGCCGCACCCGCTCCAGCTATACCCGCTCGATGACCGCGGCGATGCCCTGGCCGACGCCGACGCACATCGCGACGAGCGCATAGCGCCCGCCGGTGCGCTGCAGCTGGCGCGCCGCGGTCAGCGCGATGCGCGGCCCCGAGGCGCCGAGCGGATGGCCGATCGCGATCGCCCCGCCGTTCGGGTTGACGCGGCGGTCGTCGAACGGCACGTCGAGCCCCTTGAGGCAGGCGAGCACCTGCGTGGCGAACGCCTCGTTGATCTCGATGACGTCCATGTCCTTGATCGTGAGGCCGGCGCGCTCGAGCGCCTTCTTGGCCGCCGGCACCGGGCCGAAGCCCATGATGCGCGGCGCGACGCCGGCGACGCCGGTCGACAGGATGCGGCAGATCGGCTGCTGGCCGGCCGCCTCGCCCGCCTTGCGCGAGGCGACGATCATCGCCACCGCGCCGTCGTTGATGCCGGAGGCATTGCCGGCGGTGGTGACGCCGTCCTGGAACAGCGGACGCAATTTGGCGAGCGCGGCCATGTCGGTCTGCGGCCGCGGATGCTCGTCGTCGGCAACGCTGACCGGGCCGGCCCGCCCGCCCGGCACATCGAGCGCGATAATCTCGCCGTCGAAGAAGCCGGCCGCCTTGCCGGCGGCGTATTTCGCCTGGCTGCCACTGGCGAAGATGTCGGCCTCCTCGCGGGTGATCTGGTAGTCGCGCGCGAGATTGTCGGCGGTCTCGGGCATGGTGTCGCCGCCGAAGCGGCCCTCGACCAGCGGGTTCGCAAAGCGCGCGCCGATCGTCGTGTCGAAAATCCGGATTTCGCGGCTATAGGGGCTTTCGCCCTTGGCCATGACGATGGGGGCGCGGCTCATGCTCTCGACGCCGCCGGCGACGAACACGTCGCCCTCGCCGCAAGTGATCGCCTGCGCGGCGACCGCGATCGCGTTGAGCCCGCTGCCGCAATTGCGCTGCAGCACCGAGCCCGGGATCTCGATCGGCAGGCCGGCGACGAGCGCGGCATGGCGTGCGACGCAGCGGCTGTCCTCGCCGCCCTGGTTGGCGCAACCGACGACCACATCCTCGATCTTGTCGGCGGCGAAGCCGCTCTCGGCGACGACCTTGGCGACGACGTCGGCCAGCATGTCGTCCGGACGCTTCTTGGCCAGCACGCCGGCATAGCGGCCGAACGGGCTTCTCTTACCGGTATACATATAAGCGTCGAGCATGGGGCGATTCCTCCGTGGCTGGCGCATTTCCGTGCGCGCCGCCCCGGCTGTCAAGGCTGCAATGCGGCCATGCGTCCTTCGAGGCCTTGCTGCGCAAGGCGCCTCAGGATGAGGACAGTTTGTAAACGGCATAAAGAAAAACCTCATCCTGAGGTGTCCCGAGCGCGGGGACGCGCGATGGGGCCTCGAAGGACGCACCGACGCTGCTCCATCCTCATCGGCGTTTCCGATATAATAGCCGCATGTAACGCCGGGGCCTTGCCTTGAGCCACGACCATCACGGCCACAGCCACAGCGACGCGCCGGCCGATTATGGCCGCGCCTTCGCCATCGGGATCGCGCTCAACCTGATCTACGTCGCGGCCGAGGTGGGGTACGGGCTGGCCGCCGGCTCCTTGGCGCTGCTCGCGGACGCCGGGCATAATCTCGGCGATGTGCTGGGGCTGGGGCTCAGTTGGGGCGCGGCGCTGCTCGGCCGGCGCGGGCCCAGCAGCCGCTTCACCTACGGTTTCCGGTCGAGCTCGATCCTCGCGGCGCTGGGCAATGCGCTGATCCTCCTGGTGGTGACCGGCGGCATCGCCTGGGAGGCGATCCGCCGGCTCGGCCATCCAGTGCCGGTGACGGGCGGCACGGTCGCCGCCGTGGCGGCGGTCGGCATCGCCGTCAACGGCGCGACGGCGCTGCTCTTCGCCGGCGGTCGCGGCCGCGATCTCAACGTGAAAAGCGCGTTCCTGCACATGGCGGCGGACGCGCTCGTCACCGCCGGAGTGGTCGCGGCGGGGATCGCGATCGCGCTCGGCGGCTGGCTGTGGCTCGATCCCGCGGTCAGCCTCGCGGTCTCCACGGTCATCGTCTACGGCACCTGGGACCTCGTGAAACAGGCGCTCAGCCTGGCGCTCGACGCCGTGCCGCAAGGCGTCGACGCCGATGCGGTGCGCGCGCATCTGCTCGCGCTGCCGGGGGTCACGGCGCTGCACGACCTGCATATCTGGGGCATGAGCACGACCGAGACCGCGCTCACCTGCCATCTGGTGATGCCGCAAGGCCATCCCGGCGACGAGGCGCTGGCGCTGATCGCGCACGAGCTCGACCGGCGCTTCCACATCCACCACACGACGCTGCAGATCGAGCTGGGCGACAGCGCCGAAGCCTGTGCGCTGACGCCGGAGCACGTGGTGTGATCTTCAATCGCGCCGAGGGTAGCGACCGCAAAATTGGCGCAATCGTCCGGCACACTGCGCTCCCTGAATGAACGCGAGCGAAGCAGTTGGCTGTAAATCCGCTGTAAAAACAGCGAAAATAGCGAACCGGCGTTGCCCGGCGCAGCCCGTCGCCATAACTTCAGATCAGGCGAATGTCGGGAGGAGAACATGAGCGAGAAGATTGCCCTGCGCGAAGTCGGCATGCGCGACGGCTTGCAGTCGATCGCCACGGTGATGCCGACCGAGACCAAGATCGCCTGGCTCGACGCCGAATACGCGGCCGGCATGCGCCATGTCGAGGTGTCGTCCTTCGTGCCGCCGAAGCTCCTGCCGCAGCTCGCCGACGCCGAAGCGGTGATCGCCCACGCGATGACCCTGCCAGGCCTTCACGTCTCGGCGCTGATCCCCAATTCGCGCGGCGCCGAGCGCGGCATGGCGCTCGGCGTGCCCGAGATGAACTACGTGCTGTCGGTGTCGAACGGCCACAACCTGTCGAACGTGCGCCGGCCGACCGACGAGTCGGTCGAGGATTTCCGCCGCGTCGTCCAGCTCTGCCATTCGGGCAGCACCCCGGCGCGGATCAATTGCGGGCTCGCCACCTCGTTCGGCTGCACGATCGAGGGCGATGTCGACGAAGACCGCGTGCGGCGCATCGCCAACCAGGTGGCCGAGGCCGGCGCCGACGGCATCATCCTCGCCGACACGGTCGGCTACGGCCAGCCGGCGGCGATCGAGCGCGTGTTCCGCAAGGTCATCGCCGATGTCGCGCCGCTGCCCGTCGCGGCGCATTTCCACGACACGCGGGGGCTGGGCCTCGCCAATGTGCTGGCGGCCTACAATGCCGGCTGCCGCGAGTTCGACGCCTCATTGGGCGGGCTCGGCGGCTGCCCCTACGCGCCCGGCGCGACGGGCAATATCGTCATGGAAGACACCGCCTTCCTCTTCGAATCGATGGGTTGCGAGACCGGCATCGACCTCGACCGGCTGGTCGAAGTGCGCGCGATCGTCGCCCGGGCGCTGCCCGAAATCGCCCTCTACGGCGCGATCGCGAAGGCCGGCCTGCCGCGCAACTTCCATCCCGTGGCGCAAGCGGCGCAATAGCTTCGCCGCCGCCGCGAATGATGCGTATCGGCTCGTTGCTGCTCGCCGCCGCACTCGCGGCGAGCGTGGGCGGCTGTGCGGCAACCCACAAGACCGACCTTTTCCGCAAGGACGTGCTGACCGACGCGCAGAACGCGATCGCCGACCTCAAGCTCAACCAGGGCAAGATGACGATCACCGCCTCGGTCGATCGTGAAGACAAGAGCTATGATCCGGGGCAACCGATCACCTTGACGGTGAACGCGAGCAAGGACGCGTTCATCTCGATCCTGCGGGTCATGCCCAATGGCGACACGCAGATCGTGTTCCCCAACCGCCCGCACCGCATCGCCTGGCTGCCGGCGGGGACCACCCTCACCCTGCCGAGCGCCGACGATCCGGTAAAGCTCGCGGTCGACAAGCCGGGGATCGTGCTGTTCGAGATCATCGCCAATACGCTCGGGCGGTCATGGCTGTTTTCGCGCGCGCCGGATGAGGGGTCGGATTTCGCCGATCTCGGCGTCACCAGCCGCAACGTCGCCCGCGACATGCAGGAGAGCGTGCGCATCGGGGTGACGCACGAGGTCGCGGCAACCTATGTCGTCGTGCGCATCGCTGGCCGCGACCTGTTCTAGGCCGCGCCGGCCGCCTCATGGGGAGCAGCTGAGGCCGGTGCCGTCGAGGAACGGCTGCGCGGCCGACGCGTCGACCGGCAGACACAGCATGGTTTGACCGCCGCGCCCGCCGCTGGGAGCGGCGGCGCTGGTGACGTTGTTCGCGGTCGCGGTGCCGCTTGTTCCTGCGGTACCTGCGCCCGATGCGGCACCGGCGGACGTCGCTGCGAGTGCGCTCGCGCCGCCTGAGCGCGATGATGCCGAGGCGCCCGCCGATGCACCTGTCGCCGCCGAGCCGCCGATACCGGAGCGGCCGGATTGCGTCTGGCCGCCGGCACCGCTGCTGCCGGTGACCGCCGGACCGCCGCTGGTACTGGTGGTGACGCCGTCGAGGGTCGCACCGCGTCCCAAGGTTCCGGCACTCGTGCTGGCGCCGCCGCTACTTGCGCGGCCCGTCGTGGTGCCGCCGGTCGCGGCGCCAGCAACTCCGCCGGTGGCAGCGCCGGGAGTCCCGCCGCCCGCGGCACCCTGCGCGCCGGAAGGCGGCGCGGCGACCACCGGCGTGCTGGTCAAGGTCGCGCCCGAATTCGCCGTGGCCGCGGCATTCGGCGGCGGGGTGGTCGTGACCAGTTTGGGCAGCGTTACCGCGCCGCTGCCGACCTGGCCGCCGCCTAAGCTGCCCGGCGCATTGCGGGCATTGCCCGGGCCGGTCGCGGTCTGCGCGGCGGCCGGCAGCCTCAGCGCAAGCAGCGCGACGAGACCGACGATCACCTTCATGCCCGTTTCCATGCCCGGGCAACGCGGCGCCGGCGCGGCGGTTCCCGATCGCTGGCTGCGGCCCCGCGCCTCTGCTACGGTCGGCTCCAGCCAAGGAAAGGCCGCTGCATGACCGAGGAACCGGGCGCATCGACCCCGCCGGTAGTGACGATCGCCGAGGGGCGCGCGACGATCCGGCTCAACCGGCCGCGCGAGCATAACCGGCTTGAGCCCGGCGACCTCGCGACGCTGCGCGAGACCTTTACCCGCATCGACCACGACCCGAGCGTCCGCGTGCTGGTGCTGACCGGCACCGGCAAGAGCTTTTCCTCGGGCTACCACATCGGCGCGCTCGTCGAGCGGCACGCCGGCCAGCCACAGCCGGGCCAGGCGCCAGGGAACGCTGATGACACGTTCGAGACCGTGGTCAATCGGCTCGAGGCGCTGCGCGTGCCGACAATCGCCGCGCTGCAGGGCAGCGTCTACGGCGGCTCGACCGATCTCGCGCTCGCCTGCGACTTCCGCATCGGCGTCGAAGGGATGCGGATGCTGATGCCGGCGGCGCGGCTCGGCATCATCTATTACCCCAGCGGCATCGAGCGCTACGTCAACCGATTGGGTGTCGCCGCCGCCAAACGCCTCTTCATGCTCGCCGAACCGATCGAGGCGGAGGAGATGCGCCGCATCGGCTATCTCGACGAGATCGTGCCGGCGGACGCGCTGATGGCGCGGGTCGATGCGCTGGCCGCCGCGCTCGCCGCCAACGCCCCCTTGGCGCTCGCCGGGCTGAAACGCGCGATCAACGAGATCGCCGCCGGCCGCCTCGACCGCGACACGCTCGCCGCGGCGCGCGCCGGCTGCGCCGCCTCCGACGACCACGCCGAGGCCCTCAAGGCCTGGTCGGGAAAGCGCAAGCCTGCGTTCAGCGGCCGCTGATCCAGGCCGTCATTGCGAGGAGCCCGAAGGGCAACGCGGCAATCTCCTTCGGTAGAAGGCCAACTCGGAGGGAGATTGCTTCGCTCCGCTCGCAATGACGTTGACGGCGACCGCGCGTTCGCGCGAGGCTCCGCGCGCCATTTTTCCCGTAACCACATGCCATAGGGGAGCACCCGCCATGTACGAGCAGGACGTCGTCGTCACCACCAAATACGGCCCGTGCCCGAGCTTTGTCGCCTGTCCGGACGGGCCCGGGCCGTTTCCCGGCGTGATCTTCTACATGGACGCACCGGGCATCCGCGAAGAGCTGCGCAACATGACGCGGCGCATCGCCCGCCAAGGCTATTTCGCGATCCTGCCCGACATGTACTACCGGCTCGGCTCGCTGCGCTTTGACATCCCGCGCCGCGACGACGCGCAGGCGCAGGTGTTTCTCGCGGCGATGCGCAGCCTCACCAACGCGATGGTGATGGACGACACCGCCGGGCTGCTCGGCTTCCTCGACGCGCAGGACAAATGCAAGCCCGGCCCGGTCGGCTGCGTCGGTTACTGCATGAGCGGCCAGCACATCACCAACGCCGCTTCGTTCTTCCCGCACCGCATCAAGGCGGCGGCCTCGCTCTACGGCGTCGGCGTCATCACCGATAAGGAAGACTCGCCACACCACTTCCTCGACCGGATCAAGGGCGAGCTCTATTACGCCTTCGCCGAAACCGACCGCAGCGTGCCGCCCAACATCCCGGGCGATCTCGACAAGCTGCTGTCGAAGACCAATGTCAAATACGAGATCAAGACCTTCCCCGGCACCGAGCATGGTTTCGCCTTCGCCGAGCGCGCGGTCTACAACACCCTTGCCGCCGAAGAGACCTGGGAGAAGATGTTCGCGATGTGGGATCGCTGCCTGAAGAAAGCCTAGACGGAGCCACCGTTTTAGTGTCGTCCCGACTTTCGCCAAGCGAAGGCCGGGACGCACTCGTCGACGGCTACTGCGGCCGAAATGTGGGCTCCGGCCTCCGCCGGGACGACGAGGAAGAAGCGACCGCTCCCATAGCGAATGCGGCTCTACGCGAGCACCAGCGCGGCAAAGACGATATTGAGGATCACCACGCCCGCCAGAAAAAAGCGTGAGGCGATGCTGGAGGTTTCGGGCATTGTCGGGCTCGCGGGGGGATGCGGTGAAGACCTATACGCATCCTGCCGCCAAACCGTTTCGTTCTGCTTACCGGCGGTGGCCGGGACGGCTCAGATCAGCGAGCCCTGGGCGGGCGGATAGACGATCGTGCCGTCCGGCCGCGGCGCGGCGCCCGGGGTGAGCGAGGCCGGCTCGATCTTGCCCGGCCCCATGATGTGCTCGACCGTGTCGCCGGCCGCGAGCAGGTAGTCGGCGACGATACGGCG
>DASZLY010000051.1:0-2445 GCA_035552135.1 Allostellaceae bacterium | reverse complement strand
CGCCACCGCGACCGAGGTGTCGACCGTCGGCGTCGTCTACACCGCGCTGCTCGGCCTCATCGTCTATCGCCAGTTCGACTGGCGGCGCATCTACCCGATCCTCGTCGAGACCGTGTCGCTGACCGGCGCGGTGATGATGATTATCGGCACCGCGACCGGCATGGCCTGGGCGCTGACCCAGTCGGGCTTCTCGCTGTGGCTGGTGCACGCGATGGCCTCGGTGCCGGGCGGCAGCTGGGGCTTCCTCGCGGTGACGATCGTCGCCTTCATCATCCTCGGCAGCGTGCTTGAAGGGCTGCCGGCGATCGTGCTGTTCGGGCCGCTGCTGTTCCCGGTCGCCAAGGCGATGGGGGTGCACGAGGTGCACTACGCGATGGTGGTGATCCTGGCGATGGGGATCGGCCTCTTCGCGCCGCCGTTCGGCGTCGGGTTCTACGGCGCCTGCGCGATCGGCCGCACCAACCCCAACGATTCGCTGTGGCGCATCTGGCCCTATATCGGCGCGCTGGTGGTGTCGCTGCTGATCGTCGCGGCGATACCTTGGCTGTCGATCGGGTTCCTGTAGAATCGCGTCATTGCGAGGAGCGCGACGCGGCAATCTTGGTCCGAAGAGCCCTCCTGCGGCACAAGATTGCTTCGCTGTGCTCGCAATGACAGTGACCTACAAATCGCCCGGCCGGGCGAAGCTCGGCCCGCTGGTGAATTCCTTGCTGCCTTCGTTGTAGCTGCCCCAGCGCGCGTAATAGCCCTCGCCGGCCTCGGCCGCCGCCTCGTTCGCCTCGGCATGGGTCGGGTAGATGCCCAGGAATTGCCAGCGCGGCGGCTGCCCCTTGACGACGCCCCAGCCGACGCTCCAGTCCGCATGGATCGCCTGCCGCAGATGCCCGTGCACCTCCGGGTGGTTCGGATGCTCCGGCGCGGGAGCGGCGGGCTGCGGCTGTGCCGCGGCGGGCGGCGGCGCCGGCGGAATGAACGCCGGGGCCGGCGGGGGCGCGGCGGGGGCGGTCGGCACCACCGCCGGATTGAGCGCGACGATCGCGCTCAGCTCGCTCAGATATTGCCGGCACAGCTCGAGCGAATGCTCGGTCGTGTCGACCTCGAGCCAGCCCGGCGCCTGCGCGTGCTTTTCGTATGTGCGCAGCCGGCCCGACAACAGCTCCTGAAGCTGGTGGGCGAGGCGCTCCTGCTCGTGCTTGGCCCAGGCATGGATGTTCTCGATGGCGGCCATGTGCGCTCCTTGTCTGGCGACGGTGCGGTCTCGGGCGATGCAGCCGGCGGCATCCTGCGCCGGTTGCCGCCGCAGCGGCAACGGCTTACCCTGCCACGGTCCCATGACGCAACCGAGAGCGGTACGGTGACGTCGACCAACTCCCCTGGCGATCTGCCCATCGCCGAGGTGCTGACCGGATACGTGGAATTTATTGCCGACGGTTAGATCACGGTCAGACCAGCGCGAATGCGCCTGCGGTAGACCCTCTTGACGCAAAGGACCATAAATAGCGGCATGCAATCCGGCGCAGGGGACGCGCATGTCGGCAGAACCTTTTCTCAAGGCCCGCGAATTCCTCTGGCAGCACCGCACCGACTACGACACCGCCTACCGCGATTTCCGCTGGCCCGTGCTCGATAAATTCAACTGGGCCCTCGATTATTTCGACCGCATGGCCCACGGCAACGACCGGCCGGCACTGTGGATCGTCAACGAGGGCGGCCCCGGCGACCAAAGCGAAGCGAGAATCTCCTTCGCCGAGATGGCCGAGCGGTCGGGCCGCGTCGCCAATTACCTGCGCGGGCTGGGCGTCAAGCGCGGCGACCGCATCCTCTTGATGCTCGGCAATGTCGTGCCGCTGTGGGAGGTGATGCTCGCGGCGATGAAGCTGGGCGCGGTGACGATTCCGGCCTCGACGCTGCTCACCCGCGACGATTTGATCGACCGCTTCGACCGCGGCCGCGCCCGGCATGTCGTGACCAGCCCCGAGCATGTCGCGAAATTCGCCGACATCCCCGGCGGCTATACGCGCATCTGCACCGGCCCGGCCGAAGGCTGGTGCGATTACGCCGACGCGGCCGAGGCGCCGGCGCGCTTCGCCCCGGACGGCGAGACCAAGGCGAGCGACCCGCTGCTGCTCTATTTCACCTCGGGCACCACCGCCAAGCCCAAGCTGGTGCTGCACAGCCACCAGAGCTATCCGGTCGGCGCGCTGTCGACGATGTACTGGGTCGGGCTGCGGCCCGGCGACATCCACCTCAACATTTCCTCGCCCGGCTGGGCCAAGCACGCCTGGAGCTGCGTCTTCACCCCGTGGGTCGCCGAGGCCTGCGTCTTCATGCTCAACCAGCCGCGCTTCAACGCCAAGGGGCTGCTCGACGCGCTGGCGCGCTACAAGGTGACGACGTTCTGCGCCCCGCCGACCGTGTGGCGCATGCTGATCCAAGAGGATCTGA
>DASZLY010000050.1:0-10193 GCA_035552135.1 Allostellaceae bacterium | reverse complement strand
GCGGCGAAGCGATGGGCGATGCCCTCGACCAGTGTCGCGAGGCCGGATTTTGCCGCGCCATAGACGAAATTCGCGCGCCGGCCGCGATCGCCCGCGACCGAGCCGAGCACGACCAGCGAGCCGTGTCCCTGCCGCTCCAGCGTCTCGGCGGCGGCGATCGCCCAGCTCGCGGCCGAAGTGAAATTGACCGTGAGGCTCGTCTGCGCCGCGACGAGGTCATGCTCCGCGCGCTTCTGGTCGCCGAGGATGCCGTAGGCGAGAAGCACATGATCGACCCCGCCGAGCGTGGTGACGAACGCGGTAAATGCGGCGCCCGCGTCGCTGCCGTCGGCGAGATCGCGCCGCGCGGTCTCGACCCGCATCGCGCCGCGCAGCCGGAGGTCGGCGGCGCTCGCGGCGAGCCGCTCTTCCCGGCGGCCGACGAGCAGCAATTCGGCGCCTTCGCCGGCGTAGAGCCGCGCCGTCGCCTCGGCGATCGCCGACGTCGCGCCGAGCACGACCACCCTCATGCCGCGACCCTCCGCCAGAAATGCGACGAGAATCCGGGATCGACATGCCGCGCGAAGGCTTGCCAGTCCGGGTAGCCCGCGCGGAACATCTCGGGCGGGATGCGGCCGTCCTTGGCGGGGTAGAGTCGGCCGCCCGCCTCGCGCACGATGGCGTCGAGCCGCTCCATGAGGGCCAGCGTCGCGGCGCCGCGATTGGCGAGGTCGAGCGCCAGCGTGGTTCCCGGCTGCGGAAAGGACAGCAGGCCCGGCGACGGCCGGTCGCCGAAGGTTTTCAGCACCGCGAGGAACGAGCCTTGCCCCGACTGCGCGATCGCCGCGAGCATCACCCGCGTCGCATCACGCGCCGCGCTGGGCGGAACGACCGATTGGTACTGGTAGAGGCCGCGTTTGCCGTACATCCGGTTCCAGCCGCCGATCGCGTCGAGCGGATAGAAGAACGGGTCGTAATGCACGGTCGCGCGGCCGGCCTTGCGCCGCGCGGTGCGGAAATAAATCTCGTTGAACGCGCGCATGGTGGTACGGCTGAGGATAAAGCCCGGCAGGTCGAGCGGCAGGCTCGGCCGTCGGCGTGTCGTGGGTTTCGCGGGAGAGCCGGCGATGTGGCGCGCGCGGCTGAGCACGCCGCGGCCGAGCGTGTCGCCGCTCGCGAGGCAATCGACCCAGGCGACGGTATAGTCGAAGGCGTCGTCGCTTTCCTCGGCGAGCGGGAAGAATTCGTCGAGCGCGCCGAACGGCACGGTCTCGACCTCCATCATCGGGCCAGGGATCGGCATCGCCTCGATCTCGACCCAGGCGATAAGCCCGGTGAGGCCGAGCCCGCCGATTGTCGCGGCGAAGAGGCCGCTTTCGTCGTCCGGTGCAAGCTCGACCGCGGCGCCGTCCGAGCGTATGAGGCCGAGCCGCCGCACCCAGCGCCCCAGCGTGCCGGTGACGTGGTGGTTCTTGCCGTGCACATCGTTGGCGACCGCGCCGCCCAGCGTCACAAAGCGCGTCCCCGGCGTCACCGGCAGAAAGAAGCCGCGCGGCACCAGCACGCGCAGCACCGCGTCGAGCGACATCCCGGCCTCGGCGCGCAGCAGCCGCGTCGCGGGATCAAAGGCGATCGCCCGGTCGAGCCCGGTCATGTCGATGACCGCACCGTCCGGGTTGAGGCCGCTATCGCCGTAGGACCGGCGCAGACCCACCGCCAGCAGCTTGCGGCCGGCCTCGGTGCCCTCGTCGATCAGCGCCGGCAACTCGTCGCGCCATCGCGGACGCGCCACCTCATGCCGCGCGCGCAGCACGCGGCCCCACGATACGAGATCGTCGCTCGGCCAAAATCGCGTCACGGCGCGATGCTAGCGCAACGCGGGTAACAATGTCGGTGGAGAAACGCGGTCGTGTCGGGCTATGCGCGTTATGGTTGCAAAAGTATAAGGTCAAATGATTTCCAGCATGACCTGCTGCATCGTTGCTGAAAATTATGAAAGGGCCAGATCGCCATAAAGCTGGGTCTCAAGGTCAAACAAATAGCCGCCTTCGGCAAAATCGCCACGTGACTGTCATTAACGTTAATTTTTGTTTCAGCACTCCCGACCATTATCGCGGCCAGGTAGTGGGGGAACGGGAGACGGACGTGGCGAGAATGCTATTTGCGGCACTTGCTCTATTCCTGGCATGCGCGGTCAGCTCGGCGTCGCATGGTGAAGAAGCGCGGGTCATCAAGCTCGGCTACATCCTCGCGCCGCATTCGCAGCTCGGCGCCGGCGCCGATATCTTCGCCGCGGAAGTCGAAAAGCGCACGCAGGGCCGCTACCGCATCGACCAATATCCCGACGCCGCGCTCGGCGGCGAGGTCGAGATGATGAAGGGGGTGCAGCTCGGCACCGTCGACATGGCCTTTATCACCGGCGCGCCGATGCCGAATTTCGTGCCCGAGATCGGCGTCTTCGGCATCCCGTTCCTGATCCGCGACGCGAAGCACGCCTATAGCGTCCTTGACGGTCCGTTCGGCCAGCAGCTGCTGAAGAAGTTCGAGGCGCAGAACATCATGGCGCTGGCCTGGGGCGAAAACGGGATGCGCCATATCACCAACTCGCAGCATCCGATCCAGGTGCCGGCGGACTTGCAGGGCATCAAGCTGCGCGTGCCGCAGAGCGACGTGATGGTGCAGGGCTTCGACGCGCTTGGCGCCGATACCCACCCTCTGGCGTTCCCGGACGTCTACGGCGCGTTGCAGACCGGCCGCTTCGACGGCCAGGAAAACCCGATCGCGACGATCACCGCGTCGAAGTTCTATCAGGTGCAGAAATACCTGACGCTGTCGGGCCATATCTACGATCCGGCGGCTTTCCTCATGTCGAAAGATGTGTGGGACGACATGTCGCCAGCCGATCGGCAGGCTTTTGTCGACTCGGCCCGGCTCGGCGGACAAGCGTCGCGCAAATTCGCCGCCGAGGCGGAGGCTAACGGCGTCGCCCTCCTGCAGAAGGAGGGGATGCAGATCGTCACCGATATCGACAAGGCCAAATTCGCCGACGCGATGGCGCCGGCCATGCCGGCTTTCGAGCAGAAATTCGGACGCGACACGGTCGACGCGATCCGCAACGTCCAGGTCGGCGAGCGCTAGGCGGCGCTGAGCGGGGAGGAAGGGATGGGTCCATTGCCTGGTCGGAGTCATTTGTCGGTGCGCGCGCGGACGTTCGCCGGCTTCGCGGTGCTGTTGCTGCTCTGCGCGGTGATGGCGATTACCTCGATCGTCGGGCTGCGCGTCATCGACGGCAGCGTCGAAGATTCCCGGATGAGCTCTCGCGACGCGATCTCGGCGCTGGAACTGGCCGGCCGCGTCTCCGAACTCAACGCTGAAGTCAGTCGCTTCGCCCTCACGGGCACCGCTTCCGACGAAGGCGCTGCTCGGCGCCAACTGGCGGCGACTGCCGTTGCCTTTGACAGCATTGCCCACGCTGGCGGCACGGTCGATTCGGACGATATCCGCCCAGCCTTCGCGCACTATCGCGCGACGACCGAAACGACTTTCGAGACGGTCCACGACCGCTTCCAAGCCGGCGAGACCGTCAAGCAGGCAAGCAGCGAATTAGCCAACTCAACGTCGGCGGTAGTGAACCGGTTGGTCCGTGAGCAACGCAGCGACGCGATTCCTAACGCCGTGCGGCTTGACGAAAGCATGGAGGCAAGTCTCGTCGCGGCGACGCGCTATTTCAATTCGCTCAATCCGGCCGACGCGAACAGTGCGAGGGCCCTTCTGAAAATTCTCCAGCGGGAAATCCAGGATTTGGGTCCAGCGTCGGGGGGCGTCCCGGCACTTCAGCGAATTGCCGATGCTCTTCCAGGGATGGCGCAGCGCTACGCCGCCGCGATAGAAGCGCTTATTAGCGCGACCGACGGCTATCGGGTCGCGACAAAAGAACAGCTCGAAGCGGCCGGGGCTTTGGACGGGATCGCCAAAGACCTGGAAGGGCACAATATCCGAGAGCAAGGCCAGATGGTGAGCGCGGCCACCCGTGCGCTCAGCGACGTCACGCTGGTCGACGTCATTACCGCGATTGCGGTGCTGCTGATCGGCGTCGCGCTGTCCTACATGGTTTCGCGCAGCATCGCCGCGGCGCGCGAGCAGGCTGAGAAGGCGCGCCAGAGCGCCGAGGAAGCGAGCCACGCGAAATCCGAGTTCCTGGCGAATATGTCGCATGAAATCCGCACGCCGATGAATGGCGTCATCGGTATGAACGGCATCCTCTTGCGCAGCGAACTGAGTGCCGAGCAGCGCGAATGCGCGGTCGCCGTACGGGACAGCGCCGAGGCGCTCTTGACCCTTATCAACGACATCCTCGATGTCTCGAAGCTCGAAGCGCGCAAGCTCAACCTCGAATATATCGACTTCGACCTGATCGATACGGTCGAGGCGACGGTCAGCCTGCTCGGGCCCAAGGCCGAGGAAAAAGGCATCGAGCTCGCCGTGTTTGTCGACCCGGCGGCGCGCAGCGGCTTCAACGGCGACCCGACCCGGTTGCGCCAGGTGCTGCTCAACCTTGTTGGCAACGCGGTCAAGTTCACCGACAAAGGCGGCGTCTCGATCGAGGTGACCGCGCGCCGCGAAGGGGGGCAGGCGTCGCGCGTGCGCTTCGAGGTCACCGATACCGGCGTCGGCATGCCGGAAGAGGTGCGCACTCGGCTGTTCGAGAAATTCACCCAGGCAGACAGCTCGATCACGCGACGCTTTGGGGGCTCCGGGCTCGGCCTCGCGATCTCCAAGCAGATCGTCGAGCTGATGGGCGGCGAGATCGGTGTCGACAGCGAGGACGGAAGCGGCAGCAGATTCTGGTTCGAGGTGAAGCTGGCGCCGGCGACGACGCCCACCGTCAGCCGGCGCGAGCTGCCGCAGACGCTGAAAGGCCTGCGCGCGCTGCTGGTCGACGATATCGACATGAACCAGCGCGTGCTGTCGCGCCAGCTCGACGCGCTCGGCATGCAATGCGTTGCGATCAACGACGGATTCCGCGCGATCGGCGAGATCGAGCGCGCCTGGCATGACGGGCAGCCTTTCGATGTGGTGATCCTCGACCATATGATGCCCGGCATTTCCGGCGAGATGTTGGCCCGGCGCATCCGCCAGACGCCGGACATCGCCGAGACCAAGCTGATCATCGCGTCGTCGGCCGGCTCCTACGGCTTGTCGGCGGACATCCAGAACATCGTCGATGTCGTGCTGACCAAGCCGATCCGCGAGCAGTCCCTGCTCGACGGCTTCGCCATCATCTTCGGCAAATCGGTGCAGGGCGGGGCGGCGGCGCCGGCACCCGCGACGCGAGAGACAGCCGCATCTTCCGGGGTGGCGTCGCCGTCGCGGCCGTTGCGGGTGCTGCTCGCGGAAGACCACAAGATCAACCAGCGCCTCGCGATCATGCTGCTGAAGGGCGCGAGCCATCAGGTTGACGTCGCCGACAACGGCGAGGAAGCGGTCGCCGCTGTGATGAAGAGCGACTACGACGTCGTCCTGATGGACGTGCAGATGCCGGTGCTCGACGGCGTGCAGGCGACCAAGCGGATCAGGGCGCTGCCGCCGCCCAAGGGCACCCTGCCGATCATCGCCCTGACCGCGCATGCGATGGCGGGAGCGCGCGAGGAGTATCTCGCGGCCGGGATGGACGATTATCTGTCGAAGCCGCTGGAGCCGAACGCCTTGTTCGCGGCGCTCGCCAAGCTGTCGCCCAGCGGCCCGGCGCCATCGGCCGCCGCGGCGGAGCAGCCCCAGCCTCAGCCTCAGCCCCTGAAGTCGCCCGAAAGCGATGTGGTGGTGTTCGATCCGCTGCGCATGGCGACGCTCGGCCGGCTGCTGCCGGCAAGCGATCTCGCCGACTTTGTGCGGATGTTCCTCGAAACCCTGAAAGCGGTCGCCGGCCGGACGGAAGAGCTTATGGCCGCCAAGTCGCTCGACGACCTCATCCAAGAGGCGCACGCACTGGCCGGCACCGCCGGCAATGTCGGCGCGCTGCGGCTGTCGCAATGCGCTCGCAAGCTCGAGCATGCCTGCAAAGCGCGGAACGAAGGCGAAGCGGTGCATGCCGTGGCGGCGCTATGGAGCGCGGTGCCCGCGACCCAAGACGAGTTGCGGCGATGGCTCGACGCCCAAAACGCCGACGCGCCGATGGCCACCGCCGACTAACGCGCTACGGCCGCATACCGCTGACGCCTGTGTGAGCGACGGACCACGTTCGGAGAATCTCGTTTTCTGCGGTAAAACGTATTGTGCCGTGGTTTTGGGTTCGCATCGCCGGGAGAGCCGGTTGGCCGTATCGATCAGGCAGCTCGCACCGACCTTTGCGGGCGAAGTAACCGGCGTCGATTGCCGGAGACCGCTACCGCCCGAGCAAGTTGTGGCCATCCATGCCGGCATGGCCGAATACGCCGTCCTGGTGTTCCGCGATCAGGCGCTGACCGACGAGGAGCAACTGCGCTTCACGCTGCATTTCGGCGAACTCGAGGAAACCCGCGGCGGTACGCCCGGCCGCATTCATTTCCGCACCGACCGTGAGGTGCGGCAGCTCGGCCGCGGCATCAGGGATTTCTCGAATATCGGCCCAGCCGGCGAGCCGTTATCCACCGGCAGCCGCGCCTACGCGTTCAAGCTCGCCGACCGATTGTGGCACTCGGACAGCTCGTTCAACGCGGTCCCCGCGTCCTATTCGCTGCTGTCCGGCCGGTCCGTCGCGTCGTGGGGCGGCAACACCGAGTTCGCGGACATGCGGGCGGCCTACGACGCCCTCGACGGCCGGATGAAGGCGGAGATCGAAGCCCTGGTCTGCCGCCATTCGAACATGTATTCCCGCGGCAAGCTCGGACTGGCGGAATTCACCGACGAGGAACGCGCCGTCTTCAAACCGGTGCGGCAGCGCCTGGTGCGGCGCCATCCGGTCAACGGCCGCAAATCGCTGTTCCTGTCCGCGCATGCCGGCGAGATCGAAGGCATGCCGCTGCCGCAAGCGCGGATGCTGTTGCTCGACCTTACCGAGTTCGCGACACGCGAACGGTTTGTCTATTCCCACGTCTGGCGGGCGAACGATTTGGTGATGTGGGACAACCGCGCGACCATGCATCGCGGGCGCCGGTTCGACCCGAACGAGGCCCGCGACATCAGACAGACGCGGCTGGCGGGAGACGGGCCGACGATCGCCCAGGATGCCGCGTGACTTCCGATCGTCGGTAACGTTCTTGGAGCGGGGCAAATGCCACTCGATTCCTACCGTATCCACGACATCCCGGACGACCTTCTGGCTGCCCTCGATTATTGCTACGAGCAGGGCTGGACCGACGGCCTGCCGGTGGTGCCGCCGGTCGTTGACCGGGTCGCGGCGACGCTCGCTTACGAAGGGCGTCCGCCGGAGGCGGTGATCGCCACCCATCCCGCCACCGGGCTGCAACTGTCTGTGCATGCCGCGGCGGTCAATGCCGTCATGGCGGGGTGCCTGCCGGAATATTTTCCGGTGCTGATCGCGGCGTTCGAGGCGATGGACAAGCCGGACTTCAATTTCCACGGCTCGACTGCGAGCACCGGCGGCTCGGCGCCGCTGCTGATCGTCAGCGGTGCCGTCGCCGACGACATCGGCATGAACGCGGACGTGAACCTGTTCGGTCCCGGCAACCGGGCGAATGCGACGATCGGCCGGGCGGTACGCCTCATCCTGCGCAACGTGTTCCAGATGATCCCCGGGATTTCCGACAAATCGACGCAAGGGCAACCGGCCAAATACAGCTTCTGCATCGCCGAGCGCGCGCGTGGCAATCCCTGGCCGCTGCTGTGCGAAGCGCAGGGCTACCCAGAGGGTGTGTCCAGCGTCACCGTCTTTGCCTCCGGCGGGTTCTGCAATGTCGAGAACCACGGCGGCAACACGCCGGAGCAGATCCTCGGCTCGGTCGCCGATGCGATGGCGAATTACGGCTGCATCACCCTGGGCCAGAGTGTCGTGATCCTCGCGCCGGAGCATATGCGGATCGTTGCCGGGGCGGGCTGGAGCCGCGAGGATGCGCAGTCATTCCTCTTTACCCGGGCCAAGCGGCCGGTCGAGGGGATGCGCAATGTCGGCAAGCACCGCGACAGCGAATACGCCGTGCAGCACGAGGCGGGCGCGCATCCGCTCGTCGAACCGGATCAGTTTCACCGGGGCCTTTGCCCGGAGGATATTCTCATCACGATGGGCGGCGGCGATGCCGGCGGCCATTCCTGTTTCATTCCCTCGTGGAGCCGCGGCCGCGGCTCGATCATGCAGCACAAGCCGATCGGCGTATGCATCGACTGCTGCTAGAGGAACAGAGGAGACCGAGCTCATGCGACTATACGATCCCACCTCGTCCGGACCGCAAAAGACCCTGTTTCGCGCGCCGGCGCTCGCCAGCCTCGAGGGCAGAACCATCGGTGTCCTCGAAAACGGCAAGCTGAACGCAGAGGAGATGCTGCGCGAACTGGCCGCGTTGTTCGCGGCGCGGCACGGCTGCATGCTGCGTCCGATCTATTCCAAGTCCAACGCCAGCGCTCCGGCGCCGGCGGGCATCCTCGCCCAGGCCGCCGCGGAAGTGGATTTCCTCATTACCGGGCTCGGCGATTGAGGCTCGTGCTCGACGTGCAGTTTGCATGACGGCATCAGCTTTGAGCAGCTAGGGAAGCGGTCGCTGGTTTTGTGCACCGAACCGTTCGAGGTGACCGCGAGAAACATCGCACGCATCATGGGATTGCCGGATTATCCGTTCCTGATGGTGCAGCACCCGATCGGCAGCTGCACCTTGCCCGAGCTCAAGGCGCGGGCGGAAATCGCTTACCGCCAGGGACTGTCGATCCTCCTGGAGAATTGAACGATGGCCGGTCTGGAGCCGATCCCCTATTCCGACGGCAAGATCCGCTCGATCCTGGAGCGCGTCGGGACGATCGCGATGGTCGGCGCGTCGACCAATTGGAACCGGCCCAGCTATTTTGTGATGAAGTATTTGCAGGGCAAGGGCTACCGGGTGATCCCGGTCAACCCGACCGCGGTCGGGCAGGTGTTGCTCGGCGAGAAAATCTATGCCTCGCTGCGGGACATTCCGGACAAGGTCGACATGGTCGACATGTTCCGCGCCGCGCGCGAGGCGCCTTCGGTCGTCGCCGACGCGATCGCGATCGGCGCCAAGGTCGTATGGATGCAATTGGGCATTCGCAACGACGAGGCGGCGGCGACCGCCGAGGCGGCCGGCCTCGAAGTCGTCATGAACCGCTGCCCGAAGATCGAGTTCGGCCGGCTCGGCGGCGAATTGTCGTGGAGCGGGGTCAATAGCGGCATCATCCACAACCGCGCGCCGCAACCGCCGCGGCCGCGGCGGTTCAAGGATCGCGGGGGGAACTCCCCTGGCGCCTCGGCCAACCTCACCTACGGCTTCGAGACCCGGGCGATCCATGCCGGCGCCGCCCCCGATCCGACCACCGGCGCGCGCTCGACGCCGATCTATCAGACGACGGCCTATGTGTTCGACGATGTCGACCACGCCGCCTCGCTCTTCAACCTGCACAATTTCGGCTACATCTATTCGCGCCTCACCAACCCGACCGTCGCGGTGCTGGAAGAGCGCGTCGCCAGCCTCGAAGGCGGCCGCGCCGCGGTCGCCGCGGCCTCGGGCCATGCGGCGCAGTTTCTCGTCTTCGCGACGATGATGGAGCCGGGCGACGAGTTCATCGCCTCGCGCAATCTCTATGGCGGCTCGCTGACCCAGTTCGGCCTGTCGTTCAAGAAGCTCGGCTGGACCTGCCATTTCGTCGACCCGCTCGATCCCGAGAATTTCCGCAAGGCGCTGACCCCGAAGACCAAGGCGATCTTCCTCGAACTCCTCGCCAACCCCGGCGGGATCATCGTCGACATTCAGCGCGTCGCCGCGATCGCGCACGAGGCCGGCATTCCGCTCATCGTCGACAATACGTTGGCGACGCCCTATCTGTGCCGGCCGTTCGAGTACGGCGCCGATCTCATCGTCCATTCGACGACCAAGTTCCTCTCGGGTCACGGCAATGCGCTCGGCGGCATCGTCGTCGAGAGCGGCCGGTTCGACTGGTCACAGGGCGGCAAGTTTCCGTCGCTGACCGAGCCGGAGCCGGCCTATCACGGGCTCAAATTCTTCGAGAATTTCGGCGACTTCGCCTTCACCACCAAGGCGCGCGCGGTGGCGCTG
>DASZLY010000049.1:0-3013 GCA_035552135.1 Allostellaceae bacterium | reverse complement strand
TCACACTGAGGTGTTCGCCCTGGCCGTCGAGCAGCGCGATGTCGCGCAGCGGGTCGCCGTCGACCGCGATCAGGTCGGCCCGCGCACCGGGAGCGATAACGCCGAGCTCGCCCGCGCGGTTGAGCAGCTCGGCATTGACCAACGTCGCCGAGCGGATCACCTCGAACGGCGTCATCGCCTCGGCGCGGAGCACGAATTCGTGCGACTGGTGCTGGTGCATCGGCCCGAGCAGGTCGGTGCCGTAGCCGATTTTCACGTCGGCGGCACGCAGGATCTCCAGCGAGCGCAGTCCGGCCTCGCGCACGTCGGCGAGCTTGGCGAGGCTCGCCTCGGCGAGGCCGAGGTCGCGGCCGAAACGATGCAGCGCGTCGTAGGTGACCAGCGTCGGCACGACAAACGCGCCCGCGGCGGCGACCAGCGCCGCGGTCGGCGCGTCGATCAGGTTGGCGTGCTCGATCGAGCGCACGCCGTTGGCGATCGAGCGGCGAATCGCCTGCGGCGTATAGGCGTGTGCCAGTACATAGGTGTGCCAGGAGCGCGCTTCCTCGACGATCGCGCGCATTTCTTCGTCGCTATACTGCAGGTTCCAGATCGGGTCGTAGGGCGAGGCGACGCCGCCCGAAGCCATGATCTTGATCTGCGTCGCGCCTTTGCGCAGCTCGTCGCGCGCCGCGCGGCGGCACTCATCGACGCCGTCGGCGATTCGCGCGAGGCCTGCGCCATACTCGCAGCACGCGCAGCTCACCACCGAGCGCGTGCGCGGCCGGAGATCGCCGTGCCCGCCGGTCTGGCTGAGCGCCTGGCCCGACGGGAACAGCCGCGGACCGCGCACCAGCCCCTGGACGACCGCCTCGGCCAACCCGCCATCCCCGCCGCCGGCGTCGCGCACCGTCGTAAAGCCGCGCGCCAGCATTCCTTCCATCACCCGGCCGGCTTGCAGGCTCACCAGCGTCAGCGGCTGCTCCGCCAGCCGCGCCAGCGCCGCATCGACCGCGATGACATGGACATGCGCGTCGATCAGCCCGGGCAGCAGCGTACGGCCCGCAAGGTCGATCACCCGCGCCCCGGCGGCGGTTATCGGCCGGTCCGACACTTCCTTGATCCACCCGTCCTCGACCAGCACGTGGTGGCCTTCGCGCCGCTCGCCGCTCGCCGTGTCGAGCACCGCGCCATTGGCGAAAATCAGAGCCGCCATTACCATTCACCTCCGGACCGTTGGGCGCGCCGAACTTAAGTCGGGCATCAACCTAATCCATCGCGGCCGCCGCCCGGCGAGGCGGATCGTCTCGCGCCACGGTAGAATAGCGTGGCGCAGCCGCGGCGGCTTCGCGCCGCGATGCGTTGGGGGGCCGGCTCGGCCCCCGCGCGAAAGCATTGTCGAATAGCAAATTGAAACTCTATGGCAAAAAAAGTTCACCTGTGACTCTTTTGCCACAACGCGTTTTCAACCGCCAAGCAGTTCCCCGCCGGGAAAGCGCGATAGGTAGCCGGGGTCGAAATCCGCCAATTCGGATAATGAATCGATGTCCTTCACGGTGACTCGCTGGTCCTCGACAACCACCAGATTGTCTTCCCGCAACCGTCGCAAAACGCGATTGACGTGCGGGATGCTCAGCCCCAATGCGTCGGCGAGCAACTCCTGCGTCAGCGGAATCTTGAACGATTGCGCGTCGGCGAGCCCTACCGCCTGCAATCTCGTCAGCAGTTCAAGTAAGAAATGAGCGACACGCTCTAGCGCAGATCGCCGCCCGAGATCGACAAGATGTTCAGCGTAAATCGTCGATTCACAAGAAAACCACCAAAATATTTTCGTAACCAATCGCGGATGTGTTTCATTCAATGTATTAAGGCGAGCAAACGGGATTGTTGCGATGACAACTTCCGTTAGGGCTTTTGTCGAATAAAGAGAACTCTCTGTAAAATAGCCAAGCGCTCCGACGATGTCTCCTGGTAATACTATATTGACTATCTGGCGCCGGCCGTCGTGGAGGATGCGATATCGGATCGCATTACCTTCCATTATAATAAAAAGACTGCCGTAACTGCGGCCCTCGGTAATAATATCGCGGTGCCGCTGAACGGTGCGCGGGCTCGACTGCAGCTCGTGCAGGACCGCCAACTCGTCGGCCGAAAGCGGGACAAGTTGCGTCAGCCTGCTGACAAAGGCGTTTGGGACCGCCGTCGCCGGCGGTGTGCCTCCCATCTCTCAACCTCCTGTTCACGTCGCTTTTAGGTCGTTGTGGGAACGTTACGGTCGCATATTTGCCAAGTCAAATTCATTGGCTCGGAAATGGCGGATAGCGGTCAAAAATGATGGCACTCAGTGATATTGCTTTAAAGCAATGCGCTAGAGCAACGACAGTTCGCGCTGCCAGCGGATACTTCCTCCCACGCCCAACCAGCCGTTGGGCAACCGTTGCGCGGGCCTCAATCGGCGGCCCAATCGTGTGACAGTTTGAACTCGGGAGGGGGATCTTATGATGAACGGGCGTAAACTCGGCACGATCGCGGCGTTGGGCGGTAGCACGGCAGCGCTGGCGATGTTGACCGGCCTCGCCGGCGCCCGCGCCGACGATCTGCAAGTCAACCAGCAGATCCTCAACACGCGCATCGATCAGCTCGCCGCGGTCGGGCTGCAACCCGGCCAAGGCGCCGTGTTCTCGGTCGATCAGAACAGGGCGGCGGGCGCGGCGGTCACCGCCGGCAGCTTCCCGCGTTCGATCCTGATCCCCGGCACCGACACCTCGATCAAGATCTACGGGCAGATCACCGAGATCATCGACTACTACATGAGCGGCGGTCCTCCGAACAACTCGCCATGGAACACGACGGTCGGCGACAACGGCAATCTGCAGTCGCTTCCGTTGAATAATTCGGGTGCCGGCAAAGCCCGCAGCAACGGCATCTTCGGGCAGAGCCCGCGCGAGTCGAAGATGGGGGTCGAGACCCGCACCCCGACCCCGTTCGGCGAAGCCCGCACCGTGTTGGAGTGGGACTGGACCGAAGCCGGCTC
>DASZLY010000048.1:0-2958 GCA_035552135.1 Allostellaceae bacterium | reverse complement strand
GACGAGCACATCGGTCCACAACTCGCTCGGATCGGGCTCGGGGCAATCCTGAGCGAACTGCGCCGCCTCGGCGACGATCTCGCGCACCTTGCGCTCGGTCTCCTTGATCTCGGCCTCCGACGCCATCTCTTCGCCCAACAGGCGCTGGCGCAGATGGTCGATCGGATCGTGCTCGGAGCGCATCTTGTCGACTTCTTCCTTGGTGCGGTACTTGGCCGGGTCGGACATCGAATGGCCGCGATAGCGGTAGGTCAGCATCTCGAGGATGATCGGCCCCTGGCCCGAGCGGGCATGCTCGGCCGCCGATTGCGCCGCCTCGTAGACCGCGCCGACATCCATGCCATCGACCTGCTCGCCGGGAATGCCGTAGGCGATGCCGCGGTGGAACAGGTCGGTGCGCGCCGAGGCGCGGCTGATCGAGGTGCCCATGCCGTAGCGGTTGTTCTCGATCACATAGACGATCGGCAGCTTCCACAGCGAGGCCATGTTGAAACTCTCGGCAACCTGGCCCTGGTTGATCGCGCCGTCGCCGAAATAGGCTACGGTGATGCGGCCGTCGCCGCGATAGCGGTGCGCGAAGGCAAGCCCCGTCCCGATCGGCACCGAGGCGCCGACAATGCCGTGCCCGCCGAAGAAATTCTTCTCGCGGCTGAACATGTGCATCGAGCCACCCTTGCCGTGCGAGTAGCCGCCGCGCCGGCCGGTGAGCTCGGCCATCACGCCTTTCGGGTCCATCCCGCAGGCCAGCATGTGGCCGTGATCGCGATAGGTGGTGACCGTGGTATCGCCCTCGGTGAGCGCCGCCTGCATCCCGGTCACGACCGCTTCCTGGCCGATATAGAGGTGACAGAAGCCGCCTATCAGCCGCATGCCGTACATCTGACCGGCTCGCTCCTCGAAGCGGCGGATCAGCAACATGTCCCGGAAAAAGCGCTTGAATGTCGCCGCAGCGACAGGAGGCTCGGCGAGTTTGACCGAAATTGCCGACCGCTTCGATGGCATAAAGGCACTCCTCCGGGACTGCGCGCGAAGAATGTCGGCAAACGCCGCGCTTTGCAACCGGCCGGGCGGCATCTCAGGGCAGCAAAACCGCCGCGCAAAAGGTGCCCCGCATGACCCGACGGAATGGTTCGCGAAACGCTCAGCGCGGCGGCTGAGCGGCGGCGCCGGCCGGCTCTTTGGCTGAGTCTTTTCGGGGAAGCACGACGATCTCGCCGGGCGAGACGAGTTCGAGCTGCTGGCGGATCTGCTGGTCGAGCAGGTCGGGGTCGACATGGTTCGGGTTGAGCCCGGCGACCTTGTGCGCCAGCGCGTCGCGCTCCGACTGCACCGTCTGGAGCTGCTCGGTGGCGGCGTGCAGCTGCTGGGTGATCTCGCGCGCGGCGAGCAATCCGCGATCGCCCTCGATCGTGTGGTAGACGAAATACGCCGTGAAGGTAATGCCGAGCAGCGGGCCGATAAAATATCGCCCGCGTCGCCGGAATTCCTGCCACAGCATCATCCATAGAGAGAATCACTTGCCGCCCCGCGCGTCAACGACGCCGCGCAAGCAACGATTTCGATTCGGTCCGGAGGTAGGGTGCGGCTACCTGTCGTAGGCCATGCGGCCGGCATAGCGCGCCATGCCGCCCAGGCTCTCCTCGATGCGGATGAGCTGGTTGTATTTCGCCAACCGGTCCGAGCGCGACAGCGACCCGGTCTTGATCTGTCCGCAATTGGTCGCGACCGCGAGATCGGCGATCGTCGTATCCTCGGTTTCGCCCGAGCGGTGCGACATCACCGCGCCATAGCCGGCATTGCGCGCGGTTGCCACCGCCTCCAGCGTCTCGCTCAGCGTGCCGATCTGGTTGACCTTTACCAGCAAGGCGTTAGCCACCCTTTTCTCAATTCCTTCGCGAAGCCGCGCGGGGTTGGTGACAAAGAGGTCGTCGCCCACCAGCTGCACCTTGCCGCCGAGCTCGCGGGTGAGGTGCGCCCAACCCTCCCAATCGTCCTCGGCCATGCCGTCCTCGATCGAGACGATCGGATAGCGCGCGACGAGGTCGGCATAGTATTTGACCATGCCGGCCGAATCGAGCTGCCTGCCCTCGCCTTTCATGTCGTATTTGCCATCGCGATAGAACTCGGTCGAAGCCGGGTCGAGCGCCAGCACGACATCATCGCCGGGCTTGTAGCCGGCCGCCTCGATCGCCTGCATGACGAATCCGAGCGCGGCGTCGGCCGAGGCGAGGTTCGGCGCGAATCCTCCCTCGTCGCCGACATTGGTGTTGAGCCCGGCGTCGTGCAGCTTGCGCCTGAGCGCATGAAAGATTTCCGAGCCGGCGCGGATCGCCTCGGCGATGCTCGCCGCGCCGACCGGCACGATCATGAATTCCTGGATGTCGATCGGGTTGTCGGCGTGCACGCCGCCATTGACGATGTTCATCATCGGCGCCGGCATGATGTGCGCATAGCTGCCGCCGACATAGCGGTAGAGCGGCTGCCCGGCATCCTCGGCCGAGGCCCGGGCGCAGGCGAGGCTGACGCCGAGGATCGCGTTGGCGCCGAGCCGGGCCTTGTTGGGCGTGCCGTCGAGCTCGATGAGGGTGCGGTCGATACGCAGCTGCTCGGCCGCGTCGAAGCCCGACAGCGTGTCGAAAATCTCGCCGTTCACCGCATCGACAGCCTGCAGCACGCCGCGCCCGTGATAGCGCGCGCCGCCGTCGCGTTTCTCGACCGCCTCGTGCGCCCCGGTCGAGGCGCCCGACGGCACCGCCGCGCGGCCGATCACGCCGCTGTCGAGCGTCACCTCGACCTCGACCGTGGGATTGCCGCGACTATCGAGGATCTCGCGGGCATGGATGTCGGCGATGGCGGTCATGGGTACCTCATAATTGTCGTACCGGCGAAAGCCGGCATCCACTTATCCGCTGCCCGAGCACTTGAAAAGTGGGTCCCGGCCTTCGCCGGGACGACACC
>DASZLY010000047.1:0-9521 GCA_035552135.1 Allostellaceae bacterium | reverse complement strand
GGGCTCAGGGCGCGCCGCCTCGCGCCCGGCGACCGGGTGCTGCGGTCGCTGGAAAACTGCGGCGAATTCTTCGAGCTGCTGCTCGGCTGTGGGCGGCCGGGCTGTGCGCGGTGCCGGCCAACGCCCGGCGAAGAAGACCTGGCTGGGGCGGGAGGATTCGAACCTCCGTTTGCCGGAATCAAAATCCGGTGCCTTACCACTTGGCTACGCCCCATCGTCATGCCGGACGGGTCCGGCGGGCCGGGCGAAAGTCGTCGCCGGGGCCGGACGCGGGCAAATTATCGGCAAGCTGGCAGCGCGGCAACAGCCAGCGCGGGCTGTTGGGGTGGGCTTGGACTAGGCGGCCGCTTGCTGCTCGTTGGCGCTGACCGCGTGGCGCGCGTCGGCGACGAGCTGCAGTGCGTCGTCGGTCCACGGGTGGTTCTCGCCGAGGTTGGCGCGGATCCCGGCGAGGGCCGCCTCGGCGTATTTCAGCGAATCGCTCGGCCGCCCGGCGGCGAGCAGCGCACGGGCATAGCTGTAGCGGGCGCGCTGGGTATTGGGATGCTCCGCACCGTGCAGCGAGTGCCAGCGCTGAAAGGTGCGGGCGCACATGTCGAGCGTGGCATCGACCTCGCGCAAGCCGCGCAGCGCCAGGAGCAGCTTCTCGACGGTGATGGCGCCGATCGCGACCAAGTGGTTGCCGACCCGGCCGCCCTCGCGCTTCTGGCGCTCGAGCGCGATGGCGATCTGTTCCTGGCTGACAAGACCCTGGCCGACCAACAACTCCCCAAGGCGCATGCCGGCTCTCCAACTCCTGGTCTCGCGTTCAAGTCCAAATATCGAACTCGCGCGCCGGACCGGTCTGCCGCTATTTATTCATCAAGATCGTTTCGGATGTCTTAGTAACGAGGACCGATTTTAGCCTCCCACGGCGGTTTTTACCGGCGAGCGACAGCACGGCGGGCGGCCGTCTGCGGCGCCGCGCCGCGCCGCCCGGCGGCGCACGGATCGGCTTGCATCGCGGCGCGGCAAGGCCTTCTATACCGCGCGCTCAGCCGGGAGCCGACCGCCATGCCCGATTCGACCCTTTCCCCCGGCAGCGCTGGCGTCGCGCGCGACAGAAACCGCGGGACCAGCGGGCCGAAAGCCGGCGCGCCGCACGGCGCGGTGGCGCGGGCGCAGCGCGTCGGCAGGCGCTGGCGCGACATGCAGTGGGTCGACTTCACCAGCGAACCCGAAAGCGGCAGCGTCGCGGCGCCGGCGCCCGATATTGCACCGCCGCCCGCGGCGAAGGCGGCCGTTGCCAGGCCGAAATTGCCGGCGGCGGAAATGCCGCGAGACGATTCGGGCCGCGATGCGGCATTGGGGGCGGCGCTAGGCGCGGCGTTGCGCCAGTTCGCCGGACCGTCGGCGGCGGCGCGGCAGCACAGCGCGGCGATTCCCGGGCTCAAATCGCGCTTCACACGCCTGCCGGTGCCGCGCCTGGCGCTGGCGCCGATCCTTCCCGCACCGGCGCCGGAGACCCCGCCGGTTCCCCAACAGGCGGAAGCGGCCGCACCACCGGCAGCCGCGCCGCCGCAATTGGCGCCGCCGCCGCCGCCAATGCCGCGCACCGGCAGCGTCGTCGTGCATCCGCGCACGCCGGCCGGGGCCATCGAGCCGCCGCCACTGCGCGCGCCGTTGCAGGAGCCGCCGCCGCGCTTCGACGCCGCGACCTTCCCGGCTGCGATCTCGACGCCGGTCGCGGCCGCACCGGTCGAGGCGGCAGAACCCGGCGGGGGCTGGCGTGCCGGGTTGAGCGCGCGGGCCGTGGCCGCCGGCGCGGCGATGAAGAGCGCCGGCGGCGGGATCGCCGCGACCGCCGGGAGGCGGCTCGGTCAGGCGCGGCTTTCGTTGCCGCGCCCCGCGTTGTTACCGCGAGCCGCAGTGGTGCAGCGCGCCGCGGCGATCGCGAGGCACCAGGCGATCCTTCGGCATCCAGCGGTCGACCGGCTGAGAACCTATCTCGCGGCCAAGGAGAACCGGCTGCGGGTCAGCGGGCTGGTGGCGCTGAGCCTCGTCGGCATCGCCTTGGCCGCCTATCTCGGTGGCGCGGTGCTCGCCCGGGCGCTGGGGCCGGGCACCTCTGCCACCGGGACGGCCGTGGCCCCGCCGCCGCCGGCTCCCGACACGGTCACCAAGCAGCTCGGCCTTGCCGACAAGGTCGTGCATCCGCCGCAGACGGCCGAAGTCATCCCACCGGCGCCCGCGATTCCGCCCGGCGATCCGGCGGCGCGCGCCGGGTTCTACATGGCGAGGGCCAAGGCCGGCGACGCCGCGGCGCAATACGATCTCGGCGTGCTCTACGCGCGGGGCGACGGGCTGGTGCAGGATTTCGACAGCGCCGCGACCTGGTTCCACGCTGCCGCGGCGCAAGGCAATGTCTCGGCCGAGTACAATCTCGGCGTGCTCTACGAGCAAGGGCTTGGCGTCGCCGGCAGCAAGGCCGAAGCGCTCAACTGGTACCGCAGCGCCGCCGACCAGAACCATCCCGGCGCGCAGTTCAATCTCGCGCTCGCTTACGCCCAGGGGGACGGCGCCAAGCAGGATTTCGCCGCCGCGGCGCGCTGGTACAAGCGTGCGGCGAGGCAGGGGCTCGGGCCGGCGATGGTCAATCTGGCGATCTGCTACGAGACCGGCAGCGGCGTCGATCGCTCGCCGGTCGATGCCTATGCCTGGTACAGCGCCGCCGGCGAGCGCGGCGATGCCGCCGCCAAGCAGCGCGCCGGCGAGCTGTTCCGCACGTTCAACGATCGCGACAAGGCGCGCGCCGAAGGGCTCGCCGCTACGATCGGCGCGGCGCTCGACCAGCAGAAGCCGCCGGCTTGACCGGCGGCGCCGCCGACAGCAAGGCGCCGGCCCTGACCCACCAGCCCGGCTCGGCGGCGGCGAGCCCGGCGGCGGCGCGCTCGGCCGCGGCGCGATCGGCGAACAGCGCGAAGCAGGTCGCGCCGCTGCCGCTCATCCGCGCCAGATAGGCGTCCGGCAATACCTCCAGCCGGGCCAGCACGGCGGCGATCTCGGGCATCAGGCTGAGCGCGGCGTCGGTCAAATCGTTGCGGCATTGCCGCAGCAACCTGAACAGGCCGACCGCGTCGCGCGGCGTCGCGCGCCCGAATTGGTCGGTGGCGAAGGTGCCTTGCCGGGCGCGGAACACCGCTGCGGTCGGCAATTCCCGGCGCGGATTGGCGAGCACGATGCCGGCCGGCGGCAGGCTTGGCAGCGGATCGAGCCGCTCGCCGATCCCGCTCACCCATACCGGGCGCGCGTCGAGACAGGCCGGCACGTCGGCGCCAAGCGACGCGGCGATCTCCATCGCGCCGGCGTCGAGCGCGCATCCCCACAGCACGGCGAGCGCGCGCAGCGCCGCCGCCGCGTCGCTCGACCCGCCGCCGATCCCGGAGGCAGCGGGTAGCTGCTTGTCGAGATGCAGCGCGGCACGCGGGGCGATGCCGCAATGCGCCGCGAGCAGGCGCGCGGCGCGCAGCACGAAATTGTCGTCGCCGAGCCCGGCGAGCGCCGCGGCTTCCGGTCCGCCGACCTCGAGCGACAGCGCCTCGGCCGGCGCGGCAGTGACCCAATCGCCGATATCGGCGAAGGCGACGAGGCTGTCGAGCAGGTGATAGCCGTCGTCCCGCCGGCCGACGACATGCAAATAGAGATTGACCTTGGCCGGGGCGAAGACGCTGACCGGCGCGGGGTCGGTCGCGCTGCTCAGCCGCCGCGCTCCGCCGGCTTGGCGGGCGCCGCCGGCGTCGCCGACCCGCCCCCCGGCGGTGTCGCCGCCGCCGGGGTCGCGGGCGGCCCGAGCCCGCGTTCGAGCTTCACCTCGATCGGGTGAACCTCGTCCTTGTCGGGGCCGAATTGCAGCGCGCGGCGCCACTGATAGCGCGCCTCGGTCATCCGGCCGGTGCGCCAATAGGCATCACCCAGATGGTTGTTGATCGTCGAATCGGACGGCACCAGCTCGACCGCGCGTTCGAGGTATTCGACGGCCCCGGTATAGTCGCCCATCCGGAAATGCGCCCATCCCAGGCTGTCGACGATGTAGCCGTCCTCCGGGCGCAGCTCGACCGCCTTCTCGATCATCTTGACGCCCTGGTCGAGCTTCTCGCCGCGATCGATCCACGAATAGCCGAGATAGTTGAGCACCAGCGGCTGGTCGGGCTTGAGCGCGAGCGCATGCTCGAGATCCGCCTCTGCCTTGTCCCAATGGCCGGCGCGTTCGTAGGAGACGCCGCGGTCGTAGAACAGTGCCCAGCGCTCGGGGACGCCGTTCGCGGCGGCGCGCTCGATCGCCTCGTTATAGGCGACCGCCGCCTCGTCGAAGCGCTTCTTGTTGCGCAATATGTCGCCCAGCTGCACATCGGCGCCGATCGTCTTCGGCGCTTCCTGCGCCATCTGCTTCAGTTGCGCGATCGCGTCGTCGGCGCGGTCGAGTTCGTCGAGGCAGGCCGCGGCGCGCAGCCGCGCCGACCAGGAATAGGGCGAGCTCTTCGGAATCTGTTCCAGCACCGCGAGCGACTGGGCGGGCTCGCTTTGCGCCGACAGCACGTCGGCGAGCAGCAGCTGTCCGAGGCGGAAATCCGGCCTCAGCGCCAGCGCGAAGCGGTCGTAGATCAGTGCCAGATCGATCGTCTCGCTCTGGTTCAAGACGCTCGCCAGGTCGAACATCGCCTCGGCGAGCCCGTCGCCGGCGGAGGCGATCTCGGGCTTCGGCACGCCGGGCGGCCGTGCCGTGAGCACGGTCTGCGCGATCTCGCTGCCGACATTCTGCTCGATGAACTTCTGGTAAAGCGCCTTGGCCTTGTCTGCCTTGCCGTGGCGCTCATCGAAATTGGCGATCGCGTCGGTGAGGCGCCAGTTGAGCTGCTGGTTCTCGGCAAGCGTCTTGGCAAAGAACCCGTCGGCCTTGTCGGGCTGGCCGGCGAAGTCGTGGATCAGCCCGAGCTGGAAATCCTTGAGCGGCTGAAAGCCGTTGTATTTGTCGAGCTGCTGCATCGCCGCGTCGGCGCCCTGCACGTCGCCGGCCGCCATCCGCGTCCAGGCGAGCGCCAGCGGCGCGATAAAGCGATGCACGCCCTCCTGCGGCAGGGCGGCGGCGTTTTTTATCGCGCCCGCCGTGTCGCCCGCCTTCAGCCGGTCGACGATCAGCACCAGCCGGGCCAGCGCATCGGTGGAATCGAGCTTCAGCACCTGGTCGGCGAGCGGCCGCGCCCGGTCGAAATTGCCGGCCCCCACCGCCATCAGGAAGGTGCGGCTGACGAGCTCGGGGGATTGCGGGTCGCCGGTGATCGCCTTCTCGAACCACGATGCGGCCGCCGGGTAGTCGCGGATCTGCTCGGCGTGCCGGCCGGCCAGGTAGTCGCCAAACAGATCGGCGCCGGCCGCCGGCGCCGGGGGCTTCGCTTCGCTCGCCGCCGGTGTCGTCGCCGCGACGGCGGGCAGTGCCCACAGCGCGGCCGCCGCCAGTGCCAGCCCCAACGCCAATGAAGGCGCGTCGCCGCGCCGCCTCAAGATTCCGACTGCCGCAACTTTCATGGTCACCGCCCGCATCGCCCATCCGCGTCATGCCGAGGCCCGAGTCATTGAAAAATCCGGGCCTTACATGTTCGGGTAGTTCGGTCCGCCGCCGCCTTCCGGTACCACCCAATCGATGTTCTGCTCGGGATCCTTAATGTCGCAGGTCTTGCAGTGGACGCAGTTCTGCGCATTGATCTGCAATCGCTTGCCGCCCGCCGCCGCGTCGTCGACGATTTCGTAGACCCCTGCCGGACAATAGCGCTGTTCGGGCGCGTCGTAGAGGCGGTAATTAATTGAAATAGCCTTGGCTGGATCGCGCAATTTGAGATGCGCCGGCTGGCCTTCCTCGTGGTTGGTGAACGAGAACGACACCGAAGTCAGCCGGTCGAAGCTGATCTTGCCGTCGGGCCGCGGATAGCGGATCGGCCGGCTCTGATCGGCGCGCGCCAGCTGGTCGTAATCGGCGTGGTTGTGGAAGGTCCACGGCGCCTTGCCGCGGAACAGGTACGTGTCGAGCGCCGAATAGGCGAGCCCCGCCCACATGCCGAGCCGGAAGCTCGGGCGGATGTTGCGCACGCGATAGAGCTCGTCCCACACCCAGCTCCGTTCGAGCCCGGCGCGCACGCTCGCACTTTCGTCGCCGCCCAGCCGCGCAAACACCGCCTCGGCCGCGACCATGCCCGATTTCATCGCCGTATGGCTGCCCTTGATCTTCGGCACGTTGACAAAGCCGGCGGCGCAGCCGGTGAGCGCCCCGCCGGGAAAATCCATGCGCGGGATCGACTGGAACCCGCCCTCGTTCAAGGCGCGGGCGCCATAGGCCACGCGCCGCCCGCCTTCGAAGAAAGGACGGATCGCCGGGTGCGTCTTGAAGCGCTGGAATTCCTCGAACGGCGACAGATAGGGGTTCTGGTAGTCGAGCCCGATCACAAACCCGACCGACACCTGCCCGCCTTCGAGGTGATAGAGAAACGAGCCGCCATAGGTGCTGTTGTCGAGCGGCCAGCCGACCGTGTGCACGACCAGCCCCGGCTGGTGCTTTTCGGGGGCGATCTCCCATAATTCCTTGATGCCGATCGCGTAGGTCTGCGGGTCGCACTCGGCGCGCAGCCGGAAGCGCTCGACCAGCGTCTTGGTCAGCGAGCCGCGCGCGCCCTCGGCGAAGAGCGTCTCGCGGCCGCGCAATTCGACGCCGGGCGTGTAGCTGGCGGTCGGCTCGCCGTCCTTGCCGATCCCCATGTCGCCGGTGGCGACGCCGGCGACCCGGCCGGTGTCGTCGTACAGCACCTCGGCCGCGGCGAAGCCGGGATAGATCTCGACCCCCACTTCCTCGGCCTGGATCGCCAGCCAGCGGCAGAGATTGCCGAGGCTGATGATGTAGTTGCCGTGATTGCGCATTTGCGGCGGGGTCGGCAGCCGCCACGCCTTGCGCTCGGAGAGCAGCAGGAGCCGGTCCTCGGTGGCCGGCGTGTTGAGCGGCGCGCCTTTTTCCTTCCAGTCGGGGATCAGCTCGTTCAAGGCGCGCGGCTCGAACACCGCGCCCGACAGAATGTGCGCGCCGACCTCCGAGCCCTTTTCGATGACGCAGACCGCGATCTCGCTCTCGGCTTTCGCGGCGAGCTGCTTCAGCCGGATCGCCGCCGCCAGCCCCGCCGGCCCCGCGCCGACGATGACCACGTCGTACTCCATCCGCTCGCGTTCGGTTTCGGCCACGTCCCACCTCGGCTCTTGTCGTGCCGGTTATATACGATGAGAGCGAAACGGGAGGAATGGACGCACGGCGGTATTGCGGCGTTGCCCCTGTGCGGCGAGGTGCTAACCTTCGGCGATGGCCGCACCCGAACCACGGACGCTCGCGCCCGGCGAGGCGCTGGCGCTCCTGCAATGGCAGATCGAGATGGGCGCCGACGAGGCGATCGGCGCCGAGGCGCTCAATCGCCTTGCGCCGCCCGCGCTCGTCGTTGAGCCGCGGCCCGCACCAGCCGTCGCATCCGTGGCGCCCGCAGCCCGCGCGCCGCGCCCATCCGCAAGCGGCAAGCCGCCGGCCGCCGCCGCGCCGCCCCGCGCGCTGACCGAATCGGCGGCCGAGCCGGCGCAATCGGCGCGTGCGCTCGCCGCGCAGGCCGAGACGATCGACCAGCTTGCCGCGATGATCGCCGGGTTTGACGCCTGCCCCTTGAAGCGCACCGCGACCAATACCGTCTTCGCCGACGGCAATCCCGCGGCGCCGGTGCTGATCGTCGGCGAGGCGCCGGGCGCCGACGAGGACCGCATCGGCAAGCCCTTTGTCGGCCGCTCCGGGCAGCTCCTCGACCGCATGCTCGCCGCGATCGGGCTCGACCGCAGCGGCGTGCAGGTCACCAACGTCATCTATTGGCGCCCGCCCGGCAACCGCAAGCCGGCGACGCAGGAGATCGCCTCCTGCCTGCCGTTCGTCTTCCGCCACATCGCGTTGTCGCGGCCGAAAGTGCTGGTGCTGGCGGGCGGCACCGCCGCCGCGACCTTGCTCGACCTCGCCGACGGGATCACCCGGCTGCGCGGCCGCTGGTTCGACCTCGCGGTGCCTGGGCTCGACGCCACGCTGCCGACCCTGCCGATGTTCCACCCGGCCTTTCTGCTGCGCAGCCCCGAGCGCAAGCGCGAAGCCTGGCGCGACCTCCTGGCGTTGCAAGCCAAACTCGCGGAATTGGGAGTGAGCTGATGCCGTTGAACCACGACCGCCCGTTCCTCGCCGTCAACATCGCGCTCTTGACCGTGTCCGACACGCGCGGCATGGACGACGACCGCTCCGGCAACACGCTGCAGGAGCGCGTCGAAGCGGCCGGGCACAAGATCGCCGCGCGCCAGATCGTGCGCGACGAGCTTGCCGACATCGTCGCGCAATTAAAGGCGTGGATCGCCGACCCGCAGGTCGATGTGGTGATCTCGACCGGCGGCACCGGCGTCACCGGCCGCGACGTGACGCCCGAGGCGTTCCACGCCGTCTACGAAAAGGAGATTGCCGGGTTCGGCGAGCTGTTCCGCTGGCAGAGCTACGAGAAGATCGGCACCTCGACGATCCAGAGCCGCGCCACCGCCGGGGTCGCCGGCGGCACCTACCTCTTCGCGCTGCCCGGCTCGCCCGGCGCCTGCCGCGACGCCTGGGACGGCATCCTCGTCCACCAGCTCGACAATCGCTGGCGCCCGTGCAACTTCGTCGAGCTGATGCCGAGGTTGCAGGAGAAATAGCGCTTTCGTCGTTCCGGCGAAGACCGGGACCCACCTCGCAGCCGCTGGTGCAACGGAAAAGTGGCTACCGGCCTCGCCGGTATGACGACAAGAGCTCAGCCCCCTCTTGAGGTCGCGCGCCGATACGCCTCACCGTCATCGACGTCGTCGAGCGTCGCGGCGAGCCCCACCGACACCCCGGGCGGCAGGTTGGCGAGCGCGTCTTCGAGCGCATGCGCGCTCGACCAGCGCACCCGGCCGAACTCGGGCGGAACGTGCCGGCAGCCGACCAGCCAGAACCCGCCGTCGCGCGCCGCGCCGAACACGACGTCGTGCCGCCCGAGCAGGCGGAATGCCTCGGCGATATGCGTCGGGGTCAGACCGGGGATGTCGCTTCCCACGAGCAGCCGCGGCCCCGGCCCGCATGCGGCGAGCACGCGGCGCATCCGCGCGCCGAGGTCGCCGCTTCCTTGCGCCAGCGCGGCGAAATTGCCCGGCCAGCGCCGCGCGGCGCGGTCGGGCGTCACCGCCAGGCGCAGCCGCCAGCGCCGGTCGCGCCCGAATTGCCGCAGGCTGCGCGCCAGCATCAGCCGCTCGAAGCGCAGCGCCGCGACCGCGCCGATGTCGCGCGCCAGCCGCCTTTTGCCGGCGCCGAGCCGCGGCTCGCGGACGAAAAGGATCAGTGTCGGGCGCATCAGCCCGCACCACCCCGGCGCAGGCCGGGGCCCATGCTTCCGCCTCCCGGACGCCTGCGAGATAGGTCGCCGCTT
>DASZLY010000046.1:0-6908 GCA_035552135.1 Allostellaceae bacterium | reverse complement strand
GCGTGCAGCGGCCCCGCGCCGCCATAGGCGACGAGCGCGAAATCGGCGGCATCGAGCCCGCGCTCGGTCGTCACCCAGCGCACGACATGCGACATCTTGGTGGTGGCGATGCGCAGGATGCCTTCCGCCGCGGCGGCGAGGCCGAGGCCGAGCGGCTGGGCGATGCGCTCGCTTATCGCGCGCTCGGCGGCGGCGAGGTCGAGCCGCATCTCGCCGCCGAGAAAGCGGTCGGCGCCGAGGCGGCCGAGCACCAGACTGGCGTCGGTGATCGTCGGTTCCGTGCCGCCGAGGCCGTAACACGCCGGCCCCGGCTCGGCGCCGGCGCTTTCCGGGCCGACGCGCAAGCCGCCGCCGGCCTCGACCCGGGCGATGCTGCCGCCGCCGGTGCCGACCTCCTGAATGTCGATCATCGGCATCTGCACCGGCAGCCCGCCGACATAGCCGCCGATCATCGCATTGCCGGTCATCAGCACCTGGCGGTCATGGATGACGCCGGCCTTGGCGGTGGTGCCGCCCATGTCGAAGGCGATCGCGTTGGTCATCCCGGTCGCGTCGCACAGCGCCTTGGTGCCGGTGACCCCGGCCGCCGGCCCCGATTCCAGCATGCGGATGCAGGCGCGCTGCGCGTCGTCGATGTCGAACAGCCCGCCCGACGACTGGACGATAAAGAAATCGCCGGCGAACCCGGCTTCGCGCAGATGGTTGCGTATCTCGCCGAGATAGCGCCGCACGCGCGGCCCGATATAGGCGTTGGCGGCGACCGTCGAGGTGCGCTCGAACTCGCGGTACTCCTGCGACAGCTCGTGCGAGGCGGTGACGAAGAGCCCGGGATGCGCCGCCTCGATCAGCGCCTTGACCCGCCGCTCATGCGCCGGGTTGCGGTAGGAGTGGAGGAAGAGGATCGCCACCGCCTCGATGCCGTCCGCGACCGCTTCGGCGACGATCGTCCGCACCTGGTCCTCGTCGACCGGAATCAGCACCCGGCCGTCGGCGTCCATCCGCTCGCGGATTTCGTGGCGGCGGGCGCGCTCGATCAGCGGCACGTGCTTCTGGAAGAAGAGATTGTAGGATTCCGGGCGGTTGACCCGGCCGATCTCGTAGATGTCGCGAAAGCCCTGCGTCGTCAGCAGGATGGCGCGCGCGCCGCTGCGCTCGAGGATGGTGTTGATCGCGACCGTCGTGCCGTGCAGGAAGAGCCGCGCCGCGGCGAAGGAGGAGGCGGCCTTGTCGACCCCGGCGGCGATGCCTTCGACCAGCCGGCGCGGCGTCGTCAGCGTCTTGCCCAGCCGCAGCGCCCCGGCCGCCTCGTCGAACACCGCGACATCGGTAAAGGTGCCGCCGACATCCGCCGACAGCCGCGTCCGCTGTGCAGAGCTCGGCAAGAATTTCTCCCGTGTCGTCCTCGTGGCGAATAGTCCTGGTTTTGCGAACAATCGCGGCGCCAGGCAAGCATCGTCTCGGCATCGCTGCCGCGCGGCCGCGGAGACCGGCTAGGTGAGGCCGAGCGCCGTGCGCGCCGCGGCGAGGATCGCCGCGGGCGGGCCGCCGGCGTCAATGCGCTGCCAGTCGAGCGCGCCGGGGTCGGCTTCCATCTGCCTTGCGACGACCGCCGCGGTTGCATCCGAGGCGTCGTCGCGGCGGGCCGCGACGCGCGCGGTCATCGCTGCTCCCGGAGCGTCGAGCCAGATGCCGGTGAAGGGCACGCCGGCCGCCGCGGCGACAGCGGCGAGCGAGCGGCGTTCGTCGGGACGCAACGACACCGCGTCGACGATCGCGCAACACCCGGCGCGCAGTGTTTGCGCCGCGCGGTCGCGCAGCGCGGCATAGACGCGCCCAGTGACTTCCGGCGCGTAGCCCGCTGCCGGCAGTGGGGTCTCCGGCGCGAGGCCGAAGAGGCGCTTGCGCGTGACGTCGCTGCGCAGCAGGCGCGCGCCGGGCCGGGCGCCGAGTTCCGGCGCCAGCGCCGCCGCCAGCGTCGACTTGCCGGTGCCGCTCAGCCCGCCGATCGCGACGAGGCGCGGGCGCGGCGCATCGAGCGCGGCGAGCGCCTCGGCGAGATAGGCCTGCGCTTCGCCCGCATCGTTGCCGGCGCTTGCCGCCACATGGGCGCGGATTCCCGCGCGCAGCGCCAGGAACAGCGGCATCGCCGCCAGCCCGTCATCCTCGCCTGTCAGGTCGAGATAGCGGTTGAGCAGCCGGTTGGCGCTCGCGCCGTGCCCCTGATGCGCCAGATCCATCAGCAGGAAGGCGAGGTCGTAGAGCACATCGATGCTGGCGAAGCCTTCGGAGAACTCAATGCAGTCGAACAGCACCGGCTTGCCGTCGAGCACGCAGATATTGCGCAGGTGCAGGTCGCCGTGGCAGCGCCGCACCTTGCCGGCGGCGCGGCGGCAGTCGAGGAGGTCGCCGACCCGGCCGAGCCAGTCGCGCGAGCGCTCGCCGAGCGCGGCGATCTGCGCCGCGTCGAAGCCGGCGGCGAGCCCGGCATGCAGGCAGGTGTCGTTCTCGGCGATGACCGCGGCAAGTCCGGGGCCGCCACCGAAACCCGGGCGCGGCTCGGCCTCGGCGTGGAACGCGGCAATATGCGCGGCGAGCGCGTGGACGAGGCGCGGTTCCAGCCCGCCGCGCGCGGCGATCGCGTCGAGCCGCTGCGCCTGGTCGAAGCGGCGCATCACGACGACCCAGTCGGCGATCTCGCCGTCCTCGCCCCAGGCAAGTCTTCCACCGCTGCGTCGCACGATGGCGCGGATTTCGAGATAGAGTTCCGGCGCGGTCCGGCGGTTGAGATTGAGTTCGGCGGCGCAGGCCGCGCGGCGCCGCTCGATGGTCGAGAAGTCGAGATAGGGAAACCGCACCGCGCGCTTCAGCTTGAAGGCTTTGTCGCCGGCGAGGAAGACCTGCGAGATATGGGTTTCGAGCCGCTCGACGGGGCCAGTCGCGCCGTAGGTGGCGGGGTCGGAGAGGAAGGCGATCGTCTCGCGGTGGTCGGTCTCGGGGCGGTTGGCGGCCATCCGGCGAGCATAGCCCGGCCGGTGCCGCGCGGCAGCTAGTCCGATGCGGTCAGGTCGACCAGCGCGATGCCGAGCTCCGGCCGGTGCTTGCGGCGCAGATGGGCCGGGGTCTCGACCAGCGTCACCTCGAGCGTCGGCCGCACCACGCCCTGCAGCAGATGGCCGCCGCGGGTCGAGCCGTCGCTCAGGCCCAGCACGGCATGGAGGTGCAGGCTGGGTTTCCCGTCATCGCCCTGGGCGATGTCGCCGATCGCGCTCAGCACCTCGCATTGCTGCTCGACCGGGATTTTCTTGTAGCTCTTGGCGGCGAGGTCGAACCAGCCGACGGTCGCCTTGGAAAACGCGCCGAGCGCGGTGAGCGAGGCGGCGCTGAGCCCCTCCTGCGCGGCGAACCGGGTGATCGTCGCGAAGGCCTCCTCGCCCGGGTCGAGGATCAGCACGAAGGTGCGCTCGCCGGCGTTCTCGGCCACCAGTTTCGATTTCATCCGCCAACTCCCGAGCATTCCATGGATGGCGAACGGGGCGGGCAAAAGCCGGTTCCGACGCGGCAGCCGCCTCGCCGGACTTAATAGCCGGTAGCCAGCGCAATCGACGCCTGCCCGGGCAGATGCCAGTAGCCGACTGGTTCGGCCGACAGCTTGGGCGCCGCGCCGCCGTCGATCTCGACCACGACCTCGCGCGCCGCCGGTCCCCAGACGCGGAATTGTCGCTTGGCGGTTGGCGGCGTCAGCCACGCCGGCGAGCGGGGCTCGATCCCCGGCGCGAAAACGGAGCGGCGAGCCGCTCCGTTCTTAACGCCGGATTGCCTGGGTCTACCAGTACGGCGTGGCGCGATAATGCCGGTGGATGTCGTCTTCCCAGCCGCGGTCGGCAACGCCGGTGTTAAAGAAATCGGTCGTCGCCAGCGGCGCGTTGCGCAGCTGGTCCTCGGTCACGTTGAGCTCGTAGGCGTCGAGGCTCTCGTTGTAGCGCAGCGCGCTCCACGGCAGCGCGCGATACTCGCTGCCCATGCCGAGAAAGCCGCCGAAGCTCATCGCCGCGTACGCAATACGGCCGGTATGCTTGTCGAGCATCACATGCTCGATCGTGCCGAGGCTGTCGCCGGCGCTGTTGCACACCGAGGTGCCCTCGACCTTGTCGCTGGAAATCAGGCGGGTGGTTTCCCGCACCGAGGCGTCTTCCGCCATGTGCTCCTCCAGAGTTCTGTGTTCGCTAAGTTCTAAGTTCGCTGTCCTCGGCAAACCCGCCGCGACTGCGCCGGTTCCAAAACTTCCGGCGATATTGGTAAGAAACGAGACGCGGTTTATTTGCGCTGGGACAATATTCGCGCAAATGTAGAGATTCGGTCTGAAATCGACAGAGCAACCTCGGCTATGATGCCGATGAGTTAAGCAAAACCGCGACCGGAAATTCGGCGAACAGCGCGGCGGCGGCGATGTGCTCCGCTGCGTCGTAGACGCGGCCGCTCAGCACGTCGTGCCAGCGCGCGGCCTCGGGCAGGGGGAGCCCGGTCGCGCCCCAGCCGGCATCGCCGTTGTTGCAGAGCCGATAGGTGAGACGCGGTACGGCGACAACGACCGCGGTTGCCTCGTGCCGCCGCACGAAGGCACAGAGCCGGTCGTCGGCGCGTCCGCCTTCGGCGTAGAGCGGCTGGTAGTCGCCCTCGGCAAACAGCGCTGGATGCTCGCGCCGCAGGCGGAGCAGGCGATGCAGCAGGAAAAGCTTTTCGCGCCCGTCCTGCCAGCATTCGGTGAGCCTTGCCGGCTCTGACTCGGCGATTTCGGCGAACAACGCCCGTCGCGCGTCCCAATCGACCGGGCGGCGGTTGTCGGGGTCGACCAGGCTGAAATCCCATAATTCGCCGCCCTGATAGATGTCGGGAATGCCCGGTGCGGTCAGCTTGAGCGCGAGCTGCGCCAGCGAGGCGACTGCCGCGGGGCGCGCCAGCCGCTCGATAAAGCCGTGGAAATCGGCGAGGAAGGCGCTCGGTCGCGAGGCGTCGAGCACGCCGCCGACAAAGCGCTCGAGGGCGGCTTCGTAATCGGCGTTGGGGTTGCTCCAGCTGGAGTTTTCCTTGCCCTCGCGCACCGCCTTGGTCATGTACGCCGCGACCCGTTCGGCGAGCGCCTTGACCCCCGCGGCATCGTCCGCCGCCAGGCCAGGCGGCCAGGCGCCGACCAGCGTCTGGTAGAACAGATATTCGACATTGCGGTCGGGGACGGTCTCGCCGTCGATTTCCGCCCGGCGCGAGCGGTTGAAGCGCAGCCAGCGCGCGACGTACTGGCCCCAGAGCCGCGGCATCTCGGAGAGCAGCGCGAGCCGCACCCGCGCGTCCTCGCCGCGCTTGGTATCGTGCGTCGCGGTGGCGCTCATCGCGCGCGGCCAGTCGCGCGCCCGCTCGCGCATCAGATGATGGAAGCCCGCCGGCGACAGCCCGAAGCGGCGCGGGTCGCCGCCCACCTCGTTGAGCGCCAGCAGGCGGAAATAGCGGTAGAAGGCGGTGTCCTCGGCGGCTTTCGCCATGACCGGGCCGGTAACCTGCTGGAACTGCATCGCCGTCCGCAGCCCGTCTCTCGGCCGCGGATGCCGGGAAATGCGGCCGGCGAGCACCTGATGGATGAAATCGTAGATACTGGTGTCGGCGGCGCGCGCCTGCTTCTTGGCCTGCCCGACCGCCCAGTCGATGAAGCGATGGTCATCGGCGCTCGCCCCGCGCTCGGAGACGTAGGTGCGGTAGATCGGGAATGCCGCGATTACCTGGCGCAGCGCCGCCAGCATTCCGTTGGCGGTGAAGTCGCGCGTATGCCATTCGCCCATCGACAGGCGATGAAAGCGCTGCGCCAAGACGCTCATTTCGCTCGCCAGGTTGACTTCCATGATGCGCCGCTTGGCATTGTACAGCACCGCGTCGAACTCCTCGGTGCGGCCGGTCAGGCGGGCGTAGAGCCGGGTCATCGCGCGCTCGCCGTCGGGATCGACGAAGAGCCCCAGCACCTGATTGACGAAATCGTAGCCGGTGCTGCCGTCGATCGGCCATTCGGGAAGCGTTTCGTAGCGCGCCAGGATCTTCTCGACGACGAGATAGAACGGCGCCGGAAAGCGCTGGCGCAGCGCCGCGGCGTAGGCGCCGGGGTCAAACAGCCCATCGATATGATCGATGCGCAGCCCGTCGATATCGCCGCGCTCGGCGAGCGCAAAGACGAGGCGGTGCGTCGCGGCGAAGAGCTCGGGCAGCTCGATCCTGAGCCCCGCGAGGTCGTTGATGTTGAAGAAGCGGCGATAATTGATCTCGTCCGCCGCGACTCGCCAATAGGCAAGGCGATAGGGCTGGCGGTCGAGCAGCCGGTTCATCCGCCGCCAGCTCTTGGCGTGGCCCGGCTGTCCGGTCAGCGCTGCCAGCGCCGCGTCGATCGCGGCGGCGACCTCGGGCTCGGCCGCGGCGATGTCCGCGAGCCGGCGCTTCAACGCCTCCGTCGCGCCGCGCCGCGCTCCGGGGCGCGTGCGGTTGAGCCCGGCAAACTCGCCCGCCAGCGGCCCCAATGGCGCGCCGCCCGCGGCAAGGATCGTCGAGTAGCACAGCGGCGAGGCGGGGAAGCGATGTTCGTAATACCAGAAGCTGAAGCTGCCCTCGTCCGCATCGAATTTCAGCGCAATCTCGCCCTGTTCGAGGATCGCGCCGTATTGGTCGCCGAGCACCGGCAGCAGAACGCGCCCCTTGAGGTCGCTGCGCGCGGCGTCCCAGTTGATGTCGAAATAGCGCGCATAGGGCGACGCCTCGCCCCATTCGAGCACGTCGAGCCACCAGGCATTGTCCTTGCCGCCGATGCCCATGTGGTTGGGCACGATGTCGAGCACGAGCCCCATGCCGCGCGCCTGCAGCGCCGCGACCAGCGCGGC
>DASZLY010000045.1:0-3717 GCA_035552135.1 Allostellaceae bacterium | reverse complement strand
GTTGCCGCCACTTTACCACAACGGCAACCGAATCGCCGCTCCGGCATGGGGCGCCTCGGCGCCGGGCATCCGCACCGGCGCACATGGCTGAGGCGCCGCGTGCCCGCGCGCTTGCCAGACAGGTCGCCGAGACTATAGTCGCGCTAACCTCCCGGTTGGAGCTGAGAGCGCCAATGTCGCTTCGTTCGCTTGCCGCGCTGGGCGCGGCGCTGCTTGTCGCTATTGCCGGCGCGCCGATGGCGCGGGCCGGCGAGTTCACCGATTCCGCCGGGCGGATCGTCGATGTGCCCGAGCATGTCCAGCGCGTCATGGCGGCGGGACCGACCGCGGAGGTGCTGATCTACGTGCTGGCGCCGAACAAGCTCGCCGGCTGGGCGCGGCCGCCGGTGGGCGTCGCGCCGGCGATGAAGGGCCGCATGCCCATGTTCGGCGACCTTACCGGGCCGAACCCGACCGCGACCGCCGCGACGGTGAGCCGCGTGCACCCCGACCTCATCATCGACTGCGGCAGCGTGACGCCGGAGCGCGCGGCCCTCGCCGACCAGATAAGCCAGGCGAGCGGCATCCCCTACATCCTCATCGACAACAGCTTCGACCGGACGCCGATCATGCTGCGCACGGTTGGCCGGGTGCTCGGCGTCGCCGAGCGCGGCGACGACCTCGCCGGCTCGGCCGAGCACGCCATCAATGCGCTGCGCGGTCGCCTCCTGATCCAGCCGGCGACGCAGCGGCCCAAGGTCTATTATGCGCGCGGGCCGAACGGGCTCGAGACCGGGCTGCCCGGTTCGGGCGCGGCCGCCTCGATCGAAGCGGCCGGGGCGATCAATGTCGCCGCGCCGCTTGGCAGCGGCGAACGCGTCGCGGTGACGCCCGGCCAGCTGCGCCAGTGGAACCCCGATTTGATCATCGCCCAGGATCGCGGCTTCTATAACGCGGCGCTGCGCAATCCCGCCTGGCGGAGCCTCGCGGCGGTGCGCAACCACAAGCTCTTTCTCGAACCCGACGCACCGTTCGGGTGGATCGACGACCCGCCCGGGGTCAACCGGCTGATCGGCCTCTACTGGCTGTCGCAGCTGTTCTATCCCGGCGACTCGCAGGACGATCTACGCACGCTGATGCAGGATTTCTACGACAAGTTCTACGGCATCAAGCTGACCGATGCGCAGATCGAGGCAATCGCCAAGACCGCCGGCATCCCGGCAAGCGATACGCCGCATCTGGCGGCGCTGCCGGCGATCCTCGGCACGCCGGCGCCAAGTGCCGCGCCGGGGGCGGCGGGTGCGGTCCCAGGGGCGGTCAACGAGCCTGGACGCCGGGGCGCCTTGCCGAGCGGGTCACCGCCAATGACGACGCCCTCGTATATGATGCCGAAATAGAACAGGCGCCATTTCCGCTTCTAAACCAGGAGATAACGCCGCCAGGTTGGCACCCATGGCCGGTCAAGCCCGGCCAAGGGGGCGACCCGGTCCCGCTCAGTGCGGCTGGTGGACGTAGCGCAAATACGGCTTCACCTCGCGGAAGCCCGACGGATATTTCTGCTTTGCGTCGTCGTTCGAGAGCGCGGCGGAGACGATGACGTCCTCGCCCGGCTTCCAGTTGACCGGCGTTGCCACCGGATGCTTGGCGCTGAGCTGCACCGAATCGAGGATCCGCAGCACCTCGTCGAAATTGCGGCCGGTCGACATCGGGTAGGTTAGCATCGCCTTGATCTTCTTGTCGGGGCCGATCACGAAGACCGAGCGCACCGTGGCATTGGTCGCAGCAGTGCGGCCCTGCGAGGAACTGCCCGACTCGGCCGGCAGCATGTCGTAAAGCTTGGCGACGGTCAGCTCGCTATCGCCGATCAGCGGATAGGTGACTGCGTGGCCTTGGGTCTCCTCGATGTCCTTCTGCCAGCGCGTGTGGTCGCTGACCGGGTCGACGCTGAGGCCGATGATCTTGCAGCCACGCTCATCGAACTTCGGCTTCAAGCCGGCCATGTAGCCGAGTTCGGTGGTGCAGACCGGGGTGAAATCCTTGGGATGCGAAAACAGGATCGCCCAGCCGTCGCCAATCCAGTCATGGAAATTGATCCGGCCCTGGGTGGTATCGACCGTGAAATTCGGGGCTTCGTCGTTGATGCGCAGCGACATGGTGTCCTCCGTTTCGTAGGCCCCGCCTGCAAGGTGCGTGGCAAGCAGCGCCCGGTAAACATGGCTTGCAATGATGACCGGCACAAGTCGAGCCAGCCGGCACGGCGCCTGTAGCCGGCTATCTAATTTCGCGCTCCAGAAGTGTCAATAAGACAAATTATACGAAAAACACTTGTTATTCAGTCGCCTCCTGCTGCGGCGGCCCGGCGCGCCAGCGCAGCACCGGCTTCCGCGCGGCGGTGGTCTCGTCGAGGCGCCGGCGCGGCGTGAGGCGCGGCGCGGCCTGGAACGCGGCAGCATCGCCCGCTTTGGCGCGCGCCGCGAGGCCATTGACCGCATCGGCGAACTGATCGAGCGAGGCCTTGCTTTCGGTCTCGGTCGGCTCGATCAGCAGCGCGCCGTGGACGACGAGCGGGAAGTACATCGTCATCGGATGGAACCCCTCGTCGATCAGCGCCTTGGCGAAATCGAGCGTGGTGACGCCGGTATCCCTGAGGAAGCGGTCGTCGAACAGCGCCTCGTGCATGCAGGTGCCGGGATAGGACTGGCTGAGTGCGCCGGCAAGCCGCACGCGCAGGTAATTGGCATTGAGCACCGCGTCCTCGGCGACCTGGCGCAGACCGTCGGCGCCATGGCTCATCATGTAGCTCAAGGCGCGCACGAACATTCCCATCTGGCCGTGAAACCCTTTGAGCCGGCCGATCGAATCCGCCGCCGCGTCGGCCGCGTGCTCGATCAGCTCGCGGCGCGGCTCGCCGTGCACGATCCACGGCAGCGGCGCGTGCGGCGCCAGCGGCGCGGCAAGCGCGACGGGGCCGCTGCCCGGCCCGCCGCCGCCATGCGGGGTCGAAAAGGTTTTGTGCAGATTGAGATGCAACGCATCGATGCCGAGGTCGGCCGGCCGCACGCGGCCGACGATCGCGTTGAAATTGGCCCCGTCGCAATAAAAGAACGCGCCGGCGGCATGGACCGCCGCGGCGATCTCCAGAATCTCGTCCTCGAACAGGCCGCAGGTGTTGGGATTGGTCAACATCAGCGCCGCGACGTCGGGGCCGAGCGAGGCTTTGAGAGCGGCGAGATCGACGCGGCCGCGTTCGTTGGCGGCGATGTTTTCGATCGCGTAGCCGCATTGCGCGGCGGTCGCCGGGTTGGTGCCATGCGCCGATTCCGGCACGAGGATGCGCCGGCGCGCGTCGCCCCGCGCAGTCAGCGCGGCGCGGATCGTCATCATGCCGCACAGCTCGCCATGCGCGCCCGCGGCCGGCGACAGCGCGACCGCCGGCATGCCGGTCAGCGTCTTCAGCCAATGCGCCAGCGTGTCGATCAGCTCCAGTGCACCCTGGATCGTCGAGACCGGCTGCAACGGGTGCAGATCGGCGAAGCCGGGCAGCCGCGCCAGCTTTTCGTTGAGCCGCGGGTTGTGCTTCATCGTGCACGAGCCGAGCGGATAGAGGCCGCTGTCGATCGCGTAGTTCTTTTGCGACAGCCGTGTGTAGTGGCGCACGATTTGCGGCTCGCTGAGCCCGGGGAGGCCGATCGGCGCCTGGCGTTCGAGCCCGCCGAGGCGACTGGCATGGGCCGGCGG
>DASZLY010000044.1:0-3486 GCA_035552135.1 Allostellaceae bacterium | reverse complement strand
GATTTCTGCCTCTACCGCGGCGAAAACGGCGAGGCGCAGGTGATCGATTATCGCTGCCCGCATCGCGGCGCGATGATGCATCTCGGCTGGATCGAGGGCGGCGACATACGCTGCGTCTATCACGGCTGGAAATTCGACTGCACCGGCCAGTGCGTCGAGCAGCCGGCCGAGGATGCCGGCTTTGCCCGCAAGGTGCAGATCGGCAGCTATCCGACACGCGAGTTCATGGGCCTCGTCTTCGCCTATTTCGGCGAGGGTGCGCCGCCTGCCTTCCCGCCCTACCCGCTGCCCGTGGGCGACGGGATCATCGAGAACCAGGCGCCGCCGGTCGTGCCGTGCAACTACCTGCAATGCTTCGAGAACAGCATGGACGAGGTGCATGTCGCCTTTGTCCACAAGATCGGCGGCTCGCATTCCGGCATCTACGACCTGCCCGAGATCGCCGCCGAGGAGACCGATTGGGGCATGATCCGCTATGGGCGGCGCGGCAATGAGGAGCGCATCAGCCTGCACTACATGCCCAATTGCACGCGGGTCATCGTGCCGCCGATGGCGGGGCTCGAAGGCGCGGGCGGCTGGCGCGAGCTCTACCTCGCCTTCACCCCGGTCGATGACGAGACCAACATGTGGTTCATCACCAACCTGGTCGGCGTCACCGGCGAGCAAGTCGCCCCCTATCAGGCGGCGCGGCAGCGCTATCTCGAGCGGCAGAAGGCGGCGGGGTCGTCGCTCGACCTGGCACAGGCGGTGATGGACGGGCGGTTGCCGTTCGCCGATATCGACCACCCCGACCGGGTGCGGGTGCAGGATTTCGCGGTGCAGGCCGGCCAGGGCCGCATCGCCGACCGCTCCAACGAGCGGCTCGGCAAGTCCGATAGCGCGATCATCCTGTGGCGCAAGATCATGGAGCGCGAATTCCGCGCGATCGAGGACGGCCGGCCGGCGAAGCAATGGACGCCGGCCCCCGCCGAGGTGCTGCCGACGCTGGGATTCTAGCGCTTACATTCCATCCCGGCGAAAGCCGGGACACATTGTTCAGCGGCACGAGCGATTGAAACATGGGCCCCGGCCTGCGCCGGGGTGGTGCTCAGGAAGGACGCATGTGAGCAAACTCGGCCTCATCGTCGTCGATCCCGGGCATTTTCATGCCGCCCTGGCGCAAAAGGAGATGTACCCGAACGTCGCCGAGACGGTGCATGTCTATGCCCCGGTCGGGCCCGACCTGGTCGATTATCTGACCCGCATCGCGCGCTTCAACACCCGCGCCGAGGCGCCGACGACATGGCGGCTCGACATTCGCGCCGGCGCCGACTTCCTCGACCGCATGGCGCGCGAGAAACTAGGAGACGCGGCGATCTTCGCCGGCCGCAACCACGAGAAGCTCGGCATGATCGCGCGCGCGGTCGAGGCCGGGCTGCACGTCCTCTGCGACAAGCCGATGATCGTCCGGCGCGACCAGCTGCCGGCGCTCGCCGCAGTGCTCGACCGGGCGCGCACGAAGGGGCTCGTCGTTCAGGACATGATGGGCGGACGGCAGGAGGTTACCCGCGCGCTGACCCGCCTCATCCACGCCGACCCCGAGATTTTCGGCGAGCAGCTTCCCGGCACGGCGGCCGAGCCGGGGGTCGAAATGACCAGCCTGCATCACCTGATGAAGATCGTCTCGGGCGTGCCGAACCCGCGCCCGGCCTGGTATTTCGACGTGCGCCAGCAGGGCGATGCGCTCGCCGATATCGGCACGCATCTCGTCGACCGGGTGCACGGCACGCTGTCCCCCGGCCGGGCGCTCGACCACACAAGCGACATCGCCATCGTCGCGGCCCGCACCTGGCCGATCATGCTCGACCTCGCGCAGTTCCGCCGGGTCACCGGCGAGATGGATTTCCCCGCCTATCTCGACGCGGCGGTCGCCGGCGACACGCTGGCGTATGCCTGCAACGCGCATCTCGACTACCGCGCCGGCGGCGTCCATGTCGGCCTCGACATGGTGTGGGAATGGCTGGAGCCGGTCGGCGGCGGCGACACCCATACCGAGATCTGGCGTGGCTCGCGCGCCCGCATCGAATTGCGCCACGGACCGGCGGAAGGCTGGCAGCCGCAGCTCTACGTCGTGCCGCAAGCCGATATCGGCACGGCGCTCGACCGGCGCATCGCCGCGCTCGCCGCGACGCATCGGGGGCTCGGGGTCGAGAGGCGGGGCGGCGACTGGCGCATCGTCATCCCCGACGCGCTGCGCATCGGCCACGACGCGCATTTCCGCGAGCTGACCAAAGGCTTCCTCGCCCGCATCGAGCAGCGACAACCCCTGACGCCGGACGAGCAGGCCAACCTGCTCGCCAAATACTACGTCACGACAGCGGCCGAGGCCGCACAAGGAGCCGCAACATGATCTGTGATGTCCATGCGCATTACCTGCCGCGACGCTTCAGCGATTATATGGGCGAGCGCTATTGGCCGCCGGTCGGCAAGCCGACCCGCACCGGCCTCGCCTGCCATCCGTTCTCCGACCTGCCCGAGGACATTTCCGGCCGCTTCGACCTGATGGACGCCGCCGGGGTCGGGCGGCAGGTGCTGTCACCGCACTGGCCGCCCTATCTGCCCGACGAGGCGCAGGGCGTGCACGCGATAAAGCTGCTCAACGACGGCTATGCCGAGCTGGCGCACCAGCACCCCGACCGGCTCTCGTCCTATGTGATGCTGCCGCTGCCGCATATCGATGCCAGCCTCAAGGAGATGGCGCGCGGCTTCGATCAGCTCGGCTGCGTCGGGGTCAACATGAACATCGTCTGCCTCGGCGATTCGATCGGCCATGAAAAATTCGAGCCGATATATGCCGAGATGAACCGGCGCAACGCGATCCTCTTCGTCCACCCGGCGGGGAGCGGCATCCAATCGCCGATGATCAATGACTGGAACTACCGCGCCTCGGTCGGCACCTCGATGGAGGATGCGGTCTTCGTGCTGCATATGATCGCGCGGCAGATCCCGCACCGCTATCCGAACATCAAGTTCATCGTGCCGCATCTCGGCGGGCCGATCCCGATGCTGTTGCACCGGCTCGACCAGCAGGGCCAGCGCGACCAGCCGAACCTGGCCGAGGCGCCGAGCGTCACCGCCAAGAAATTCTATTACGACACCGTGTGCTACGGCTCGAAGGCGGGGTTCTGCTGCGCGCTCGAAGCCTTTGGCGACGACCATCTCGTCACCGGCAGCGACTATCCGGTGCTGCAGGATTATGAGAGCTACACCGAGACCTTTGCCTATATCGAGCGCCTGGGGCTGCCGAAATCGGTCACCGACAAGGTATTGCATCACAACGCCCAGAAGCTCTTCGGCTTCGATCATTAGGGAGGCGGCGATGGCTCATACGCGAACCCACATCAAGCGCGAGCGTGCCGAGTCGCGCGCCTATTCGCAGGCGGTGATCACCGAGGGCGGGCGCACGGTCTGGCTCGCCGGGCAGGTCGCGATCGCCGATGCGGCGGG
>DASZLY010000043.1:0-6015 GCA_035552135.1 Allostellaceae bacterium | reverse complement strand
CCCGCGGCGCTGGCGCAACTCTTCACCGAGGCCCGCACGTTTTCGCACTGGCAGAATCGCGAAGTCGCCGACGCGCCGATCGAGGAGGCGCTGGCGACCGCGCTGCTCGGGCCGACCAGCGGCAATTGCGAGCCGCTGCGGGTCGTGCTGGTGAAATCGCCCGAGGGCAAAGCGCGGCTTTTGCCGTGCGTGTCGTCGGGCAATTCAGAGAAGGTGCGCACCGCGCCCGTTACCGCGATCGTCGCCTACGACACGCGGTTCTACGAGCACCTGCCGCGGCTTTTCCCGCATACCGACGCGCGCTCGTGGTTCACCAGCAACGAGGCGCTGGCGACCGAGACGGCATTCCGCAATTCGTCGTTGCAGGGCGCCTATTTCATCCTGGCGCTGCGCGCGGCGGGCCTCGATTGCGGCCCGATGTCGGGGTTCAACAATGCCGCGGTCGATGCCGAGTTTTTTCCTGACGGCCGGTATCGCTCGAACTTCCTGATGAATATCGGCTATGGCGATCGCGCCGCGCTGCATCCGCGGCCGCCGCGCCTCGCCCTTGGCGAGGTCGCACGCTGGGCCTGATCAGCCGTCGCCGGCCGGGGCAACTTCATCGCGGGCCGGAGCGGCGACAGTGCGCTCGGCGGGCAGAGTCACAGTGACGGTGGTTCCCTCGCCTTTGACGCTGTCGACGGCGAGCGTGCCGCCGTGCAACTCGGTGAGGCGCAGCGCCAGCGGCAGGCCGAGCCCGGTGCCCTCATGCCGCCTGGTATGGCTGCCGTCGACCTGACCGAACGGTTCGAGCGCGGTCTTGATCTCGGTCGGCGTCATGCCGGGCCCGGTGTCGCGCACCGCGAAGACGACGCCGCCTGCCGCGCTCTTGCGCAGCACGACGACGACCGCGCCGCCGGCGCCGGTGAACTTGACCGCGTTGGAGATGAGATTGAGCAGGATCTGCTTGATGCGCGTCGGGTCGGCGCGCAGTTGCGGCACGCGGTCCTCGGCCTCGACCGACAATCGCACCGACCCGGCTACCGCGTGGCTCTTCATCAGCGCCACGCAGCTCTCGACCAAGGCGCACGGGTCGAGTGCGACCTCCTCGTGCAAATCGAGCTTGCCGGCGTCGACCTTGGCCAGATCGAGAATGTCGTTGATGACGGTGTGAAGATGCTCGCCGCTCTGATGGATGAGCCCGGCATATTCCGCCTGCCGTTCGGTCATCCCGCCGGCCATGCCGAGCTCGAGCGCCTCGGAAAAGCCGATGATCGCATTCAGCGGCGTGCGCAACTCGTGGCTCATATTGGCGAGGAATTGCGACTTCGCGACGTTCGCCGCTTCCGCCGCTTCTTTCGCCTCGCGCAGGCTGCTTTCGTCGCGGGTCTGCTCGCTGATGTCGCGCGTCGTCCCGCGATGGCCGCGGAAGCGGCCGCCGGCGTCGAAAATCGGATTGCCGCTCACCGACACGATATTGGCCGGCTCGCCGGCGACGTTTTGCGTGTAGACGAAATTGCGGAACGGCGCGTGCCGGTCGAGCAGCGCGAGATGTTCACGCCATTTGTCGGCTTCGCTGCTGGTATCGCCCGCCAGCTCGATGCGGGTGCGGCCGATGCGCCGGTCCGGATCCTGGCCGAATTCGCGAATCCCGTCGGAGATGAAGGTGAAGTGGTGGTTTTCGTCGCTTTCCCAGAACCAGTCCGACGACGTCAGCGCGAAATCGCGGAACCTCGTCTCGCTTTTCGCCAGCGCGTCGGAGCGTTCCTCGGCGCGGCGGAACTGCACCCCCAGCGCGCGGAACAGAAAGACGAAGCCGACGACGGCGCCGAGCGTGCCGACGGCGATGATCAGCGTCTGCCGGCGCCACGGCGCGAGCGCGACGCCCTCGTCGATCCCGACCGCCACGGCGAGCGGATAATCCGGCACCGGCTGCACCGAGACGATCCGCTTCACGTCGTCGAAATAGCCGGGGGTGCGGTAGGCGCCGCCGCCTTTCGCCAGCATCTCGTACCAGTCGGAATCGCGGTCGAGGTTGTGACCGACCTGGCCGTCGATCCGGGGGTAGCGCGCGAGCAGCACGCCGTCGCGGCGGAAGAGGCTCACCGAGGCCGCTTCGCCGGCGCGCACTTCCTTGTAGAAGCCTTCGAAATAGCGGGCTTCCACGACACCGACCACAACGCCGAGGAACTCGCCGTGCGGACCGTCGATCCGCCGGGCGATCATGATGACCCAGGCCTTGGTGAAACGGTTCACCACGGGGAGGCCGATCACCGCACCGGGATCGTCATGCTCGCGCAGGTATTTGAAGAAGTCGCGATCGCCCGCCTCGATGATCGGCACCGGCCAGGTATGCGAGAAATTGACGATGCGGCCAGTGTCGTCGAGCAGCGCCAGCGAGTTGGCCTGCGGCAGGCTGCGCAGCCGTTCGACGAGGAAATTGTGGATGGCCTGCGGCGCCATCAGCTCGCGCAACTGGCCGGGGGTGGTCACCCCGGCATTGAGCGCCATGCCGCGGGTTTCCTGGATGACCAGGTCGACGGCCTGAACCGCGCGCGCCGCCTGGGCGGCGAGAACGATCGCCAGATCGTTGGCGTCGCTCATCTGCTGCTTGATCTGGTCGCGCCGCAGCAGCCCGACCGAGAGGCAGGCGGCGGCGATCGCGATGGCGATGCACAGAACGCCGATGAGATAGACGCGGCGATCGGCCGGTGGGCGATGCCGCGAGGCGGTCGACAGCGCTGTGCTATCCCTCGGCATTCGTTCAGCTTATCGGAACAAGCTTAAGCAAAGCTCAATGCAGAGCGTGCGGGTCGTCAACCAGTCTCATTCCGTCGCGCTTGAGGACAGCGAGCGCCAGACGTTGCGGTTGGTCGCAAGGTAGCCCGGGGCGACATGCGCGAAGCGGTCGCCGATCAGCCCGTGCAGCGCCGGCAGGCGATGGAAGGGCACCGACGGGAAGAGATGGTGCTCGGCGTGGAACGGCATGTTCCACATCAAGAGCCGCACCGGGAAGAGGGTGAGCGTCGTCCGCGTATTGGTGAGGAAATTCTGGTCGCCACTGCACAGCGTGTGCTCGGCGATCAGATAGGCGCGCATCAGGGGCATCGCCAGAAGCGACGGGAGGAAGAAGAAATAGAGCGGCGCCGTCCAGCCCATCGCGACCGCGGCCACGGCGGCGAGGTAGACCAGCAGCTGGCACGACACCGACAGCGCGACGGCGCGGCGCGCACGGTCGGGGAGAAATGGCAGCCGGACCGCGCCGGCCGCGAGCCGCAGGTAATCGGAGGCCCGGTGATACCAGAAGCCGATCGTGCTGATTTCCCGCAGATACGCCGCCCGGGTGTTCGCCCGGGGAAACATCAGCTCGGGATCGCGCGCCGGGTCCTGGGTGTAGCGGTGATGCCAGGAATGGTAATAGCGGTAGTAGGTCGAGTTGTAGAAGCTCAGCAATCCCGCGACCCAGCCGACCGCGCCGTTTAGCGCCGGCGAGGCGAAGGCGGTGCGGTGCGTGCATTCGTGCATCGGCGCGAACATCGTCACCAGGGTCAGCCCGTGCAGCAGCATCACCGGGACGAGCAGCGGCCAATACGGCAGCGCCAGCCAGACCAGCGTGCCGGTTACCAGCACGCAGGCGAGATGCGCGCCGGCGCGCATCACCCCTTGCGCGTCCGAACGCCGCCCGTAGAGCCGCAAGTCGACGACACCGAGCAGACCCCGCGCGGTCGCGGTGTCAGCGAAGACGCCCGGCGCGGGTTGACTGTCGGCGGCTGCGATGGTCATGCCGGTCAGGGACGCAGCCCGCGTGCCAGTCGTGCGATCTCGGCCGGGCGCACCGGCGTCGCGTTGATCTCGAGCCCGAGCCCGGCGAGCGCGTCGCACACCGCATTGGCGACCGCCGCCGGCGGCGCGACCGCGCCGCCCTCGCCGACGCCCTTGACGCCGAGCGGGTTGAGCGGCGAGGGCGAGTGCAGGTGCACGATCTTGATCGCCGGCACGTCGCCCGCCGCCGGCAGCGCGTAGTCCATCAGCGAGCCGGACAGCAGCTGCCCCTCGCTGTCATAGGCGATCGCCTCGCAGAGAATCCCGCCGAGCCCCTGCGCCGCGCCGCCGTGGATCTGGCCCTCGACCAGCATCGGATTGACGACGTTGCCGCAATCATGCGCGACCGCGTAGTCGTCGACCCGCACCCGGCCGGTCTCGGCGTCGACCTCGACGATCGCGACATGCACCGCGTAGCTCCAGGTGACGGTCGGCGGCTGCCAGTAGCAGGTCTCTTCGAGACCGGCATCGACGCCGGGCGGCCGGTCGCTGGTCCAGCTCGGCATCGCCGCGCGGGCGATGCGGGCGAGGCTCAGCGTCGATCCCGGCACACCGGCCACGCCGACCCCGCCGTCGCGCAATTCGAGATCGGCCGCGGCGCATTCGAGGATGTTGGCGGCGATCGCGAACACCTTGTCCTTGAGCTTCTCGCTCGCGCCGTGCAGCGCGCCGGACAAGGTCACCGTGCTGCGGCTCGCCATCGTCCCGAAACCGATCGCGATCGACGCCGTGTCGGCGAGCGAGACGACGACATCGTCGGGCGTGACCTTCCACAGATCGGCGACGATCTGGCCGAAGATCGTCTCCATGCCCTGGCCTTGCGGCGCGGCGCCGCCCGAGATGTAGATCTTGCCGCTCGGGTCGACGCGCACGAAGGCGCTCTCGAACGGGCCGACCCCGGTGCCCTCGATATAGAAGCCGATGCCGAGACCGAGATGCCGGCCCGCCTGCCGCGCCGCCGCCTGCCGCTGGCGGAACGCGGCGACTCCGCCGACCGCGTCGAGCGCCTTTTCCAGCGCCGCCGGGTAATCGCCGCTGTCGTAGACGATGGGCTCGCCATCGCGATAGGGCATGCCGACGCGATACGGCATCTCCGCCGCCGGGATCATGTTGCGCCGGCGCACCTCGGCCGGCTCCAGCCCAAGCGTGCGGGCGATGAGGTCGATCGTGCGCTCCATCGCAAAAGCGGCTTCGGGCCGCCCGGCGCCGCGATAGGGCGCGTTCGGCACCTTGTTGGTGACGGCGATGCGGCCCGATGCGGCGTAATTCTCGATCCTGTAAGGGCCGGTCAAATGCACTGCGGTGTTGTAGGCGACGCCCGAGCCGATCGGGTTCCATGCGCCGCAATCGACGATGTAGTCGTCCCTCAGCGCGAGGATGCGGCCGCTGTCGTCGAACCCGACCTCGACATCGTGCAACTGGTCGCGCGAATGCGTTGCGCTCTGCAAATGTTCGCTGCGTCCCTCGATCCAGCGCACCGGCCGGCCGAGCCGGTGCGCGAGAAACGGCACCAGCATGTCCTCGGGATAGACGTGCCCCTTGCCGCCGAACCCGCCGCCGACATCGGGCGCGATGCAGCGCACCCGCGCCTCGGGTAGGCCGAGCAGTGCCGCCGCCTCGCGCCGCACCCAATGCACCACCTGGGTCGACGACCAGATCGTGACCGCGCCGGTGCGCCGGTCGAAATCGGCGAGTACGCCGCGGGTCTCCATCGGCACCGCGGCGTAGCGGTGATGATAGAAGCGGCGCTTGAGGCGATGCGGCGCCTTGGCCATGGCGCTCGCGGCGTCGCCGCGTCCGACCGAGAACTCGCCGATCAGGTTGGTGTTGTAGCGCTCGTGGATGATCGCGCTGTCGGGGCGGAGCGCCGCCTCGGGGTCGATCACCGCCGGCAGCGGCTCGAGGTCGAGCGCCACCAGCTCGGCGGCGTCTTCGGCCGCGTCGCGCGTCTCGGCGACGATGATCGCCAGCGCCTCGCCGACATGGCGCGCCTTGTCGTGCGCCAAGAGCGGCTCGGCCGGGTTGAGGAATTTGTGCTGGACGATCGTCGTCCATTTCGGCGGCTGCGCGATCTGCCCTTCCGGCACCGGCGGCAATAGCTGCAAGAGATCGGCGCCGTTGAGCGCATAGACCACGCCCGGGGCGGCCGCGGCGCGGCTGAGATCGACCGCGCGGATGCGGGCGTGTGCGAGCGGGCTGCGCAGCAGCACCGCG
>DASZLY010000042.1:0-2197 GCA_035552135.1 Allostellaceae bacterium | reverse complement strand
AAGACAGAGGATGCGCATTCCCGACCCGCCCCTCGACCCCGCACGGATCGCCGAATTCACCCGCCGCGGCTATTGGACCGAGACCACCAGCAACGACGTTCTCGAACGCCTGGCGCGCGAGGCGCCGGACAAGGTGGCGATAGTCGACGGGCGGATGCGACTTGGCTATGGCGATTATTTCCGGCGGGCCGAGCGGCTGGCGGCCTATCTCGCCGGGCTAGGTCTCGGCCCCGACGATGTCGTCGCGATCCAGCTACCGAACTGGAACGAGTTCCCGGTCGCGGTCAACGCGGCGATGTTCGCCGGCATCCCGTTTTGCCAGTTTCACAGCGATTTTCGGAGCCGTGAGGTCGAGTTCATCCTGAGCTTTACCGAGGCGTCGGCATTGATCCTGCCGCGGCAATTCCGGCGGTTCGACTACCTCGCCATGATTGAGCGTCTACGCCCAAGCCTGCCGCATCTGCGCCATGTCATGGTCGTCGGTGAGGATGTGCCGCGGGGCTATTTCGACCTGCGCGGTTTTCTCGACGCTCCGGACGGGCCGGCGATCGACCGTGAGGCGCTGCGCCGCCGCCGCCCGCATGCCAACGATCTGGCGCGCACCGCCTTTACCTCCGGCACCACCGGCGACCCCAAGGCGGTCTTGCACCTGCACAACACGACCAATTGCGCGGCGCGGTTCGTCAATGAAGGGCACGACATCGGCGCCGACAGCGTGTTGCTGGCGTTTCTGCCGGTCGGCCTCAACTGGGGTTTGATCAACGTGTTGCAGGCGATTTTCGCCGGCTGCACGCTGGTCTTGCAGGACGCGTTCGACGCCGAGCGCGCGTTGGCGCTGATCGAGCGCGAGCATGTCACCCATTTCTGCTGCGCGCCGGCCCATCTCGTCTCGATGCTGAACGTGCCCGATCTCGGGCGTTACGATCTGTCGTCGCTGCGGATGATGACGACGGGCGGGGCCTCCTGCCCCATCGAGGTGATTCGCGAGGTGCGGGCGCGGCTGCCCGGCCATCTGCTCGAGCTGTACGGCATGCTCGAATGCGGGTTCCAGTCGCACACGATGCCCGATGAGGACCCCGAGGCGGTATGCGGTCTCGTCGGCCGGCCATTGCCGCAGATGGGCATTCGCGTGGTCGACGACGACGGCCAGGATTGTCCGGCTGGCACCGCCGGCGAGATCCTGACCTACGGGCCGTCGGTGACGATCGGCTATTACAATAACCCCGATGCCAACGCGCGCAGCTTCAGCCCCGACGGCTGGTTCGCGACCGGCGATATCGGCGTTCTCGACACCAATGGGTACCTGAAGATCGTCGATCGTAAAAAGGAGCTGATCATCCGCGGCGGCGCCAACGTCTACCCGCGCGAGATCGAGGAAGTGCTGTACCAGCACCCGAAGATCCTGGAGGCTGCCGCGGTCGGCGTCCCGGACCCGCGACTCGGCGAGCGTGTCTGCGCCTGCGTCGTGCCGCGGACGGGTGAGACGGTATCGTTCGAGGAACTGATCGCGTTCCTCAGGGACAAGATCGCCACCTACAAATTGCCGGAATTTCTGCATGTCATGGAGGCGCTGCCGCGCACGCCGACCGGCAAGGTCCAGAAGGGGCCGTTGCGCGACCTCGTGCTCAAGGGAATGGTGTCGGCATGAGCGCGGAGACTCCCTTGCAGGCGATCGACATCCACTCGCATTGGGGCACGCGGCGTGGCTATCCGCTGCAGACCGAAGCGGAATTGGCGCAATTGCAACGCACCTGGCGGGCGGCGCTGACCTATCGCTCGGAAGCCGAGATGGCCGAGGATTTCCGCCGGGCCGGGGTCAAGACGATCCTCGATTTCGGCTACACCAAATACCTGCCGGTCGAGGAGGCGCGACCGATCCACGATTATGGCTTTGCGACGCAGGAAGCGCATCCCGACGTGATCATCGGCAACTGGGTGCATGTCCAGCCTGAACTCGGCCAACCCGCGCTCGCCGAGTTCCGCCGCTGCCTCGATCGCGGCAAGGGCGTTGTCGGGCTCGCCGTGTCAGGCTCGGGCGGACTGCCGGCGAGCGAGCCGGCGTGGGACCCGTTCTATCGCCTGTGCGTCGAGGCCAAGGCGCCGGCATTGATCTTTGTCGGCACCACCGGGCTCGGCGCCGGGCTGCCCGGCGGCAACGGCATAACACTCGATGCCTGCCACCCGCGCCATCTCGATG
>DASZLY010000041.1:0-13493 GCA_035552135.1 Allostellaceae bacterium | reverse complement strand
ATGGGGGTCGAGGGCGAGCCGATGGCGCTGTTGCGCCGGACGCTCGCCGGCTACGCGCGGCATCCCAATTTCGCCGGCGTGCTGGTGCTCGGGCTCGGCTGCGAATCGAACCAGATCGCCGGGCTGATGCGCGCCGAGGGCCTCGAAGAAGGCCCGATGCTGACGACGATGACGATCCAGGACACCGGCGGCACGACCAAGACAGTCAGGGAAGGCGTTGCCCGGCTGACCGCGATGCTGCCGGCAGCCAATGAGGCGCGGCGCCAGACCGTGCCGGCGAGCCACCTGACCTTGGCGCTGCAATGCGGCGGATCGGACGGCTATTCCGGCATCACCGCCAACCCGGCGCTCGGCGCCTGCGTCGATCTCCTGGTGCGGCACGGCGGCACCGCCGTTCTGTCGGAAACGCCGGAAATCTACGGCGCCGAGCATCTCTTGACCCGCCGCGCCCAAAGCCGCGCGGTCGGCGAGAAGCTCGTCGAGCGCATCCGCTGGTGGGAGGACTACACCGCCAAGACCGGCGGCGAGATGAACAACAACCCGTCGCCCGGCAACAAGGCGGGCGGCCTTACGACGATTCTCGAAAAGTCGCTCGGCGCCGTCGCCAAGGGCGGCAGCACCAACCTCGTCGATGTCTACCGCTATGCCGAGCCGATCACCGCCAAGGGGTTCGTTTTCATGGACACGCCGGGCTACGATCCGGTGTCGGCGACGGGACAGGTCGCAGGCGGCGCCAACATCATCTGCTTCACCACCGGCCGAGGCTCCGTATTCGGCTGCAAGCCCGCGCCGTCGTTGAAGCTGGCGACCAACACGCCGCTTTTCCGCCGCATGGAAGACGACATGGACATCGATTGCGGCCCGATCGCCGATGGCGAGGCGACGGTCGCCGAGATGGGCGAGCGCATCTTCCAGCTGGTGCTCGACTGCGCCTCGGGCGCCAAAACGAAGAGCGAAATCCTCGGCTTCGGCGAGGACGAGTTCACGCCCTGGGTGCTGGGCGCGGTGATGTAGCCGCGCCCAGCCCATCAGACCGCTACGCGAATTGCGGCTCCGCCTCGGTGACGACTTCGAGCTGACCGACCGTCTCTCGCCCGAACAGGATCGGGATAAACGCGCCGATGCTGACGACGATAAAGATCGTGCCGAAGAAAATCACCGCCGAGCCGGTATGCGGCTCCATCAGGAACGGCGCGAGGCCGCCGGCGAAGAGCCGGCCGAAAGACTCGCCGAAAATATGCCCGCGGCCGCGCAGCTCGGTCGGAAACTGCTCCGATAGATAGACGCGCGTCGCGGTAAAGGCCGACAACACCGTAAAGCCCATGATCAGCCCGCCCGCGATCATCGCCACGCCGGAATAATCGCCGCACGCATGCGCCACCAGCATCAGGGTGAGCCCGGGCAGCGACCCCAAGAGGGCATAGGCAATCGTCCAGCGCCGCCCGATGATCTCCATCAGAAAGCCGGTGAACCCTTTGCCAAAGAAGCTCGCCGCATAGACGATAGAGGTTAGCGCCAGGCTCGCCTGGACCGCGAACCCCTGGTCGTTGAGTGCCTTCGGCAGCAGCACCGAGATGAGGAAATATGCGGTGCCCGCGCAGACCCCGCTCAAAATACCGACCGTCGTCCAACGCAGTTGCCCTTTGGCGAACAGCGCCCAGTAGGAAGGCAGTTTCTCGCGCGCGGCCTGGGTCGTATCGCCGAGCTCGGCGACGGTCAGCGGCGACACGCGGTTGCCGGCACGCCGAATGATGCCGTTGACGATATCGACCGCCGCTTGCGGGTTGCCTCGGCGCAAGTGCCATCGGGGGCTTTCCGGCAGCACGTACCAGATCAGTACCGGCACGACGGTGATCGCCAACCCGCCCGGCAACGCCAGGAAGCGGAAGGCATTGCCGTTGCCGGCGAGGAGTCCGCCGATAAACGGCACGACCGTGAACGACGCCGCCAACGCCATCTCGTAGACGGCGCCGTAAGTCCGGCGGTGCTGTGCGGGCATCAACTCGGCGGCGATCGGGAAGGCCGCCGATACCGCGCCGCCGGCGCCGATGCCGGTCAGCAGGCGCACGATGATCAGCTGATCGGCGGTTTGCACCAGGGGTATCAAGAGCGTGAAAAACGTCGTGGCGACCACGCCGATCAGCATGATCGTCTTGCGACTCCAGTGGTCGGAGACCGACGAGGAGAAAAATCCGCCAATGCAGAGCATGAAAGTTGGGCCGACCGCGAGCCATCTTATATCGGTGTTGACGAGGTGCAGCGGCCCCTTCGCCAGGACCAGGAGCGAGCCGGTCATCACCAGGTCGTAGCCTTCGATAAAACCGACCAGGGCGAGAACGGCGATAATGGAAATGTGATGGGCGCTGAACGGGATGCTGTCGAGCTTACGCCCGAGAAGGTAGCTTGCTCGGCCTCGAGGGCCGGTAACCAATGCGTCCGCCATGATGACCCTCCTAGCCGTGCCGAGCCGGGGAGGTGCAAACCGAAGAAGCGAAGCGGGCGCCCGCGTTTAGGGTCTTGTGCCAAAGTGATGATGCGCTTCGCCCGTTGCGGCACGGCACCGCCGGGTCGGCGTGGTCCTCCTGTTCAAATCATGCGTGCGCTTTTCGCGCCCGCCTTCTTGACCGGCCGTTCTCGGCAGGTTCGCCGGCGACATTAGCCCGGCGCCGGCGGATTGTCATCGGCGGAAAGCTACCGGTGCACTTGAGCCCGCCGGCGACAGCGCGGCGGCGCCGTAGATCGTCCCGTCCGCCGCCTGCACCAGCACGGCGAGGCCTTCGCCATCGCCCGGCGGTTCGATCGCGAAGCTGACCGGCTTGCCGTCCCATGCGCCCAAATTGGTGAGCGCGGTGACGGCGTTGAAATCGGTCGCCGAATGGCCGGCATTCTCGCCGCCTTTGACCTGCGTCGCGTGGCGCAGCACGTAGCGGGCGAGCAATACGGTCGCACCGCCGGGCGTCTTGCCGGCGCCGACCGACACCGAGCGGCGGTCGAAGGCGAACTCGACCGGGGCGATTTCCGCCGGCTTGGCGGCGGCGAGCGCCGCCAGCACCGCGCCGCGCTCATTGCCGATCACATCCTCGGTGCCGTCGACGACCATTTGCGGCGTGTAGATCTGCCCGCCGGTGAGGCGCCGGTCATAGGCCTTCTGCCGTTCGGTTGCCGCGGGAAGCGACAGCGGGTCGCGCCATTGCGCGCCGTCCCAATAGGTGATGTGGAAGCCGAGCGCGATGATGTCGCGATGCTTCGCCAGCTCGCCCAAGAGCGCATCGGCCGGCGGGCAGGACGAGCAGCCCTGCGAGGTGAACAGCTCGACCACTACGGGCCTGGTCTCGGCGGCGAATGCGGCAGAGGCGCACAGCATCAGGGCGAGCGGCAAAATCGCTTTCATCGGCATCGGCCAACCTGTTTAACTGGCGCAAAATACACCGTGTGCCGTGCCCTCGGCTTCACGCTTTCGGCACTGCGGTGCGACAGGGGAGAGAAACATGGATCGCCGGACCTTCACCACCGCCGCCCTTGCGACCGCTGCCGCGCCGCTGCTGCCGCGCGTCGCGCGCGCCGCGGACCCGATCCGCATCGGCCTCGGTATGGCGCAGACCGGCCCGCTCGCCGCCAACGGCAAGTCGGCGCTGGTGGCGATGGACATCTGGAAGGACGACATCAACGCCAAAGGCGGGCTGCTCGGCCGCCCGGTCGAGTTCGTCATCTACGACGACCAGTCGAACCCGTCGACCGTGCCGGGCCTCTATACCAAGCTGCTCGACGTCGACAAGGTCGACCTCGTCGTCTCCGGCTACGGCACCAACGTCATCGCCCCGGCGATGCCGGTCATCATCCAGCACAACCGCACCTTCCTGTCGCTGTTCGGGCTGGCGGTGAACGAGCAGTTCCACTACCCCAAATACTTCACGATCACCCCGACCGGGCCCGACCCGACGGTGTCGTCAACGGTCGGCTTCTTCGAGGTCGGCGCACAGCAGAACCCGGCGCCGAAGACGCTGGCGATCATCGCCGCCGACGCCGAATACCCGCGCGCCTCGGCCGAGGGGGTGCGCAAGAACGCCAAGAAATTCGGCTGGAACGTGGTCTACGACAAGAACTACCCGCCGACCACGACCGACTACAGCCCGATCATCCGTGCGGTGCAGGCGGCCAACCCCGACGCAGTGTTCGTCGCCTCCTACCCGCTCGACAGCGTCGGCATCGTCCATGCCGCCAACGAGGTCGGGCTCAAGACCAAATTGTTCGGCGGCGGGATGGTGGGCTTGCAGACCACCTCGGTGAAGCAGCAGCTCGGCCCGCTGCTGAACGGCATCGTCAATTACGATTTCTGGATCCCGGCGAAGACGATGCAGTTCCCGGGCGTGATGGATTTCCTCAAGAAGTACCACGATAAAGCAGCGAGCTCCGGGGTCGACCCGCTCGGCTATTACCTGGCGCCGTGGGCCTATACCTACATGCAGGTGCTGGCCGACGCGGTCGAGGGCGCCAAGGGGCTCGACCAGGACAAGATCGCCGACTGGATGCGCGACCACACCTTCAAGACGGTGATGGGCGACATCAAGTTCGGCGCGGACGGCGAGCTCAGCGAGTCGCATTCGATGATGGTGCAGTACCAGCACCTGACCGGGACCGGGCTCGACCAGTTCAACACCGGCGCCCAGCCGGTCATCCTGTGGCCGGCGAAATACAAGGACGGCACCGCGCTCTACCCGTACGACACGGCGCACACGTAAGGCCGCTATAGCTTCGCCGTATAGGGCCGGGTGTCGCAGCGGCCGAAGAACACGCCGCCGAGATCGGGGCGCTGGCTGAAGGTGCCGTCGACCCGGTTGAGGTGATAGGCGGCGCGATAGCCTTCGTATTGCACCTCGAAGGAAAATTCGAGCGCGGTCAGGCTGAGGATCCGCCCGGTCGATCCGCCATTGGTCGGCACCACCCACGGCGCCTGCCAGTCGACGATAAAATCGAGCTCCATCGGCCGGGTGACCATGAAGCCGTTGGCGAACTGCGCGAAATCGCCGTGGCACGCGAGGATCGCCGGCCATGCCGGTATGCCCGGCAGATTGAGGCCAAGCTGCGCCAGCCTGGGCTGAACGTAGTCGCAGCCGGCCACACCCAGCATCAGCATCAGTGCTGCGCCAAGACGCTTGTAGCGTGTCATTCCGCGCGCAGTATCCGCCGCGGCGAGCGGTTCCGGCAAATTTCCGATTTGGCCTTGGCGACGCGCCGTCACGGCATGGTTTTTCTGTGACAGCGTTCGGCAACTCGACTAGGCTCGACGAGCCCGCAGCGAGAATCGGCGGGAAAAAAGCGGCGCGAACCGCCGTAGCGCAACAACAGGGTAACGCGTCAATCGCGGGCCGACAGGCGGCCGGCATGGGAGACCACAAGGGGACTGCACGTACAGTACAGCTGGAGCCCGCACCTTTAGAGCGTGTCGACCTGATCGTCTCCGTGCAGCCGCATCGGATCCCGGATTGGACTTATCTGGGAGAACGTCATGAGGTCTACGGGTCGTACTGAGGAATCCGCCGGGCACATTCTGGGGCGCAAGCTCGATAGCATCCCGTTCAGCGGCTACCACATTGTCTTGATTTTTGTGCTCGGTTTTGTCGGGTTCGTCGAAGGTTACGACCTCGCGCTCAGCGGTTCGTTGCTGGTCCTCGCCAAAGTCCCGCTGCACATGACGCCGGCCGAGATCCGCTGGCTGGCCGTCGCGCCGCAATTCATGGTGGTGATCGGCGGGTTCAGTGCCGCCGCGATGTCCGACCGGGTGAGCCGTGTCGGCGTCATGCAGGCCGGCGTCATCATCAGCACCTTCTGCACCTTGCTGATCCTCTTGGCCAATGATGCGGAACAGCTCATCATCCTGCGGCTGATCACCGGGTTCGGCCTCGGCTTCACGATCTCCGCGCCCTTCCCGATCGCGGCCGAGCTGATGCCGGCGCAGCATCGCCGCACCTACGGCGCGATCTACGAGGTCATGCTGGCGCTGTCGTTCACGCTGCTGCCGGTGGCGGGCGGCCTGCTCGCCCACACCACCGACGGCTACCGCTATGTCGGCCTGCCGGGCGGGGTGACGCTGTTTATCGCGCCGGTGCTGATCTATTTCTTCCTGCCCGAAAGTCCGCGCTGGTTGTTGCGCCGCGGACGCGTGCAGGATGCCGTCAACACGGTCAACCTGCTGATTCGGCGCTGCGGCAACAAAGTGCCGCAGATGACCGTGGCGGAACTCGGCAATCGCATCGACATCGAGAAAGAGCAGCTACCGCCGTTTTCGGCACTGTTTGCCCGCGGCCAGCTACGCTGGACGATCGTCGGCATTCTGTGCGGGCTGTGCGGCGCGAGCTGCTATTACTGCTCGGCGATCCTGTTGCCCAAGGCGCTGGTCGACCAGGGCGCCGGCGTGACCCTCAGCTTCGGCCTCAGCACGCTGATCTTCGGCGCGAGCATTCCCGGCAAATTCTTCAACGGCTACATCATGGAGGTGATCGGCCGCCGCTGGACGATTACGCTCGCCTTCCTCTGCTCGATCCCCGGGCTGCTGCTGATGATGCTGGCGCATAATTTCGGCGCCGCGAGCGGCACGGTATTTATCGCCGGCGTCCTCATTACCGGCTTCACCGTATTGTCATGCTTCCCGGCGGTGCGCGTCTACATCTCGGAGCAATTCCCGACCGCGCTGCGCGGCCGCGGGCATTTCTTCGACGAATCGTCGGCGCGATTGCTGGCCGGCGTCTGCCTGCCGTTCCTGCTCGAGCCCTATACCGGATCGGCAACGATCTTCTTCGGCACGCTGGCGGTGATCGTCACCACCGGTGCGCTGGTGCCGGTGCTGTTCGGGCGCGAGACGGTCGGGCAGCTCGAAATCGTCACTGAGAGCGGCCCGGCACGGACGGCCGTCCTCCGCCCGGCGGTGGCGAGCGACTAGGCCGCTACCCCGCCAGCGCCTGCTGCATCGCGAGGTCGTCCTCGATAAAGAACTGGACGGCCTCGTCGATGCCGGCATCGGGCTGAAAGCCTAGCGCCTCGGCGCGCGGCGCCGAGAGTTCGCGCGGCCAACTGCCGACGATCGCCTGGATCGTCGCGTCGGGCTGCCAGGCGAGGCGGCGATAGGCCGTCTCGCCGCCGGCGCGGCGCAGTGCCTCGGCCATCTCGCCGACCGAGACCGAATAGCCCGGCAGCTGCAGCGTGCGGTTCTGGCCGATCGCCTCCTCCGGTATGTCGAGCGCGTGCGCCAGCGAGGCGACGATGCGGCGCGGCGAGGCCAGCGCCATCACCGTGTCGGGCGAGACCGGGCAGACCGCGTCCTTGCCGCAGAGCGGCTCGCGGATCATCGACGAGGCAAAGGTCGAGGCGGCGCGGTTCGGCAGGCCCGGGCGCACCACGACGGTGGGCAGGCGCAGCGCTCGGCCATCGACAAACCCCTTGCGGCTGTAATCGTTGACCAGGAGCTCGCCGATCGCCTTTTGCGCGCCGTAGGAGCTTTGCGGGGTCAGCGCGGTGTCGTCGCCGACAGCAGGCGGCAGCGCCCCGCCATAAACCGCGAGCGAGCTGGCGAAGACGAGCCTGGGGACGGAGGCGAGCGCGCGGCAGGCATCGAGCACCGCGCGCGTGCCGTCGAGATTGACCCGGTAGCCGAGATCGGGATCGGCCTCGGCCTGGCCGCTGACGATCGCGGCGAGGTGGAACACGGCGTCCGTATCAGGTGAAATCAGCCGGCGCACTGTGTCGCGATCGGCGATATCGCCGGTGACGATTCTGACGCGCTTGTCGTCGGGCAGCGGCAGGGCCGAGGCCGCGTTGTCGAACAGCACCAGCTCGTCGAGCGGCCCCCGCGCAGTTCCCTTGTCGAGCAGCAGCAGCGCCAACCGCCGGCCGAGAAAGCCGCACCCGCCGGTGATGACGATGCGCATGGCCTAGCCCTTCGCCATGATGTCGGCAGCGGTCGGCGGCGCATTGCGCAGCGTCTGCAGCACGACGCAATAGCGCTCGGTGAGGCGCAGGAGGTTCTGTTGCTTGTCCTCGGGCTCGTCGGTGTCGAGCGTGAAATGCAGCCTTATGTCGCGAAAGCCGACCGGCGCGGTGCGGTCGATGCCGAGCGTGCCGCGAAAATCGAGGTCGCCTTCGGCGCGCACCGACCCGCCGCGCAGCTTGAAGTCGATCGCCGTCGCCACCGCCTTCAACGTCACCCCGGCACAGGCGACCAGCGCCTCCAGCAGCATGTCGCCCGAGCAGGCTTGGAGCCCGCTGCCGCCGGTCGCCGGGTGCAGCCCGGCCTCGACCAGCGCGCGGCCGGTATCGACCTTGCAGGCGATGCCCTCAGCCGACAGATCGCCCTCGGCCGCGAGCGTGACCACCGCGCTGCCGGGGTCGGCGCGGTATTTGTCCTTGAGCGGCGCCTGCATGTCGCGCAGCGCGGTGGCGTCCATCGTGATCCTCATGGGCTGTCGGGCTAACTGTCACCCTGGCGCGCGAACGATAACGTCATCGCCGTGCTTCGGGTAGAGTGGTGCGCCGCCAACGGAGAGGACACGAGATGGGACCGCTCGAAGGAGTGAAGATCGTCGAGCTCGCCGGCATCGGGCCGGCGCCGTTTTGCGCGATGCTGTTCGCCGATATGGGCGCCGAGGTCATTCGCGTCGATCGCGCCGCCAATGTCGGCAGCGATACCGACCGCGACGGCAACGATGCACGCTTCAACCTGTTGGTCCGAGGCCGCCGCAACATCGCGGTCGACCTCAAGACCAAGGACGGGCAGGACGCGGTGCTGCGCCTGATCGACCGGGCCGACGCGCTGATCGAGGGGTTCCGGCCGGGCGTCATGGAGCGGCTCGGCCTTGCGCCCGATATCTGCCTCAAGCGCAACAAGCGCCTCGTCTACGGGCGGATGACCGGCTGGGGCCAGGATGGTCCGATCGCCCATGTCGCGGGGCACGACATCAACTATATCGCTCTGTCGGGCGCGCTGGCGGCGATCGGCAGCGCCGGCGGGCCGCCGGTGCCGCCATTGAACCTGATCGGCGATTTCGGCGGCGGCGCGCTTTATCTGGCAATGGGCGTGCTGGCCGGCATCCTCAGCGCGCGGGCAACGGGCAAGGGCCAGGTCGTCGATTGCTCGATGGTCGAGGGCGCGGCCTCGCTGATGACGATGATGTACGGCGCGCTTGCCTCGGGCGCCTGGGTCGAGCAGCGCGGCCACAACCGCACCGATGGCGGCTCGCATTTCTACCATGTCTACGAGACGAAAGACGGCGAGTTCATTTCGGTCGGTTCGATCGAGCCGCAATTCTATCGCCTGCTGCTGACCCATACTGGGCTCGAAGGGGCCGATCTGCCGGCGCAGGGCGACCGCGCGCAATGGCCGGCGATGCAGGCGCGCTTCGCCAAGGTCTTCAAGCAGAAGACCCGTGCCGAATGGGTCGAGATCATGCAGCAGACCGACATCTGCTTCGCGCCGGTGCTGACCATGTCGGAGGCTATCGAGCACGAGCACAACCGCCACCGCGGCAGCTTTGTCGAGGTCGACGGCGTCGCTCAGCCGGCGCCGGCGCCGCGCTTCTCGGCGACGCCGACAAGCGTGCAGAACCCGCCGGCGCGCGCCGGGCAGCATACCGGCGACATCCTCAAGGATTGGGGCTTCTCGGCCGGCGAGATCGCCGCGCTGCACCAGAGCGGCGCGGTGAAGTCGGCCGGCTGACAGACGCCGGATCGCGGGCGTCCTGCCCGCTATTTCAGCGAGAAAGCGGGCGGGACGCCCGCGATCCGGGCTAGCCGCGCAGACCGGCGAGCGCTTCCTTGCCGGCGGGGCGGACGGGAAATATGCTCGATCCTAGCGCAAGGGAGGATGCCCATGGATACGCTCGAAGCCAGACCGCGCGAAGCCAAGCCCGTTGGGGCGAAGCTGCTCGACGAATTGCCGCTGCGCCTGCACCACAACGCCTATGTGGTGAAGGACCACGAGGCCAACCGCCGCTTTCTCGAAGATCTGCTCGGCATTCCGCTGGTCGCGACCTGGTGCGAGCGCACCTACCGCGCCGACCTCGGCCGCGAGGTCGATTTCTGCCACACCTTCTTTGGGCTCAAGGATGGCGGTGCGCTCGCCTTCTTCCAGTTCGCCGACCCCGAGATGTACGCGCTGACCCAGGCCAAGGAGCCGCCCAAGGTCGGCAGCCACTACCACATCGCGCTGAAGGCCAGCGACCAGACCTACGACGAGCTGAAGGCGCGGCTCAACGCGGCTGGCGAGCCGTTCCGCGAGACCGATCACGGCTACTGCAAGTCGATCTACACGCGGTCGCCCGACGGGATGATCCTCGAATTCACCTGTGATCCGCCCGACGTCGCCGAGATCGACGCGATCCGCAAGGCGGACGCGCATTCCGAGCTCGCCCGCTGGCTCGGCGGCGACCGTCACGTCAATAACGAATTGCGGCATCGCGATTAGCGCGCCCGATCGCTGGCGGGAGCCCGACCAGGCGCCTCTCGCCGGCGCCTTCGGGCTCGCGGGGCGGCGCTACTGGATCGATGTTTTAGCGAGCCTCGCGCTGTTCGCTGCCGCTGCTGTCGCCGCGGGACGGGTCTGGCGCTTCCCGTTCGACGACGAAATCCAGACCATCGGGCGACTCCTTCCGGCGGAATATCGGGACTCGACCTGGGATTACATCCGCTTCTTCCTCGACGGTCTCGACATCCATCCACCTCTGAGCTTTCTTGTTTTTGTGAAGCTATACGGTGCCGGCATAGGCGAGCCGGCGCTTCGGCTGATCAGCCTGACGATGACGGCGCTCGCATTGGGGCTATGGCATCTCATCGCGCTGGCGCTGATCGATGGGCGACGCGACGCGGTGGCCGGTCCGGCGAACCGGCTGGTCGCTGTACTGCTGTTCGGCTTGTCGCCGTTGGCGATCGGCCAGGGCGACGCAATCCGCTGGTATCCGATGTTCGCGCTCTGCGTCGGAATGTTCGCGGCGCTCTACTTGGCGGGCGGAACCTTCGCGACGCGTCTCGCCTCGGCGGTGCCGCTCGGTGTCGCGGTCTCGGTCAACTTGATCGCGCCGCTCGTTCTGCTGCCCTTCGTGATCTATCGCTATCTGCTTGAGCGAGCGCACCGCCTCGCGTTCGACATTTCCTATTGGCTTTTGTTCGGGGTATGCGCCGCTCCCGGTCTTTGGACGGCGATGTCGCTTGTTCGCCGCAACCTCGTCTGGCGCGAGAAGTTTGCCAATTCGCCGTTTTCCGCCATCGCTACCGATGCGCTCGGGTTTTTTGGCGGCTGCGCGGTCGGCGTGGGACGGGCATGGGCACTTTCCCCGCTGGCTCTGGTCACCGTTGCCGCGATGCTGTGGCTGGTCGATTGGCGCAACAAGGCAAACCCGCTTAATTTGTGCCTTTTGCTCCTCGCCATGATCGTGCCGTCGGCTTTGGCCGGTTTCTCCGAGCCGCGCGCCTTTCTCTATCTCGCGCCGGTATTGGCGCTGGTGCTGACGAGCTTTTTCGATCGGGTCGCACGGCGCGCCCCGTCCGGCGCGCTGCTGGTGACTTGTGGTGCATTATTGCCGGCGCTGGTGACGATCGGCGAGTTGCGCGGCGGCGGCCACCCCTTCAAGCGGAACGCCGCCGTGCCGTATGGCGGGATCATCGATTTCATCGAACGCAACAGAAGCGGCGACACGCTCGTCATCTCGACCGATCCGGTCGTGCCCTGGGAACTGCGCAAGCTTGCCGACCCACGGCTATGCGCTGGTTATTTCTGGGATGAGCCGGCCTGCCTCGGCCAAGCGCTGCCATCTGGCTCGCTATTTGTCGTGAGCGGCTATGGCAATCACGCGGCAAACAGGCGCCAGATGAAGCGCTTTACCGCCCGCGTCGCCGAACTCGCGGCGGGCCGGACGAAAATTGCCGAATTGCGCGCCGGGCATGACGAAGATGCCGCGCTGAAAACGCGGTTGACGGGGGTTCCCCTCGATGAATTCATTCTGACCATCGAACTCTATCGCTAGACGGGCGGAGGAACGCGAGATGAAGGTCGGATTCATCGGTCTCGGGATGATGGGCAAGGGCATGGCGGCCAATCTGCAAAAGGCCGGGCACCAGCTCGTCGTGCATGACATTCGCCGCGCTGCCGCCGAGCCCTATCTGGCCAACGGCGCGGTCTGGGCCGACAGTCCGAAAGCCGTCGGCGAGCAGAGCGAGGTGGTGTTCACCTCGCTGCCGGTGCCGGCCGATGTCGAGGCGGTGGCGCTCGGCCCCAACGGGCTCATCGAGGGGATGAAGCCCGACACCGCGTTCTTCGACATGTCGACCAACTCGGTCTCGGTGGTGCGCAAGATCAACGCCGCCTTCGCCGAGAAGAACATCTACATGTTCGATTCGCCGGTGAGCGGCGGGCCGGGCGGCGCCGCCAGCGGCAAGATGGCGATCTGGGTCGGCGGCGACGAGCAGCAGTTCAACCGCTACCAGGGAGTGCTCGGCGCGATGGGCGACCAGGCGGCCTATATCGGTCCGGTCGGCGCCGGCACGATCGCCAAGCTGGTGCACAACTGCACCAGCGCGGTGATGAACGTCGCCCTTGCCGAGGTCTTCACAATGGGGATCAAGGCCGGCGTCCCGCCGCTCGATCTGTGGCAGGCGGTGCGCCAGGGCGCGACCGGTCGGCCGCGCACGTTCGACCGGCTCGGCAAGTTTCTCGCCGGCCAGTACGACCCGGCGGATTTCGCGCTGCGCCTGTTGCACAAGGACGTGTCGCTCGCGGTCGGACTCGGCAAGGAGGTCGGCGTGCCGATGCGCCTCGCCAACCTCGCATTGGAAGAGCTGACCGAGGCGATGACCCGCGGCTGGGCGGCGCGCGACAGCCGCGTCGGCATGCTGCTTCAAGTCGAGCGCTCGGGCATCGAGCAGCCGCACGAAAACATCGACGCGATCAACGCGATCATCGCCGACAAGAGCAAATGACGGCGGCGGGACGGCGTGCCGTCCCGCGATCGCCATCAATATTTCCGTCATTCCGGGGCATCGCACAGCGATGAACCCGGAACCCAGGAACACGAGCGGTTGCCCCGCTCTCGCCGGCCGGGGATACGCACCGCAAAGCCCGCGTTCCTGGGGTCCGGGCCTCGCCCTTCAGGCGATCCCGGAATGACGAAGTTTCCGTCTTAGGCCACGTTAGTAGCTCGGCTCGACATCCAGCCGGCAGGCGATGCCGTCGAGCGACGACGATACGGTCGGGTAGCGCGCCAGCACCAGCGGGTCGTGGCCGGGCACGATGTGGCGGATCGACGGCGCGGCGGCGCGGTGTTTGTCGTACGCCTCCAGCATGTCGCCGACATGCCAGGCCGCGGTATAGGGCCGGTAGGTCTCGAAATTCTCGTAGTAATGGGTGACGTCGGAGGCGACGACGACCCAGCCGCGCTGGGTGTGCACGCGCACGAACTGCATCCCCGGGGTGTGGCCGCCGACCGGATGCAGCGTGATCCCCGGCGCCAGCT
>DASZLY010000040.1:0-3693 GCA_035552135.1 Allostellaceae bacterium | reverse complement strand
AGGCCGATGCGCTGCGTCGCCACCGCGACCGCGGCAAGCACGGTCAGCGGCTCGAGCCAGGTGCGCGCCGCCTGCGCGACGTCGCCGCCGAGCGCCAGCTGGTCGGCGAGAAAGATCGAATCGAACAGGCCTGCCTCGGCGCGCTGCGCCAAGTCCTGGTAATAGCGGATATCGGTCAGCGGCAGCGGCGAGGTGCCGGGATGGCGCCACGACGCCTCGTGGTGACCGCGGCTGTGGATGAAAAGGTTGAGGTGCAACTGTCGCGTCATGCCGCCGGTCCTTGCGAGGGCCGCCCCGCTCCGGGAGCGTGCCTGAGATTACTCATTTTCCGCACTTCTCGGCGAGCACGGCGCGGACATCCTCGATCGACGCGTCGATCTGGCCGAGATTTTCGCCGTGATCGTGCCCGGTAATGCAGCGGTCCATCGGCTCGCGCGCCTTGACGAGGTCGACGAGGTTCTGCCGCAACAGCGCACAATTTCGCGCCAGATCACCCTTGACGAACTGCTTCTCGCGCGCCGCGATCGCGGTGACAAGGCGGTTGGCCATGGCCAGATCGCGCTGGCAATCGGGCGTCTTGACCGTATCCGCTTCGGCCGCAGCGCTGGTAAGCAGCGTCGCGAGCGTGCCGGCGAGGGTTGTCGCTCGGGTGGCAGACATGACGCGGATTGCTATAACACCGGCACCGGCGAACGGCGGAGGAAATCGATGAAGGCGGCGATCATGGTGTCCGGGCCGAAAGGCGGGACGTGGGATGTGCGCGACGTGCAGCGCCCGGTGGTCGGGCCCGGCCAGGTGCTGGTGCGGGTGCGCGCCTCGTCGATCAACCGCGCCGAGTTCCGCCGGCTGCACACGATGCGCAGCGACATCGCGAAGCCGCAGGACGAGCGCACCGGCGGCGGCGATGCCGCGGGCGAAGTCGTCGAGATCGGCGCCAATGTCGGCGGGATCAAGGAAGGCGACAGGATCATGGCGCGCTGCGCCGGCGGCTTTGCCGAATTCGCGCTGGTCGACGGCCGCGAGGTACTGCCGGCGCCGGCCGCCCTCTCATGGGAAGAGGCGGCATCGGTGCCGGTGGTGTTCGTCGTCGTGCATGACGGGATGTTCGCCAGCGCGCAGCTCCTGAAGGGCGAGACGCTGTTGGTGACCGCCGTGCCGTCGGGGGTCGGGACGGCGGCGCTGGTGCTGGGCAAATATCTCGGCGCGCGGGTCATCGGCACCTCGCGCTCCGCGGACAAGCTCGAAAAGCTGAAGGCGCACGGGCTCGACGTCGCGGTGGTGACCGGCATCGACGGCATGGGCGAGGCGGTCAAGGAAGCCGCCGGGCCGGCCGGGATCGACATGGTCGTCGACAATATCGGCGCCGACGCGCTGGCGCCGTGCATGGATGCGATGAACGTCGGCGGCCGGTTCTGCACGATCGGCCGGATGAGCGGCATCCACACCGCCGAGTTCAACATCGACCGGCTGGCCGAGAAGCGGCTGCACCTTTACGGCGTCTCGAACCGGCTGCGCAACGCGGCGCAGCGCGCCGAATCGGCGAAGCGCTTCATGGCCGATTTGTTCCCCGCGCTCGGCGACGGGCGGATCAAGCCGATCGTCGATCGCGGCTTCGCGCTCCACGAGATCGCCGCGGCGCAGGCCTATGTCGAGGCCGACCGCCATGTCGGCAAGGTGGTGATCCGGCCGTGATGGCGCGCGGCTACGGCCGCTTCAGCAGCCGCGCGTCGGCGGGCACGGGGTCGTCGGGCAGCTGCGCCGCGCGGTGGCGCGCCTGCGCCTCGTCGATCAGCGCCGACAACAGCGCGGTGAAGCCGAGCGGCCCTGTACCATCGGGCAGACTTGGCGCGGCTTCCCATAGATAGAAGCCCAACGAGCCGGGGCACGGGTTGACCTCGTTGAGCCAGACTTCGCCCGTCGCCTCGTTGCACAGGAAATCGATGCGCGGCGCGCCGCTGCCGCCGACCGCCTCGAACGCGGCGATCGCCCAGCGGCGGATATTGTCGGCGAAAGCGGCCGGCAGGTCGGGGTTGATCTCGCGGGTCAGCGACAGCATGCCCTGGCTCGACTGGCCGAGCACCTTGCCGCCGGTCTTGCTGTCGCCGCCCGAGAGGTATTTCTGGCGGAAATCGAGGAGCGCCTCGACCCGCTTCGGCCGCTCGATCGCCGAGCAGCGCACAGCACCGCCGAGCCGGCCGACCGACACATTGTACTCGACGAGGTTCGGCACGAACGGCTCGATCAGCGCCTGGCCGTCGAGGCGGAAAATCGCCGCGAGAAGGGCACGCGCCTCGTCGAGGTTCTCCGCTTTGCCGACGCCGATGCTGCTGCCGAGATGCACCGGCTTGACGATGCACGGGAAGCCGACATTGGCGAGCCGCATCGCCTCTTTGAGCGCGGCGGCGGCGGGCAATCCCGTCGCCGGCCGGTCGATTACCGCCTGGCGCAGGAGCGGGATGCCGCTCCCTTCGAGGGCGCGCTTGGTGACGGCCTTGTCCATCAGCACCGCCGCAGCCAAGGTGCGCATGCCGGTATAGGGGATGTTGGCCGCCTCGAAGAGCCCTTGGAACTGACCATCCTCCCCGCCCAGGCCGTGAAAGGCGGGGAGCGCGACATCGAAAGGCGTTTCCATCCGGCGCGAGAACAGCCCGCTCTTGCGCGCGACGAGCCGGCCGCCGGGGGCAGAGGCGATGTCGAGCGTCACCTCGCTCAGCTGCGCGCGCAGCGCGGCGTCGGGCAGGTAGTTGCGCCGCTCGTCGAGCCCCGGCCCGACAAGCCAGTCGCCTTGCGGCGTGACATAGACGACAAACGCGTCGAACCGCGTCTGGTCGAGCGCCTGCAGCGCCTGCAAGCCGGTGACGACGCTGACGTCGTGCTCGGGCGAGCGGCCGCCGAGAAACACCGCAATTCGGGTTTTCATCGCGTTGTCTTATCCTATAGGCGAAGGGGCAAATGCTACTCGAACGTCAGGACATCAACGCGGCGGGAGCGCGATTTGCCGCCTTTCGGCTTGCCGGGGCTGCGCCGGACGGCGCGCCGGAGCTGGTGTGGGGCCATGGCTGGGGGCACAGCCACGCCTCGCTCACGCCGCTCGCCGAGGCGATGGCCGGGCGCGCCGATTCGCTGCTCGTCGATTTTCCCGGGTTCGGCGCGTCGCCGCCGCCACCCGCCGCCTGGGGGACCGAGGACTATGCCGATGCGGTCGCGGAGTGGCTCGGCGGACTGCCGGCGCGACGGCGCCTCTGGATCGGCCATTCGTTCGGCTGCCGCGTGGGGCTGCGGCTCGCGGCGCGCCATCCAGGCGCGGTGAGCGGCCTGTTCCTGATCGCCGCCGCCGGGCTGCCGCCGCACCGCTCGCTGGCGGCACGGCTCAAGCGCCTGCCGCGCCGGCTGGCCTTCCGCGCGCTGCGCGCCATGACACCGGAGGGTCCGGCGCGAGACCGGCTGCGCGAGCGCTACGGCAGCGCCGACTATCGCAACGCCGGGGCGATGCGTCCGGTGCTGGTGCAGGCGGTCAACGAGGATCAGAGCGAGGTCGCGCGGAGCATCCGGCTGCCGGTGGTGCTGGTGCATGGCGCAGCCGACAGCGAAAGCCCGCCCGAGATCGCGGCACGGCTGCACGCGTTGATTCCCGGCTCGCGCCTCAATTTGCTGCGCGGTTTCGACCATCTCTCGATCCTCGGCGACGGACGG
>DASZLY010000039.1:0-5372 GCA_035552135.1 Allostellaceae bacterium | reverse complement strand
GCCTGGAGATGGACATTGGTCGCCCGGCGCAGCCCGAAGTCGATCATCCCGGCGCCGGCGGTCTCGTTGGTGAAGCGGTCGATCAGGATAAAGCCGCCGGTCTCGCGGTTCATCGCGTAGGGGTCGAAGGCGATCGGCTGGCCGGTCGACAGGTTGCAGAAGCCGATCTCGTTGAGCGCCAGGTTGCGCGCGGCGATATGCGCGCCGCTATCGACATCGATGCGGTGCTTGAGCGCGGTGACGGTGGCGGTCACGGTGCGCGGGCCGATCTTCAGCCAGTACGAGCGGCCGGGCACCAGCGGCTCGTCCTTCATCCAGATGATATGGGCGGCGAACTGGTCGGCGCTCTGCGCGCGCGAGGCGGGGCTTGTCAGCAGGTCGCCGCGGGTGACGTCGATCTCCTGCGCGAAGGTCAGCGTCACCGCGTCGCCGGCAGCGGCGCGCGGCACCGCGCCATTGAAGGTGACGATCTCCTTGATCCGGGTTTCGACCCCCGAGCCGGCGACGACGACCGGGTCGCCCGGCGCGACCGAGCCGGCGGCGACGGTGCCGGCGACGCCGCGGAAATCGCCATGCGGGCGGCTGATCCACTGCACCGGAAAGCGGAACCCCGTGCGCTCGCCGCGGCCGGCGACATCGACCGTTTCGAGATACTCGATAAGGCTCGGGCCCTGGTACCAGAGTATGCGCGAGGAGCGGCGCGTCACGTTGTCGCCGTAGCGCGCCGAGATCGGGATCGCCTCCAATGAGGCGAACTGCAGCTCGGCGGCGAAGCGGCGGTAGTCCTCGGCGATCGTCTCGAAGCGGGCGCGGTCGAAATCGACGAGGTCGAGCTTGTTGACCGTGAGCACGACATGGCGAATGCCGAGCAGCGAGCAGATCAGCGAATGCCGCCGGGTCTGCGCGACAACGCCCTTGCGGGCGTCGACCAGCAGCAGCGCGAGGTCGGCGGTCGAGGCGCCGGTCGCCATGTTGCGCGTGTACTGCTCGTGCCCCGGCGAGTCGGCGACGATGAACGAGCGCCGGCCGGTGGCGAAAAAGCGGTAGGCGACGTCGATGGTGATGCCTTGCTGGCGCTCGTCCTCCAGCCCGTCGAGCAGCAGCGCGAGGTCGATCTCGTCGCCGGTCGTGCCGAAGCGCCGCGAGTCGCGTTCCAACGAGGCGAGCTGGTCGGCGAGCACCGCCTGGCTGTCGTAGAGCAGGCGGCCGATCAGCGTCGACTTGCCGTCATCGACCGAGCCGCAGGTCAGGAAGCGCAGCAGCGCCTTGTCGGCCGGTCCGGCGGCCGGCGCTTCGATCTCCGTGGCCATCAGAAATAGCCCTCGCGCTTCTTGCGCTCCATCGAGGCGTCCTCATCGGCGTCGATCAGCCGCCCCTGGCGCTCCGATTGCCGCGACCCGGCCAATTCGGCGACGATGTCGGCGACGCTCGCCGCATCCGACTCGAGCGCGCCGGTCAGCGGATAGCAGCCCAGGGTGCGAAACCTCACGCGGCGCAGTTCCGGCCGCTCGCCGGGTTCGAGCGGCAGGCGGTCGTCATCGACCACGATCAGCGTGTCGCCGCGCCGCACCACCGGGCGCTCCTTGGCGAAATAGAGCGGCACGACATCGATGCCCTCGGCCGCGATGTAGCGCCAGATGTCGAGCTCGGTCCAGTTCGACAGCGGAAAGACGCGCATCGACTCGCCGGGCCGCAGCCGCGTGTTGAACAGGTGCCACAATTCGGGCCGCTGGTGGCGCGGGTCCCACGCATGGCCGCCGCCGCGCAGCGAGAAGATGCGCTCCTTGGCGCGGCTCTTCTCCTCGTCGCGCCGTGCGCCGCCGATCGCCGCGTCGAAACCGAATTGCTCCAGCGCCTGCTTCAGCGCCTCGGTCTTCATCACCTGGGTGTGCAGCGCCGAACCCGAGGCGACCGGGTCGATCCCGCGCTCCAGCCCTTCCTGGTTGGTATGGACGATGAGCTCGACCCCGAGCCGCGCCGCGGTCGCGTCGCGAAACGCGATCATCTCTCGGAATTTCCAGGTGGTGTCGATATGCAGCAGCGGAAAGGGCGGCTTCGCCGGGTGAAACGCCTTCAGCGCGAGATGCAGCAGGACGCTCGAATCCTTGCCGATCGAATACATCAGCACCGGCTTGCGGAACTCCGCCGCCACTTCGCGAAAGATGCCGATCGCCTCGGCTTCGAGCTGCTTGAGATCGGCGGGCAGCGCATTGCCGCGTGCGGGGGGCGGAGCCGCGGGGGTTGCCGCGAGCGGGAGGCTGGCTGGCGCGGAGACCGGCTGCGCTGCGCCGTGCGGCAGGTGGCGGCGCAGCGCCGCGGCGACGATGATGCTGGCGCCGGAAAACGCGACAAAGGCGATGAAATCGGGCAGCTCGGCGCGGTCGACGCCCAGGCTCTGGAACGGCGGCACCCAAAGATACTCGGCGGCGAGGATCGCCAGCACCGCGGTGAGGCATCCCGGCCCGAACCCGCCGAACCAGGTCACCGCGACGATCGCCGCGTAATAGGTGTAGAGGAACGGGTGCGGATCGAACTGCGCGACGAGCGCTGTAGCAGCGGTGGCGAGCAGCACCAGCGCGACACCCAGCCCGTATCGCATCAGCGTCTCGCGATCGCCCGAACCTGCCGGCGGGCGGCTGTCGACGGGGCGCGCCCGGCTCATCGCCATGCTCTTTCGGGGTGGGCCAGCGTCGCGGGTTTGTTTTGGCGCCCGGTGAGCGGCGGCAGGCGTGAATTCGTCAACGACCGCTCTTTTGTGCCGCGTGTTCCGCTTTGGACAGGGTCAGCTTTTCAGGATGTACGATGTTCTTGTTCACCGCGTTCCTGGCTGCGCCGAGACTGGGGAACTCGCTGTCGATGCCCTCACGCTGCAGCACATAGCTTTGCGACATCGGCTTGCGGCTGACCTGGTCGGCGACAGTGCGCTTGACGATCGACCAGTGGACCCGCCGCGTCCCGGCTTCTTCCTCGACATCCTCGAAGCCGCGATCGACGACGGAATCGTAGGTGTAGATCTTGCGCTCGGCGCGCTTGTCGCGATCGCCGCGGCCGTCCCGCCCGCGTCCGCCGTCGCGGCGGCGCTCGCCGTCGCGGCGCCCGCGTGGTCCATCGGGCCGCGGTCCGTCGTGCCGCGGGGCGCCATCACGCGGGCCACGATCCGCGGCGGAGCGGCGATCCCGCTCGGGGCGTGCTCCCGCCTGGCCTTCCGCCCCGCCTCCCGCTGCCACGGCCGGCCGGTCGGTGCGCGGCTTCCGGTTGCGGCGGCGCGGCGGACGGCGTTGGCCATCGGCCGGAGCTTGTGCCGGCGCCGCGCCGCCGGGCTCAGCCGCGGCGGCGCCTTCGGCGGCATTCCCGGGCGCGCCACCTAATTGCGGCGGACGGCGACGACGCCGGCGGCGGCGCAATGGCTGACCGTCGGGTCCGAGACGGGGCGCAACGGGCGCTGCGGCATCCGCCGCGGGCGCGGTTTCCCCCGCTTCGCCGGTCGCCGTGGTCGCGCTTGCCGGAGCGGCCGCGACAGGCGGGCGCCGTCGGCGGCGCGGCCGGCTGCGCAGGCGCAGCGTCGCCTCACCGGGGACATGCGGCGGCCCTGCGGCGGTCTCGGGCGATGATGCCTCGCCGTCCTCGGCGAGCGGCGTGTCGCCCGGCGGCGCAGCTTCTCCCGCAGCCGCCGTCGCGGCGGCGTCCGGCGCGCCTGCAAGACGCGGCCCGCGCCGGCGTCGGCGCCGCCGGCGAGGGCGCGGCGGCTGGCCGGCGGATGCGGCTTCGCCGTTCGCGGTCTCCGGCGCCTGCGGCGCGTCGGCCTCGGCCGGCAGCTCGGCGGGGTTTGAATCGGTGGTGTCGTTGGCTGTCAGCGCCGGACCCTCGGATCAGCCGTCTTTCGATCGCGACGACAGCCGATCCTAACGCTCGCCGGATTCCAAGGGAAGCCTCCGGCCGCCGAGGGTTGTCGCCCCGGGGTTATTGCTTTGCCGAGCTCTTCGGCGCAGCAGGGTGGCGGCGCCGGCGGCGCTGGCGCAGCGATTTCTGCTGCAACCCGACGATGCCGCTGCGGTCGAAATCGGCCTGCCAGGCGGCAAGTTCCTCGTCGGAGAGGAGATAGCGCGCGCGCACCTCGGCGTGGGTCAACAGCCCGTTGCGCACGGCGCGAAGGACCGCGACTTTCTGCCACGCGGTCCATCGCATTGTCCCGGATGGCGGGAGATCCATAAGCCCGTCCGCGCTCCGTCGATACCGTTCGCAGGGGCATCGGCGGCCGCCGGGCGGGGAGGGTGCCGGCTCAGTCGTCGCCGCGCGGGAACCGTCTGACGGGAACCTTGGCGGGTGCCGCTGTCTGCCGGACGAACACATTGCCCTTGCTGTTGTTCCGCACCTCGGTGGGCCCGTGCTTCTTGTGCAGCGCGCGCTCGTCCATATCCTTGAACGGTGCGGCGAGCGCCGACAACAGCCGGAAACGGCGCTTGCGCGGCCGCTCCGTCTCGTGTTCGTGCCCGCGGAGATGGCCCGATTGATGCGGGTAGTCCGTAGCTGAGACCATGGCGGCTTCCGACGCTCCTGAGCTTCATAACCTCAGGGACAATATCCCCGCCACCGGTGCCACCAAAACCAATAGACGGTTAATTATGATAAACTTTCGCTAGTATTTTGAAATATTTTGTTAAAACCAAGAATATATTGATAAATCGCGCCATGGTTTGATGCGGCTTGTGTTCGCTACGCTGAATAGCGCAAAGCCTGTGGTTGCAAGATGGGCTGATGATTAAAAGGTATGGTTATTTTCAGCCGCGCGTCACGTGCGCGGATACTGCGCGCCACCGGCCGTCTCGACGCGCCCAGACATCGGTGTAGCGGCCCGATTTCGCTTCGCCCTCGGCCGTGCGATAGAAGGTGCGGGCATGGATGATCGCGAAATCGCCGAACAGGCGGATCATCACCTCGCGTGCCTCAAGCCCGGTGATCGTCACCGGCCGCGCGGTCTGCTGCAAAAAATCGTCACGGTCGACGAGCGACCCGTCCGGGTTCGAGCAATAGAACTCGTCGGCGAGGATCTCCTCGAACCGGGTCACATCGGCGTTCTGCACCGAGGCGATGTAGTCGCGGTTGAGCTGTTCGAGGATTTCGCGGTCATCCGCCATGGTCGGGGCTCCTGATCGGGCGGCCGATGCTAGCACCCCGCCGTCTGCGCAGGGCAGGCCATCGCTTCGCTCGCGGCCGAAGCGGACGCATCGCCGGCGCGGCCTGCTATAGTGCCGGCAATCAAGTGTCGCAACGGGAAGGGGACGCGCGATGAGCGAGATCGTCGGCCAGGGCCAATACCGCTACCGGGTGCACTGGGATTGGCAGCGCGCGCCCGAGCATGTCGAGGTGCGTGC
>DASZLY010000038.1:0-4764 GCA_035552135.1 Allostellaceae bacterium | reverse complement strand
ATGTCCGGCGAGCCGTTCCACCGCTGCACCCACACGGCGATGTCGCCCGACGGCGACAGCATTTTCGTCTCGGACGGCTACGGCAATTCGCGCGTCCATAAATTCACCCTCGACGGCAAATTGCGCATGTCGTGGGGCGAGCCCGGCACCGACCCCGGCCAGTTCAACATCGCGCACAATGTGTGCTGCGACCATGACGGGTTCGTCTTTGTCGCCGATCGTGAGAACCATCGCGTCCAGGTGTTCGACGGCAACGGCAAGTACGAGGGCCAGTGGAACAACATGCACCGCCCGTCCGGCCTCTATCTCGAGCCGGGCAAGGAGGGCCGCATGTATATCGGCGAGATCGGCCCCGACATGGCGGTCAATATCGATATTCCCGGCTGCGGCCCGCGGGTCAGCATCTACGCCCATGACGGCAAGCTCCTGGCGCGGCTCGGCAAGGAACATGCCGGGCTCGCCACCGGTCAGTTCATCTCGCCGCACGGCATCGCGGTGGATTCTCGCGGCGATATCTATGTCGGCGAGGTCAGCTACACCAACTGGGGCCGCCGCGTCCGCGCCAAGGGCGAGCAAATCCCGCCCGGCCTGCGCTCGCTGCAAAAGCTGGTGAAGCTGGGGTAGGGAAGAAATCCGTCATGCTGAGGAGCGCTCGAAGAACGCGTCTCGCCGGACGCACAGCTGGTATCTGCGTCATTCGTAGAGCCGCAAGCTCCCGGGGAGGCGGAGCGCGCTTGATTACGGCGCGGGGCGCGCGTTCGCCGGCGCGGAGAGCGGCCATAGCGCGTCGCGCCAGCGCAGCGCGATCAGCGCGGTGAAGAGACTGCCGACGACGCAATAGAGCGACACGGTGGCGGTGAAGCCGATCTTGTCGATCAGCGCGCCGGCAACCAGCAGTCCCGGCGGCACGCCGTAGATCGCCAGCGTGCGCACCCCCATTACCCGGCCGCGATAGCGCTCGCCGGCGCTGTGCAGCAGCAGCACCGACATCGGCACCAGGCTCAGCGCCTGCGCCGTCCCGGCCAGCATCAGCGCGACGCGGCCGCTGGCCGGCGCGGGCATTTCGGCAAAGGCGAGGAGGAAGGCGTACCAGGCGAGCGCACAGACGATCATCATCCGCGCCGGGCGCAGCGCGCGTCCGGCAAAGCTCACCGCGATCGAGCCGATCAGCGAGCCTAAGGCAAAGCTCGCCACCAGCGTGCCGAGCCCGGTCTGGTCGATGTGGTAGACCTCGCGCGCGACATAGGGCAACAGGCCGCCGGTCAGCGGGAAGGCGGTCAGGTTGACGAGCAGCGCCAGCCAGATCGCCGCGAGCGACACCGGCGTGTCCCAGACATAGGCGAGCCCGTCGACAAGGTCGCGCCACAAGGGCGGGCTCGCGGTCTCGGGCTGGTACCGCCGGCCGCCGACGCCCAGCGTCAGCAGAAAGCCGCCGGCATAGAACAGCGTGATGACGCAATAGACCGCGCCCATCCCGAACGCCGCGAAGAGACCGGCGCCGACCAGCGAGCCGGCGATGCGCGCCGAATCCTGCGTCGTCCGCGAGATGCCCATCGCCGGCATCAGCCCCTGCAGCGGGATCGTCTCGGCGATCAGCGCGTTGCGCATCGTCTGGTCGGAGGGGCGCAGCAGCCCTGACGCGGTGGCGATGATGAAGACGTGCAGCGGGCGCAGCGCGCCCGAGACCGCCAGCGCGGTCATCACCATCGCCAGGAGGCCGTAGACGATGCGCATGCCGCAGAGAATCGCGCGGTGGCCGATACGGTCGCCGGCCATCCCGAACAGCGGCGCCAGCAGCGTGCCGAGATATTGCAGCGCCCAGAACAGCGAGAGCAGCAGCACCGAGCCGGTCTCGACCAGGATGAACCAGCCGAGCACGAGGTTCTCCATCTCGACGCCCCACGAGGTCAGCAGATCCGCCGGAAACTGAAAGCGGAAGCTGCGCACGCGGAACGGCGCGAGCATCGTCGAGAGCGACAGCGCAGCGCTCATCCGCCGCTGTCCGGCATGGCGTTTCCCCCGTTTGGAGCTGCTTCCGGCCGGTTGGCCGGCTGGGCGAACCCGGATTGCCCAAAACCCGGATTGCCTAAAACCCAGTCAGGGTTGAGCACGGTTTCACCGGCGGCATCAACGGTCGATTTGTCAGCCATGCCATTCGCGCTTCTATTGGCGGCGGCCGGGCGTCCCCATCTATGGGCGAACCCCTCTTTTCGCGAGAATCGCCATGATCGAGCTTCGACCCTTCGCCAGCCTCGGCGGCGCCCAGCACGGCTGGCTCGACACCCGCCATCATTTCTCCTTCGCCGATTACCGCGACCCCGAGCGCACCCATTGGGGACGTCTGCGGGTGTGGAACGACGACCTCATCGCGCCCGGCACCGGCTTCGACCCGCATCCGCATCAGGACATGGAGATCATTACCTATGTCCGCGAAGGCGCGATCAGCCACCAGGACAGCCTGGGCAATAGCGGACGCACCGAAGCCGGCGACGTCCAGGTGATGAGCGCCGGCACCGGCATCCGCCACGCCGAATACAACCGCGAGACGGTGCCGACGCGGCTCTTCCAGATCTGGATCTTCCCCGACGAGAAGGGCGGCGCGCCGTTCTGGGACACACAGCCCTTCCCCAAAGGCGAGCGTGCCGGGGCGTTTGTGACGCTGGCGAGCGGCATCGCCGGCGATGCCGACGCGCTGCCGATCCGCACCCAGGCGCGGGTGTTGGGCGCGACGCTCAAGGCCGGCCAGGAGGCGGAATACCGCCTCGCCGGCAGCCACGCCTATCTCGTCCCGGCGGCCGGGTCGATCGCGGTCAACGGCATCGAGGCGGCAATGGGCGACGGTCTCGCCATCGCCGACGAGCGGGTGCTGCACGTCACCGCCCGCGAGGACGCGGAGATCGTGCTCGTCGATACAGTCTAACGCCAGCGCCGGCCGCTGCCCTCGCCCGCCTCGCTTAAGGCGCAGCCGGTGCCGGCCCCCTCCCTCCCCCTCCCCCGTGTCCACGGGGAAGGAAGCGCGCGGCGTCAGCCGCGAGCGGGTGGGGGCCGGCACGAGCGCTTCGATCGCTCCGGGTGCCGCCGGTGCTTTTCCTTTAGTTTTTCCGTGTGCCTGGGTTCCGGGTCTCGTCCGCTGGACGATCCCGGAATGACGCCGGTAGAGGTGGCGCTTGCGTCGCCGCGCATTAACACAGAACAATAATCAAAACTGGGGAGGGAACTGCCGTGGCCGAGATCGCTGCCGCTACCACCACCATGCCCGTCGCGACGATCGCCGCGCGGATGGACCGGCTGCCGCCGAGCAATTACATGCGGCGCTTTATCGTCCTTTTGGCGCTCGGCGCGTTCTTCGACGTGTTCGACAACGGCCTCATCTCGTTCATCGCGCCGGGGCTCTACAAGGCCGGCATCATGGTGCCGACGACCCAGGGTTTCTTCGACGTCCACGGCTATGCCAGCCTGATCGCCGCCACCTTTGCCGGCATGTTCATCGGCACGCAGCTTTTGAGCCCGTTTTGCGACTATTTCGGCCGGCGGACGGTGTTCACCTTCGCGCTCTGCTGGTACTCGATCTGCACCTTCATCATGGCGCTGCAGACGACCGATGTCGGCCTCGTCTTCTGGCGGTTCTTCTGCGGCATCGGCATCGGCGTCGAGTTCGTGACGATCGACACCTATCTGTCCGAGCTGGTTCCGGTCGAGCGCCGCGGCAAGGCCTTCGCGTTCACTTCGCTGATCGGCACCACCGCCTACCCGATCACCGCCTTTCTCGCCTGGGCTTTCGTGCCTTATGTGCCGCTCGGCATCGACGGCTGGCGGTGGGTCCCGCTGATCGCCTCGGTGGGCGCGATCATCGCCTGGATTCTGCGCCTGGGCCTGCCCGAATCGCCGCGCTGGCTCGCCCAGCACGGCCGCACCGCGGAGGCCGAGCGAATCACCGCGATGATCGAGGCGCGCGTCCAAGCCAGCCTCGGCGGGCGGCCGCTGCCGCCGCCGCATATCATTGCCGGCGAGGTCGAGATCGGCAAAGGCGCCTTCCGCGAGATGTTCAACGAGACCTATCGCAGCCGCACGATCATGCTGATCATCTTTCAGCTGCTGCAGACGGTCGGCTATTACGGCTTCACCAGCTGGGTTCCGACGCTGCTCCTGGCGCAGGGCATCAACGTCACCAAATCGCTCGCCTACACGATCATCATCGCCGCGGCAAACCCGTTGGGCTCGCTCGCCGCGACCCAGTTCGCCGATAAATGCGAGCGCAAGTGGCAGCTCGCCTGCGCCGCGCTGGGCATCGCCGGTTTCGGCCTCATCTTCGCGCAGCAGACCGCCGCGCCGGGGATCATGACGATCGGCGTCTGCATCGCCTTCTGCAATACCGTGCTGGCCTATTCGCTGCACGCCTACCAGTCCGAGCTCTACCCGACGCGCATCCGCGCCCGGGCGGTCGGCTTCACCTATGGCTGGAGCCGGTTCAGCACGATCTTCATCGGCTTCATCATCGCCTTCTGCCTGCGCAATTACGGGACGATGGGCGTCTTCGTGTTCATCGCCACCTCGATGATCATCGTGTTCTTCGTCATCGCGCTGATGGGCCCGCGCACCACCGGCCGGCGTCTGGAGGCGATCTCGCGATAGCCCTTGTCATTGCGAGGAGCGCGCAGCGCGACGTGGCAATCTCGACCGGACTAGCCTCCTGCGGAACGAGATTGCTTCGCTTCGCTCGCAATGACGACTGAAGGCTTATTGCGCCGTCCAGCCGCCGTCGAT
>DASZLY010000037.1:0-2633 GCA_035552135.1 Allostellaceae bacterium | reverse complement strand
GCTGCCCTTACCGCGGAAATAGAAGACGCCGCCGTGGTAGCCGCCGTGGAACACCAGGATCTTCTGCTTGCCAGTGATGCCGAGCGCGGCGCTGACCGCCATCAGATTGGCCTCGGTGCCGGAATTGGTGAAGCGCACCAGCTCGATCGACGGAAAGCGATCGCAGATCGCCGCGGCGAACTTGGCCTCGGCCACGCCGTGCGCGCCGAAATTGATGCCGCCGTCGAGCGCCGCGTCGATCGCCTTCCTGATCGCCGGGTGCGAGTGACCGTAGAGCCCGGCGGTGAACTCGCTGAGGAAGTCGGCGTATTCATGGCCGTCGGCATCCCACAGATGCGCCCCCTCGCCTTTGACCATGGTCAGCGGAAACGGCTCGGCATAGATCGCCGAGCGCGTATTGCCGCCCGGCAGGGCGGCGCAGGCCGCCTCGTATTGCGCGCGGCTCCTGGGGTTGCGCGCGGCGTACTGCTCCTCCGCTTCGTCGAGCGCGGCGTCGATGTCGATATTGGCGGGATGGGCGTCGGGCATGGGGCTTCCTCGATGGACAGCCGCCTTTTAGCACATTCGCCGCCGACCGTACCCGGCAGGCCTGTTATCCCTGTTATCTGCCGGAATTTATCAGGCAGGAACAGGCATCGCGTCAGGCGGATCGAAGAGCGGTTCCAACGTCACCGGTCGCGCCTCGACGCAGGAAATCGAAAGCTGACACACCAAAATGGCGATATGATGGCGCGATAAGCGCTAACCCGTATACGCCCGCCTGCCGTGATCGCGCAGCCAGAGGCGGACGAGATGGCGGCGGCGCTCGGGCTCGGGCCAGTCATCGTATTCGGTGCGGCTGTGGCCGAGCGTGCGGTTGTCGACGAACTGGATTTCGCCGGGCCGGAACGCGAAATCGATCGAGATGTCCGGGTCTTCGAAAATCTCCAGTGTCGCGGCGAGCGCGGCCGCGCCTTCATTGTCGACCGGCGCGCCCTGCATCGCGTAACCCGAATTGATCTGGTGCACGCTGAACCGCGCCTGCAACTCGTCGGCGATGGTGAAGACCGGCGCGGAGAACGTCTCGGGCTCGCCGGGAAAGAACTCGCGCTGGCGGTCGAACCAGAACGGCTGGTAGAGCCGCCGCAGCAACTCCTTGTGCCGCGCGAGGAGCTGGTTGTGCACGCTGTGGAACGAGAGGATGCGGCTGACGCCGCCCGATTTTGCGGTCTGCAGGCATAAGAGGCCGACCATTTCCGGCGGGGTCGTGTTGTAGGCGTTGTCGATGTGGAAGCGGATTTCGATGTTGGTCGAATCCGGCCGCACGCCCGAGCCGGGCAGCGCCTGCTTGCCGGTGTCCCAGACGTTGTAGATCATCGTGCCGTCGAGCTTTTGCGCGACCGGGCGGCAGATCATCGACGACAGCAGCCAGTAGATCGTCTCAGCCTCGTCCTTCGCCATTTCCTCGACCGGCAGCCGGTCGACCACCGCGAAACGCACCCCCTCCTTGAGGATGCGCCGCACCTCGGCCATTGCCGCGTGGCAATTGGTCATGTCGAAATCGGCCGGCGAGCGCAGGATCGTCGGCAGCGGATGGGCGCGAATTTCGTCGACGACGCGGCGGATCTCGTCGAGGCAGGCCGGGCTCAGCCGGACGCGGAAGTCCTCCTCGCTGATATCGGCGCGCTTCCAGGCGCTGGGGCCGTCGATCCGGTGGTCGATCATCGTGCTGCCCTCGTGCGGCGGTGCTGGCCGGGATTATGGGCGCGAGGCCCACGGCAGGCAATGCGGCCCACCCGCCATCTTGCAGAACCGCTAATGCGCCCTTCGAGGCCTCCCGCCAATCCAACTCAGATCAGCCCGAGCTCGCGCAGTTCCAGCAGCATGTGATCGGGCATCGCCGGGAAATCGCCGCCGGGCCCGCCCGGCACATCGCGCGGTACGTCCCCCGGCAGCAGATAGCGCCAGCCCTGGAACGGCCGGAAGCCGCGCGGCAGGGTGACGATGAACTCCGGGTCGGTGAGGATCAGGCAATAGGCGCGGCCGTTGTCGTCGCGCTTGGTCTCGAAGCCGGTGACGCGCTGGCGGGCGCGGATCTGGCCCTTGACGACCCAATAGAGCGAGCCGCCGTCGAGCACCTCCGCCTCGCGGCGCGGGCGGTTGCGGGTGTAGACCCAGCTGGCGCCGCGCTCGGCGAAGCGCTCGACGCGCGCCCGGCGCAGATTTTCGACATCGCTGGCGCCGACCGCCATCTTCACCAGATGCAGCGGGCCCTTGGGAGGGAGACTGGCAGCGGGAAAATCATCACGCGGCGCCATCAGCCCGGCTCCGCCAGCGCGATCAGTTCGGCGCCCTCCTCGACGAGGTCGCCGATCGCGTAGCGCACCGCCTCGACCGTACCGTCGCGCGGCGCGGCGATCGTGTGCTCCATCTTCATCGCCTCGATGACGATGAGCGCCTGGCCCTGGGTCACCGCGTCGCCCGGCGCGACGAGCAGCTGCACGACGCGGCCCGGCATCGGTGCCGACAGCCGGCCGGCATGGACGTCGGCGCCTTCCGGCGGCGCCAGCGGGTCGGCCCGGGTCAGCCGCCAGCCGGCGCCGTCGATGAACACGGCGATCTCGTCGCCGTGGTCGAGCACCAGCACCCGGCGG
>DASZLY010000036.1:0-5775 GCA_035552135.1 Allostellaceae bacterium | reverse complement strand
TGCACCAGCGGCGTCACCGCCGCGTGGCGAAACCCGGCATAGGCAGCTTTGGAAAGCCGACTCAGCTCGCTTTCGCCAAAGCTCGGCGCGGCGAAGAGGCCGACGATCCGCGCCGCGAGATCGGCATAGGAGAGCGCCGAGAGCGCGGCGAAGTCGAGCCGCGGCAAGGCCTCGGGCACATACAGCCCGCCATCCTCGGCAAGCCCGGCAAGCAGCACGTCCTCGAAGGAGAAGCTCGCCGGCTGCGGCCGGGCATCGCGGGTCGACAGGTAATGCATCGGCGAAGTGTAACCTATCGTCTTGATAAAGCGTATGCCCCCGCGGGTTGCGGTCTTTCTTCATTCCGGCGTGCCGCCCAAACGATTCCGGGGCGGCACGCCGAGGAATGACGATTTGGGCTATTTGTCGAGCCAGACGTCCTCGAACCGCCAGCCGTTGTAGATGCTGTTGACCATGATCGTCAGCCCCTTGACGTAGGGCTGCATGCAACTCGCGCCGACCGGGTAGAACAGCACCGGGCGGACCGCCGCATCGGCCAGCTTTTTCTCGATCTCGGCGATCAGCGTGCGGCGCTTGTCGGCATTGGCCTCGACCGACTGCGCGTGGACCAGCTTCTCGACGCCGGCGTCGCAATAGCCGGCATAGTTGCGCGGGCTGTTGCAGCCGAAATTCTCGACGAACATCTCGTCCGGGTCGTCGACGCCGGTCTCGATCGGCACCGCGCCGATGGTGAAATCCTTGCGCATTACCTTGGGATACCATTGCGTCGTATCGACGATGTCGAGATCGGCGTCGATATAGATGTCCTTGAGCTGCGAATTGAGCAGCACCGCCGGCGTCCGCCAGGACGGGATGTCGCGCGTCGACAATTTGGTGACGAGGTGCTTGTCCGGCCCGTAGCCGAGCTTCGCCATGATCGCGCGGGCGGCGGCGAGGCTCTTCTGGTGGTCGGGATCGTAGCCGGGCAGCGTCTTCAGCATCGCCTCGTCCATGCCCCACACGCCTTCGGGCGGCGGCATCATCAGCGCGCCGACCCGGCGCACCCCGCCATTGATGATCGTCGAGAACGCCTCGCGGTCGATCGCCAGCGTCATCGCCCGGCGCAGCTCGATATTGTCGAACGGCGGCTTCGACGGGTTGATCAGCATCGTGCGCGGGACATTGACCCCGTTCATCGTGCAGATCGCCTGCGGCGCCTGCTCCTTGAAGTCCTTCAAGGTCGGCGGCGTCACCCCATAGGGCGAGGCGACGTCGTAGCCGCCGGCGAAGAAGGCGAGATTGCGCGGCGCGATCTCGCGAAAAATGTCGAGCTCGATGCCGTCGAGATAGGGCCGTCCCGGCTTCCAGTAATCGGTGTTCTTGGTGAGCTTGATGTATTCGTTGGGCTTAAATTCGACGAATTTGAACGGTCCGGTACCGATCGGATGCTGGCGCATTTCGCGCGCGGGGATGTGGCACGGATAGATCGGCGCCCAGCCGGAGGCGAGCAGCGCCAGGAGTGCCGGCTGCGGCTCCTTCAAGTGAAAGCTCACCTCGAAGTCGCCGCGAATCGTCACCTCGGCGACGTTTTCGTACCAGGCCTTGCGCGGGTTGACGCGCAGCTTGTCGTTGCCGAGTCCCATCAGGAGGTCCCAGGTGCATTTGACATCGGCCGCGGTGAACGGCTTGCCGTCATGCCACTTGACGCCCTCGTGCAGCGGGAAGGTCAGCGTCTTGCCGTCGTCGCTCCATGTCCAGCTGGTCGCCAGATCGGGGACGATATGGTCCAAGCTGTTTTGCGCGATGTGCTGGTCGTAGAGCACGAGATTGTTGAACACGGCCATTGCCGGTTCCTCGGCGGCGCGGGTCGATTCCTCAAGGATCGACATGCTCGCCGGGCTGTCGAAATGCTGGATCTTGAGGATGCCACCCGATTTCTGCGCCAGCGCCGGCACCGCCGCGGCGAGCATGGCGAGCGCGACAACCGAAATTCGTATCGTTCTCATCATCACTACTCCCGACAACTGGACTACCGGTCGAGCCACACGTCTTCCATGCGCCAGCCGTTGTAGATGCTGTTGACCATGATCGTCAGGCCCTTGACCGCGGGCTGCATGCAGGTCGCGTTGACCGCGTGGAAGATGATCGGCCGGGCGCCGTCTTCCTGGAGCTGCCGGTCGATCTCCCACACCAGCTTCTTGCGCGCGTCCTGATCCTTCATCATCGATTGCTCTTCGAATTTCTTGTCGAGCGCGGGGTTGCAATAGGCGCCGTAATTGCGCAGCGAGCCGCACGCGTAATTCTCGAAGAACTGCTGGTCGGGATCGTCGACGCCGCTGCCGGTGTTGTTGAGCCCGATCGAAAAGTCCTTGCGGTAGATCTTGGGGAACCAGTTGGCGGTCTCGACCGTGTCGAGCGTCGCGTCGATGTAGATTTCCTTGAGCTGGTCGATCAGGATCACGGCGGGGTCGCGGAAGGTCGGGACATTGCGCGTCGAGACCTTGAGCTCGAGCTTCTTGTCCGGACTGTAGCCGAGCTTCTGCATGATCGCGCGCGCCTGCTCGCGATTTTTCTTCACGTCGGGGTCGTAGCCCGGCACCGTGCGCAGCATCTCTTCGGGCATGCCCCACAGCCCTTCCGGCGGCGGCAGCATCGCGCCGCCGATCTTGCCCTCGCCCTCGGTCATGATGTCGATAAACGACTTGCGGTCGAGCGTGAGCATGAGCGCCTTGCGCATCTCGGGATTGTCGAACGGCGGCGCGTCGCGGTTGATGATGAGGTTTGTCGTGCCGTTATTGGTCGCCCGGATGCACTTAACGTTCGGCGCCTGCTTGGCGATGTCGCGCACCAGGGGCGGCGTCACATAATACGGCCAGGTCATGTCGAACTGCCCGGCGACCAGCCCGAGGATCGCGGTCGAGCGGTTCGGCACGATGTCGTACTCGATGCCGTCGAGATAGGGCCGCCCCGGCTTCCAGTAATCCGGGTTCTTCGCCAGCTTGATGTATTCGTTGGGCTTGTATTCGACGAACTTGAACGGGCCGGTGCCGATCGGGTGGGTGCGCATCTGGGCCGGCGGCACGTGGCAGGGATAGATCGGCGAATAGCCCGAGGCGAGCAGCGTCAAGAGCGCCGGCTGCGGCCGCTTCAGATGCAGCACCGCCGCGAAATCGCCGTCAGTCGTGACGCTGTCGACATTGGCCCACCATTCCTTGCGCGGGTTGGCGCGCAGCTTGGCCTCGCCCTTCCCCTGCAACAGGTCGAAGGTGCATTTGACGTCGGCCGCGGTGAACGGCTTGCCGTCATGCCATTTGACGCCCTGGCGCAGCTTGAAGGTGAGGTCCTTGCCGTCGTCGCTCCACGACCAGCTCTCGGCGAGGTCGGGCTGGATGTCGGAGAGGCTGTTCTGCGCGACATGCTGGTCATAGACGACGAGATTGTTCATCACCTCCATTGCCGGCACCACCACCGAGTAGGTCGCCTCCTCGAGGATCGACATGCTCGCCGGACTGTCCCAATGCTGCACCTTGAGGATGCCGCCCGATTTCTGCGCCGCCGCCGGCCCGGCGAAAGCCAGGGCCGTCACCAATACCAGCGCCGCAACGTACTGCCGCCACACCATGTTCGCTCCCCCATCGTGCCTTTTGGCACACCTTTTCGACTAGGCTAGCTTACACCAAGGTAAGCAACAGGAGAGCGGCATGTTCGAAGGCCGCGGACGAATAAGGCGAGAAAGAAGCGACTGAGTGGATCGAAGCTCTTGCCGCCGACGTCATCGCGGTTGATCCGTCCTAACAGGGCGGCGGCGACAGGGTCGCAGGCTCGGCATCGACATAGGCGGCGAGGCTTTCCTCGATCTTGTCGCGCGGCAGGTCGCGGGTGATAAAGACGATCCGCGTGCGGTGGTCGTCCGACGGCCATTCCGGCAGCAGCACCGGCGGGTGAAACAGATGCTGCACGCCGTGCAGCACGACCGGCTGACCGGGCCGTTCCTCGATCGCGACAATCGCCTTCATCCGCAATAGGTCGCTGCCGCGCATCGAGGCGAGGGCGTCGAGCCAGCCGCTGAGCGCGGTCCATGACAGCGGCCGGTCGCGGGTGATGCAGAACGAACTGATATGGGCGTCGTGCCGGTTCACGTCCTGGGCGTGCCGGCGAACATGACCATGGTCATGTGCATTGTGACCATGGTCATCGCCGCCGGCTAAATCCTCGCCTAACCAGCGCTGCACCTCGACGGTCTTGGTCTCAGGGTCGAACAGTCCCAGGTTGAACAGGAACGACGGATCGACCGTGCCGGCGGTCACCTCGATCAGTGGCGCGCCCGGGTTGAGCGCGGCGAGCCGCGCCTCGAGCTCGCGCCGCCCCTCGGCGGAGGCAAGGTCGCATTTGGTGAGCAGCAGCCGGTCGGCGACGGCCGCCTGCTTTACCGCCTCGAGCTGCGCGTCGAGCGTCGCCGCGCCGTTGACGGCGTCGATTGTCGCCACCACCCCATCGACCATGTAGCGCTCGGCGACGATCGGGTCCTGCATCAGCGCATGCAGGATCGGCGCCGGGTCGGCGAGCCCGGTGGTCTCGATCACCACCCGCTCGAAGCCGGGGATGCGCCCCTTGGCGCGGTCGACAAAGAGGTTGACGAGGGTCTCGGCGATGTCGCCGCGGATCGTGCAGCACAGGCACCCGCTCTGCATCAGCACGACATCGTCGGTCGCCTTCTCGACCAGCAGATGGTCGATGCCGATCTCGCCGAATTCGTTGACGATGACCGCGGTCGCGGCCATCTCCGGCTGCTTCAGCACATGGTTGAGCACGGTGGTCTTGCCGCTGCCGAGAAACCCGGTCAGCAGCGTTACCGGCGTGCGCGAGGCGGCCTCGACCGCGGTCAGCGGCATCGCAAGCTCCTTGTGTCCCTGAGCGTTTGGGCGGCGCTAAGCCAAGCTTATCGTAGTCGTCATCCAGGACTTGGCAAGTTGCGGCGCCCGTCCTAGGCTCCACATCATTTCAAGCGCGAGGTTCTATCGCCAGTCTTTCGGGAGGGACACCATGAGCCGCCATCAAAGCCCTGAGCAGGTCCACGCCAAGCTGAAGCACCCGGTCGTCGACGGCGACGGCCACTGGCTCGAATTCGCTCCCGTCTTCAGCGAGAGAATGCGCAAGGCCGGCGGCGACAAAGCGGCCGACGGGTTCCTCAAGGCGCTGCAATCGACGAGCGACGCGCTGAAGATGACGCAGGAGGATCGCGACATCCGTCGTGTCGCTCAGCCCAATTTCTGGAACCGCCAGGCCGAGAACACGCTCGACCGCGCCACCGCGATGATGCCGAAGCTGCTCTACCAGCGCCTCGACGAGATCGGCACCGATTTCGCGGTGATCTACCCGACGGCGGGGCTGCGCCTGCCGCGCATCAAGGACGACGAGACCAGGCGCGCGGTGATCCGCGCCTACAACATCGTCTCGGCCGAGTATTTCCGCCCCTTTAACGACCGCATGACGCCGGCGGCGATCATCCCGATGCATTCGCCGGAAGAGGCGATCGCCGAGCTCGAATTCGTCACCTCGCAGCTCGGCGCCAAGGTCGGCATGTTCGGCAGCGGCATGCCGCGCCCGGTCGGCGCGGCGCAGACCAACGACCCCGAATCCCAGCGGTTCACGGTGTGGTACGACGTGCTCGGCATCGACAGCGCGCATGACTACGACCCGGTGTGGGCGAAATGCGTCGAGCTCGGCATCGCGCCGACCTTCCATTCGAGCGCCAGCGGCCAGGGCCTTCGCAACAGCCCCAGCAATTTCGTCTAC
>DASZLY010000035.1:0-4845 GCA_035552135.1 Allostellaceae bacterium | reverse complement strand
TTGCCGTATTCGTGCTGCCCCTGCGCTTGACCTCGCGCAGTCGATTCGCTACCTCCAGCAGCGGTGGCGGGTGTAGCTCAGTCGGTTAGAGCGCCAGATTGTGGATCTGGATGTCGCCGGTTCGAATCCGGTCACTCGCCCCAATTTTTCAAATTACTTACGAGACGCTACCGAAGACACCACGGCCGAAAAGAGGGCTTTGGGTAGCGTCTCGGGTAGCAAACCGCGCGGCGGCCATGAGGGTAACGCGGAACGGAATCGCACTGCCGCCCAGCAGCGCAGGGCTCAAAAAAAGCGCCCGAGTGATGAGTTCCAGGCGCCGCCGCATCTAGACCAACCTATTTTCCACGTAATTTGCAGCATTCGGCGCGGTCCGCCTTGAGCTATAACTCCGGCCCGCATCGGAGAAGCAAATGAGCTCCTGCGCTAAACCAAGCCGGACGATCCGCGCCAACAGGCGCAAAGCTAACCGCGTGGCAAAAGAGCGGGGCCGGCGCGCTCGCGCCAGCCGCTAAGCCGGGCGCGGTTGCGAGAAATGGACTTCACAATCCAATTTTTCGGCGAGTTCGATCGGCTCTTGTATATAGAGAACGTCGATGCTGCCGAGATGCACGACGCGCTCGAGCGTGCGCGCGAAGTGCTAAAACAGCTACCGACGCTCGACGATGATCCTCGACCTCTGGGGTACGTCATCCTCGATGAGCGAGGCCGACAGGTGGCTCGGGGCTATAGGCGGAGCTAGCCGCGCCGGAAATGAACCCCGCTCAGCCGGAGCCGGTTCGAATCCGCTCACTCGCCCCAGTCCCCTGAGCCCCTCGATCAATGTCCCGGTGACACGACCGGCGGCGGCGCCGCGCCGAACGAATAGGCCGGGCCGCTATTGCCGCTCGGCGCCGGGGCCGGCGCAGCCGGGCCACTTGCCGATGCGCTGGCCGGCGGCGGCGCGCTCTGCGGCGTGACGATGGACGTCGCCGGGTTGCTTTCGGGCACGCGCGTGCCCGGTGTCTGCGGAATGCCGAGATTGCTGCTCGCCTGCGCGAGCAGCAGCGCCGCCAAGGCGGGCGCAACGAATTTTCCGGTCATCGCAAATCCCTTTCACCCTTCCAAAGGGCACCCCGCGCGCGCTGTTCCTTGCCCGGAGCCGGCGGGCGGCGGCATGCTCCTTCCCGGTTATATGGCGACGGGAGGATCGGCATGCGCCTCGACGGCAAGATCGCGGTGGTGATCGGCGCCGGGCAGAGCCCCGGCGACGGTATCGGCAACGGGCGGGCGACGGTGCTGCGCTTTGCCCAGGAAGGCGCGGGCATCCTCGCGGTCGACCGTGACCTCGACGCCGCGGCCGCGACCGCCGCCCTCGTCGAGCACGGAGAGTGCGTGCCGTTCCAGGCCGACGTCACCAAGGAGGCAACGCTCGCCGCGGCGATGGCCGAGGCGATCCGGCGCTGGGGCCGCATCGACATCCTGCACAACAATGTCGGGGTCAGCGTCGCCGGCGGCGACAAACCGCTGCTCGAGCTCACCGAGGAAGCCTTCGACCGCGTCTCGGCGATCAACATCCGCGGCACGATCATGGCCTGCAAGCATGCGATTCCGGCGATGCGGGCGCAGCGCGCGGGCGCGATCGTCAACATTTCGTCGGTGGCGGCTTTCGAGAACACCTACCCGCTCGTCGCCTACAAGGCGACCAAGGCGGCGATGGTCGCCTTCACCCAGCAGCTCGCGTTGGAGAATGCACCCTATGGGATTCGCGCCAACTGCATCCTGCCGGGGCTGATGGATACGCCGATGGCGGTCGATACGCGCGCCCGCGCGACCAATCGCAGCCGCGCCGAGATCGCCGCCGAGCGGGATGCCCGCGTGCCGCTGCGCGGCAAGATGGGCACCGGCTGGGATGTCGCCAATGCGGCGCTATTCCTCGCCTCGGACGAGGCGAATTTCGTCACCGGGGTCGCCCTGCCGGTCGACGGCGGGGCGCTGGTGAAGATCGGCTAGGCCGCCGTCTTCACCGCGGCGGCGTACTCGCGCACCACCTCCGGCAGCCGGGCCGCGTCGACCGGGCGGCTCAGATGGTAGCCCTGCGCCGCATCGCAGCCGAGCTTCAGCAGCTCGTCGAGGATCGCCTGGTTCTCGACCCCCTCGGCGACGCTGGTCAGCCCCAGCTTGCGCGCGAGATCGATGACGATCTCGACGATCACCCGGCAGTCCTTCGACCGGGTCATCTGCATGACGAAGGAGCGATCGACCTTGAGCTCGGAGAAGGGCATGCGCTGCAGCTGCACCAGCGACGAATAGCCGGTGCCGAAATCGTCGATCGACAGGCGGAAGCCCTTGACCCTGAGACGGGTCAGCACATCCATCATCTGCACCGCGTCGCGCATCGCGCTCGTTTCGGTGAGCTCGAGGATGATGCCGCCGGGGCTGGCGCCCGCGGTGCGGCACAGATCGACGAGGCGGTCCGGCAGGTCGATGTCCTGGGTATTCTTGGCCGAGATGTTGATCGCGACATCGAGCGGCATCCCCTGGTTCTGCCACTCCGCCGCCTGGCGCGCCGCGGTGGCGACGACCCAGTCGGTCAGCGGGTCGATGAGCCCGTTGGCCTCGGCCAGCGCGATGAACTGGTCGGGCGGCACGATGCCGCGCGTCGGATGGCGCCAGCGCACCAGCGCCTCGACCGCGGTCATCCGCCCGGCGCGGCAATCGAGCTTGGGCTGGTATTGCAGAAAGAGCTGCTCGCCTTTGATCGCCGCCGCCAGCTCGCCGGTCAGCGACTCGCGATCGACAGTGATGAACTTGCTCAGCATGTCGCGCAGCGTCTGGAGCCGGGCGGGCTTGGCCAGCGCGCCGCCCATCTTGAGGCCGCGCTCGGCGCCAAGCCGCACCGTCGCCTCGACGGTGCGGTCGTCGAGCCCGCTGGCAACGACGACATGCGCCCGGCACTGGGCCGTCGCCAGCTCACGCATCAGCTCGACGCCGTCGCAGCCGGGCATCGACAGGTCGAGGATGACCAGCGTCGGCGCCCAGGACTTCGCCATCATGCGGAATTCATCAGGGTCGGTCGCGGCGACGACCTCGAATCCGAGCGACATCCCCACTTTGCGTACAAAACGGGCAAACGCTTCGTCGTCGTCGATAACCAGCAGCCGATTGGGGAAGAGCTCTTCACTACCCATGACCAATCCTATACTGCCGCGCGCGAGGGGAATTGCCCGGCACGACCGACAATAGGACCCTATGGTTAAATCGTCGTTAAGCGACGTTTGTCTCGAAGTCGATGCTTCTCGGTCAGGTTGTATCGCCGTGTCAGGCGACCGGCGTCGCGCTGTGCTGGCCCTGAGCGACAGCCTGGCCGGCTCTCTGCTGCAGGTGAATCGCCCGCACGACGCAGGCCCAACGGTCGCGGCCCGCCCAGTCGCTGCGGTCGATCATCTGGTTCAGCCGGACGACCGCCGCTCGCGCCGCCTCGCGTCCGTGCCGGTCGATCATCGCGCGGGCAAGCAGTTCGACTTCGCTCTCGTTGGTCGGCATTTTCTCTACTCCGGTCGGGCAGACCTGCGCCCCTCGGACGATGGAGAAATCAAGCCACGTGCCAGCGAGACTTCGTCGCTAACCCCTTATGATAGTTACTTCCTCCGTAACCCCCCGGAATGTGGGCCAAGGGTTTATTGCAAATTGCAACGCAATCCGCGCCTTGTGTTGCAAGCCGCGTCAGCGCAAGCCGACGATCCCCACCAGCCCGGCCGCCAATAGAATGAGCCCCACGAGCTCCGCGCCGCCGAGCCGCTCGCGGAACACCCGGCGCGACACGACAAAGCTGAAATAGAGCTCGATCAGGCCGAGCGTACGCACCCGTGCGACGGGCTGCATCGCCATCGCGGTAAACCAGCACGCCGACCCCGCCGCTCCCATCGCGCCGGCGAGCAGCGATACCCGCCAGGCACGCATCACCGCGACGATCACGCCCGCATGGCGCGCTGCGAGATAGAGCCCGAGCAGCACGGTCTGAAACGCCTGCGCCCAGACGAGGCTTTCCGCTGCCGCGAAGACGACCGACGGCGTGTCGAGCGCCAGCGCCGCGCCCCGATAGCCGACCGCGGCCATGCCGAAGGCGGCGCCCGAGCCGAGGCCCAAGAGCGCGGTGCGCGACGCCCAGCCACGCGCGACCGCGGCGAGCGAACGGTTGCCCGATGGCAACGACAGCAGCATCACCGCGACGCTGGCGACGACGATCGAGGCAATCGCGACCGGCGACACCCGGTCGCCGAGCAGTACCAGCCCGAACAGCGCGACCTGGATGATCTCGCTTTTCGAATAGGCGACGCCGATCGCGAAATTGCGCTCTTCCATGTTGCGCAGCAGCAGCGCCGTCGCCGCGATCTGGCTCAGCGCCGCGACGACGGTCCAGGCGAGGAACGGCGCGTCGATCGCCGGCCACGCGCCGCCCGCGGCAAAGCCGAGCCATGCCACGCCGAGCCAGATCGCCGCGAACGGCAGGCCGTAGAGAAACCGCACCAGCGTCGCGCCGAGCGCGCCGAGATCGCCGGTCAGGCTGCGCTGCGCCGCGTTGCGCAGCGTCTGCGCCAGTGCCGCGCCGAGCGTGATCGGGATCCATGCCCAGGCGCCGGAAGCTGAAAGTGCGGCCATTGCCCGGTTCTACGTGTGCCATTACCGTCAACCGGCGCGAAATCTAGCAGCCGGCGCATACCGGGTAAGAGGCGAGTTTATCCTGGTATAAATTGCACCGGATCGAGGGAGGCGGGCATGAGCGATCGGGGCCGGGTCAAGACGGGCGCCGACCATCTCGCGGCGCTGCGCGACGGGCGCGAGGTCTATATCGACGGCGAGCGC
>DASZLY010000034.1:0-4646 GCA_035552135.1 Allostellaceae bacterium | reverse complement strand
GTCGAGCGCTTTATCGCGCCCGACACGACGATCACCCTCGATTTCGCGCTCAATCGCCTCGCCGGGGTGATCGACAAGATGATCGTCAGCCCCGAGCGGATGCGGGGCAATCTCGATTCACTGGGCGGCCTCCCCGATTCGCAACGCTTTCTGCTGGCGCTGACCCAAGCCGGGATGAGCCGCGAGGACGCCTACCGGCTGGTGCAGAAACACGCGATGGCCCAATGGAACGCCCCGGGGAATGCCCCGGGGAATGCCCCGGGAAACGGCGCCGGCAAATTCGCCGAGCTGTTGAAGGCCGACCCCGAAATCACCCGCTATCTGACCCCGGCGGCGATCGACGCCTCGTTCGACACCGCCTACCATCTCAAGCACGTCGACACGATTTTCCGCCGCGTCTTTGGTGACGCCGCCGTGTCCGAGGAGAAGCGCGATGAGCTCGCTGCGCAGTAATAACGGCCCCCGCATCAAGTACACGCCCGAGGATTCGCCCTATGAGGCGGTCACCGTCGACAAGCTGACGCCGATCATCGGCGCCGAGATCGGCCAGGTCGATCTGCGCGAGCCCACCAACCGGCAGATGGACGAGATCCATCGCGCGCTGGCCGAGAACCTCGTCGTCTTCTTCCGCGACCAGCATTTGACGCAGGACCAGCATCTCGATTTCGGCCGCCGCTTCGGCGAATTGCACATCCACCCGGCGGCGCCGACCGAACCCGGCCACCCCGGGCTGATGATCATCCACGCCGACAAGGACTCGTTCCGCGCCAACGGCGAAGGCTGGCACTCCGACGTGTCGTGCGACACCGAGCCGCCGATGGGCAGCATCCTCTACATCAAGCAATGCCCGCCGCGCGGCGGCGACACGCTGTTCGCCAACATGTACGCCGCCTACGACGCGCTCAGCGAGCGGATGAAGACCTATCTCGAAGGGCTCACCGCGCGGCACAACGGCGAGCATTACCGCGGCCAGTACGCCAATTACGGGGTCAAGGACAAGGAAACCTACCCGCATGCCGATCACCCGGTGGTCCGCACCCATCCGGTGACCGGCAAGAAGGCGCTCTACGTCAACAAGGGCTTCACCCGCTACATCAACGGCATCCCGCGCGACGAAAGCGACGGTGTCCTGCGCTATCTCTACGAGCACATGGCGCACCCGCTGTTCCAATGCCGCTTCCGCTGGCAGGAGAACTCGATCGCATTCTGGGACAATCGCTGCGTCCAGCACCACGCGATGTGGGATTACTGGCCGCATACCCGCTCGGGCAACCGCGTCACGGTGGCGGGCGACCGGCCGTTCTAGTCACCGGCGGAGGATCGTCCGGGCAACGGGAGGTCGTCGCTCTTCGCGCGAAAGGGCGCCAGCGGCAACAGCTTCGTTAAGCCGGCGCTATTCGCTCATCACCTGCTCTTTGGCGCGCGCGGCGAAATGGTCGAGCTCGAATTGCACCTGCGTCACGGTGATCGCCTGCCCTTTGGCGTTGAGGTCGGCGACCAGCTTGTCGACGACGTGCTTGTCGCCGCCTTTGTCGAATTCGGCGGCGACGACGGATTTCGCATAGGCCTCGGCAGCGTCGCCCGTCAGCCCCATCCGCTCGGCCGCCCACAGCCCCGCCAGCCGGTTGCGCCGCGCGGTGACCTTGAAGCGCAGCTCCTCGTCGTGCTTGAAGCGGGCCTCGAATTCTTTTTCGCGATCTTCCAGAGTAGCCATGTGCCTACCATTAGACATTCCCGGCGCCACTATATCGAGATGACCGGCCGATGTGCACCTTGGTGATACTGCGCCGGCCGGAGCATGTCTGGCCGGTGATCATCGGCGCCAACCGCGACGAGATGATCGGCCGCGCGGCGCTGCCGCCGGCGCGGCATTGGCCCGATCGTCCCGAGGTCATCGCCGGGCTCGACCAACTCGCCGGCGGGTCGTGGCTTGGCATCAACGACTGGGGCGTCGCCGCGGCGGTGCTCAACCGCCACGGCTCGCTCGGGCCGGCGCCCGGCCAGCGCTCGCGCGGCGAGCTGGTGCTGGAGGCGCTCGACCATCCCGACGCGGTCTCCGCGGCCGAGGCGCTGTCGCATCTCGACCCGGCCGCCTACCGCACCTTCAACCTGATCGTCGCCGACAATCGCGACGCATTCTGGCTGCGCCATGCCGCCGGCAAGGACATCGACGCCTGGCCGATCGAGGAAGGCGTATCGCTGATCGATTCGGGGGAACTCAACCGCCCCAACAACCGGCGCGTCACGCTGGCGACGCCGCGGTTTCGCGCCGCGTTGCCGCCCGATCCCGACCGCGACGACTGGGCGGATTGGCAGCATTTGCTGTCCAGCACCGAATCGCCGCCGGGCGAGCCGGCTGAATCGGCGCTGCGGTTCACCATGCCGCACGGCTACGGCACTGTATCGAGCGCCCTCATCGCACTGCCGCGGGCTGGCGCCGGCGAGCGAAAGCCGCGCTTTCGCTATGCCCAGTGGCAGCCGGAAGCGACCGCCTGGGCCGATGTCGCGGGCGCGGCGATTTCCCCGGCGCGGTAACGTTGTTGGCCCTCATCCCGCTTGCTATATCAAGGGGGCACACCCGCTCTATCGGACTCCTGCATGTCGCGACGCCGGCAGATTTATGAAGGCTCGGCCAAGGTGCTGTTCGAAGGGCCCGAGCCCGGCACGCTGGTGCAGTACTTCAAGGACGACGCGGCCGCGTTCAACAACAGCAAGCGCGGTACGATCACCGGCAAGGGCGTGCTCAACAATCGCATCTGCGAGTTCCTGATGCTGAAGCTCGCGGAGATCGGCATCCCGACGCATTTCGTCCGCCGCCTCAACATGCGCGAGCAGCTCGTGCGCGAGGTCGAGATCATCCCGCTGCGCGTCGTGGTGCGCAATGCCGCGGCGGGTTCGCTCGCCAAGCGGCTCGGCCTTGCCGAGGGCACGCAGCTGCCGCGCTCGATCATCGAATACCACTACAAGAAGACCGAGTTGGGCGACCCGCTGGTCAGCGAGGAGCACATCACCGCCTTTGCCTGGGCGAGCACCCAGGATCTCGACGAGATCATGCAAATCTCGTTGCGGATCAATGATTTCCTTAGTGGGCTTTTCCTCGGCATCGGGATCAGGCTGGTCGATTTCGGGCTCGAGTTCGGCCGGCTTTACAGCGACGACGACATGCGCATCGTCGTCGCGGACGAGATCAGCCCCGACAATATGCGGCTGTGGGACATCCGCACCTCGGAGAAGCTCGACAAGGATCGCTTCCGGGAGGATTTGGAAAGAGTTGCGGAAGGCTATCAGGAAGTTGCCCGGCGGCTCGGCATCTTGCCGGAAGGCGGCCCGGCCGACTTCAAGGGCCCGAGGACGCTGCAATGAAAGCGCGCGTGCATGTCAGCCTCAAGACGGGCGTGCTCGACCCGCAGGGCAAGGCGATCGGCAACGCGCTGGCCGCGCTCGGCTTTACCGGCATCGGCGAGGTGCGCCAGGGCAAGCTGATCGAGATCGAGATCGACGAGACCGACGCCGCCAAGGCCCGGGCGAAGGTCGAGGCGATGTGCAAGGAGCTGCTCGCCAACCCGGTCATCGAGAACTACGCGATCGAGCTGGGATGAAAGCCGCAATCGTCATCTTTCCCGGCACCAACCGCGAGCGCGATGTCTGCGCCGCGCTGAAGCGCGCCGGCGGCAAGGACCCGGTGATTGTCTGGCACCGCGACAGCGAACTGCCGCAAGCCGACCTGATCGTGCTCCCCGGCGGGTTCGCCCATGGCGACTATCTGCGCTGCGGCGCGATGGCGGCGCACTCGCCGATCATGCGCGAAGTGAAGGCGCGCGCCGCGAAAGGCGTGCCGGTGCTCGGCATCTGCAACGGCTTCCAGGTGCTGACCGAGGCGGGGATGCTGCCCGGCGCATTGTTGCGCAACCGGACGCTCAGCTTCGTCTGCCACGACGTGCATCTGCGCGTCGAGAACTCGCAGACGGTCTTCACCTGCGGCTATGAGGCCGGCCAGGCGATCCGCGTGCCGGTCGCGCATGGCGAGGGCAACTACACCGCCGATCCGGAAACCCTCGACCGGCTCGAGGGCGACGGCCTCGTCGCGTTCCGCTATTGCAGCCCCTCGGGCGAGCTGACCGACGCCGACAATGTCAACGGCTCGGCCCGCTGCATCGCCGGCGTGTTCAACGAGACGCGCACCGTGCTCGGGCTGATGCCGCATCCCGAAAACTCCACCGACCCGCTACTCGGCTGCACCGATGGCCAAGGCCTGTTCGACGGGCTCGTGAGCGCGCTTCAGTGATCCGCTTTCATCCCGTCATTCCGGGGCGCGGCAACGCCGCGAGCCCGGAACCCATGCACACCGTCTTCAAAGAGTACGCACCGGCGGCGCGAACTGCGACAAGTCCGTGTTCATGGGGTCCGGGCCTCGCCCTAGGGGCGATCCCGGAATGACGGCGGCTATAAGCAACGTCACCCCTACCCTCGCCGCCGAGATGGGCCTCAGCGCCGAGGAATTCGCGCGCGTCGAGGCCATTCTCGGGCGCACGCCCAACCTGACTGAACTCGGCGTCTTCTCGGCGATGTGGAGCGAGCACTGCTCGTACAAATCGTCGAAAGTCTGGCTGAAAACGCTGCCGACCGAGGGCCCGCGCGTCATCTGC
>DASZLY010000033.1:0-4512 GCA_035552135.1 Allostellaceae bacterium | reverse complement strand
GGCGACCGGGCCCGACGGCATCGCCCGCTTTGCCGGCGGGCTGCTGCGCGGCAAGGGCGGCGACGAAGCCTATGCGGTGATGGCCTACGGCCCCGACGGCGACTTCAACTTCCTCGATCTCGGCCGCTCGGCCTTCGACCTCAGCGACCGCGGGGTCAGCGGGCGCGAGCCGCCGGGGCCGGTCGATGCCTATCTCTACACCGATCGGGGCATCTACCGGCCGGGCGAGAAGGTGCATCTGACGGCGCTGGTGCGCGACGACAAGGGCGACGCGCTCAACAACGTGCCGTTGACGCTGAGCCTGGTGCGGCCGGACGGTGTCGTCGTCGACACCAGGCAGCTCGATGCCGGTTCGCTCGGCGCGCATTACCAGCTTTACGCGCTGCCGCGCGACGCCCGGATGGGGACCTGGGAGGTCACCCTGCGCGTCGATCCGAAGGCAGCGCCGATCGGCAAGGCCGAATTCCGCGTCGAGGATTTCGTGCCGCCGACGCTCAAGGTCGAGCTGTCGGCCAGCGACGCGCCGATCCACCTCAACGAGGCTTATGCGGTGGCGATCGCCGGCACGTATTATTACGGCGCGCCGGGCGCGGGGCTGACGGTCGAGGCCAACGCGCAGATCGCGTTCGACGACCGGCCGTTCCCGACCGAGCCCGATTTCCAGTTCGGCCTGGTCAACGAGAAGTTCGACGGCGTCCGCAAGGACCTCGACGTATCGGCGACCGATGCCGACGGCAAGGCCAGCGTCGAGCTCAACTTCACGGACCTGCCCGATCTGACGCGGCCGCTGAGCGCCACGGTCGAGGTCACCGTCTATGAGCCGAGCGGCCGGCCGATCGTCGCGACGCTGTCGCGGCCGATCCGCGAGCGCAAGGTGGCGATCGGGCTGCGCTCGGAAGCGGGCGACGACGCGGTGCCGGAAGGGACGCCGGCGACGCTCGACGTCATCGCCGTCGACGAGATGGGCAAGCGCATCGCCGCATCCGGCCTGCGCTGGGAGATGGTGCGCGAGAGCTGGCGCTATGACTGGTACTCGGTCGGCGGCTCGTGGCGCTATCGCCGGCAAGTGCGCGACGAGCCGATCGACAGCGGCGTGCTGGATGTGCCGGGTGGTGACGCCCCGGGGGGCGACAACGCGATGGCGAAGCTGGCGAAGAACCTGCCGGCCGGGCGCTATCGCCTCGAGGTCAGCGACGCGCAGAGCGGCGCGCAGTCGAGCGTGCGCTTCCATGTCGGCTGGTGGGTCGAGGCCGAGCTGCCCGACGTGCCCGACAAGATGACCGCGACGCTCGACAAGACGAGCTATCAGCCGGGCGAGACCGCGAAGCTGTTCGTCAAGGCGCCGTTTGCCGGCGAGGCCGAATTGGCGATCGCCGCCGACAAGGTGCTCTCGCTCAGATCGTTCACGCTGCCCGAAGGGGGGACGACGCTGGAAATCCCGGTCGATGCGGCCTGGGGCGGCGGCGTCTATGCGTTGGTGACGACATACCGGCCGCCAGTGCCGCCGGCGGCGGGCGGCAACGGCACCTCGGCGCGCGGTCCCGGCCGCGCGGTCGGGGTGGCGTGGCTCGGGCTCGACCCGGCGCCGCGCACGCTCGGCATCACGCTGTCCGCCCCCGACGTGGTGCGGCCCCGCGCGCCGGCTTCGGTGCCGATCAAGGTCGCCGGGCTGGCAGCGGGCGAGGAAGCCTATGTGACGCTTGCCGCGGTCGACGAGGCGGTGCTCAAGCTCACCGATTTCCAGAACCCGGCGCCGGGGGACTGGTTCTTCGGCAAGCGCAAGCTCGGGGTCGAGCTGCGCGACCTCTACGGCCGGCTGATCGACCCGCATGCCGGGGCGGTCGGCGTGCTGCGCAGCGGCGGCGACCAGTTCGCCAAGCGCTCGGTCGCCGGGCTGCCCGACAAGAGCAACCAGGTGGTTGCGTTGTTCTCGGGCATCGTCAAGCTCGACGACAGCGGCGCCGCGACGGTCAAGCTCGATGTGCCCGATTTCCAGGGCCAGCTGCGGCTGATGGCGGTGGCGTTCGCCGGCCATAAAGTCGGCGCGGCGAGCGGCCAGACGATCGTGCGCGACCCCGTCGTGACGATGGTGGCGCTGCCGCGCTTCCTCGCGCCGGGCGACAATGCGCGCCTCGCGGTGACGATCAACAATCTCGAAGGCCCGGCCGGCGACTACGCGCTCAAGATGACCGCGACCGGGGCGGGCGGGTTCGCCACACCGGTCGACCGCACGATCCATCTCGACGCCAAAGCCAATTTCGCCGACGGCTTTACGCTGGCGGCGACGACGGCCGGCAATGTCGCGATCCATCTCGACCTGACCGGGCCCAACGACCTGCACCTTGCGCGCAACTTCAAGATCGGCGTGCGCCCGGCGCAGTCCTACCAGCTGCGCCGCTTTGTCGGGCAGCTCGCGCCGGGGCAGAGCGTGACGCTCGACGATGCCGCCGCCGACGAGTTCCTGCCCGGCACCGCCGACGCGCAGCTTGCGGTTAGCCCGCGCCCGCAATGGGATGTGCCGGCGCTGCTCCAGGCGCTCGACCGCTATCCCTATGGCTGCCTCGAACAGACGACGAGCCGGGCGCTGCCGCTGCTCTATGTCGATGAGGTCAGCAAATCGTGGCACGCCGATCCCGGCTTCGACCCGGCCAAATCGATCGACGGCGCGATCGCCCATATCGCCGAACTGCAGCGCTCGGACGGCAGCTTCGGCATCTGGAGCGACACCGACCACACGGTGCCGTGGCTCGACGCCTATGCCGGCGACTTCCTGATGCGCGCCAAGGAGCACGGCAACATCGTGCCCGATTTCGCGCTGAAAGGCGTACTCGGCTGGCTGCACAACTATGTCCAGCAGACCCACAAGGACGACAAGGACCTGCCGGCGCTGGCCTATGCGCATTACGTGCTGGCCCGCGCCAAGGCCGACGACCTCGGTGTGCTCCGGTATTTCAGCGACACCCAGCTTAACCGGCTGCAAACACCGCTCGCCAAGGCGCAGCTCGCCGCGGCGCTCGCCGCCGTCGGCGATACGACGCGCGCCCAGGCGGCGTATGCCGCGGCGCTGGCACCGCCGCCAAAGCGCGACCCATCGCTGCGCTACGTCGATTACGGCAGCGATCTGCGCGACGGCGCGGGCGCGCTTGCCTTTGCCGCCGCCGATCCGGCGAGCCAGCCGCGCCTCACCGCGATCATCGACCGGCTCGCCGAGATCTTCGCCCATGCCGAGCGCACCAGCACCCAGGAGCAGGCCTGGCTGCTGCTCGCGGCCGAGGCGGCGGCGAAGCTCACCGGCGACAGCATGACCGTCGCGGTGGGCGACAAGCCGGACGAGACCCGCACCAAGCCCGAGTATTTCCGGCGCGCGCTCGGTAGCGGCGGAGCGGCGACGACGGTCGCCAATCGTGGCAGCAAGCCGCTGTGGCGCAGCGTCTCGATCACCGGCGTCGTCAAGGCCGAGCTGCCGGCCGAGAGCAAGGGCTATGCGGTGAGCCGCGCGGTCTATCATCCCGACGGCAGCCCGGCCGACCTGGCCCAGGCCAAGCAGACCGAGCTCTACGTCGTCGTGCTCAAGGGTACGCGCAAGGATGCGGCGCAGGCGGCGCATTCACTGATCGTCGACCTGCTGCCCGCCGGGTTCGAGATCCAGGCCGCCAGCGCGGCCAGCGGCGACGGCAGCGGCGCCTATTCCTGGCTCAAGGATCTATCGAGCGCCGACTACGCCGAGGCGCGCGACGACCGCTATATCGCCGCGCTCGACCTGCCGAGCGGTACGTCGGACTTCGCGCTCGCCTATGTCGTGCGCGCGGTTACGCCGGGCGAGTTCAAATACCCGGCGCTCGATGTCGAAGACATGTACGACCCCGAAGTGCGCGGCCGCACCGCGATCGGCAAGCTGGTGGTCCAGGGGCGGTAGTGATCGTGCGCCGGGGAGCCCCCACCCCAACCCTCCCCAGCTTGCGGGGGAGGGGGTTTGTCCGGGTCTTCGCAACGATGTTGCGTCGTTGGCGATTTGAGGATCGTGCCTCAGATGGCGATTCAGGCGCGCTCCCTCCCCCGCTAGCCCCGCTAGCGGGGGAGGGTTGGGGTGGGGGTTGGCGCGGGCTTACGGCGACGGCGGTTGGCGTGCTCGCCATTGCCAGTGGCTATTTCTTCCTGCCCGCGCCGAAGCTCGACCGTGCCGAGGCGCTGTCGACGCTGGTGCTAGCGCGGGACGGGTCGATCCTGCGCGGCTTCCTCACGGCCGACGGCAAATGGCGGTTGCCGACGATGGCGGCCGAAGTCGATCCGCTCTATCGCCGGATGCTGATCGCCGCCGAGGATCGGCGCTTCGCGAGCCATTTCGGCGTCGACCCGCTGGCGGTGCTGCGTGCCGCGGCGCAATGGGGAACGCAAGGCCATGTCGTCTCGGGCGCGTCGACGCTGACGATGCAGGCGGTGCGGTTGCTGGAGCGGCGGCCGCGCACGCTTGTCGCGAAGATCGCCGAGAGCGGCGAGGCACTGGCGCTCGAA
>DASZLY010000032.1:0-3709 GCA_035552135.1 Allostellaceae bacterium | reverse complement strand
CGCTCGATGGAGGCCGAGGCGCGCGATATTCTCAAGGATGCGCTCTGGGGGGCCGATGCCGAGGGAGCCAAGGAGAGGACGGGAGCCGATTTAGCCGCCGCCATTCGAGCCCGATTTGCGCCCTTCGGAGAAGTCGAACTTGAACTCCCCCCACGTAAGAGCAGCCGAAGGCCGCCGAGCTTCGATTGATGTTCCTCCTCGACACCAATGTTCTGTCGGCAATGATGAACGTGCTGCCGGCACCGCTGCATGACTGGCTCGCGGGCACACCCGACCGGTTCCTCTATACGGCAACTCTGAACCAAGCCGAGTTACTCGCGGGCATTTCAGTGATGCCGCCGGGGCGGCGTCGAGAAGGCTTGCAATTGGCCGCCATTTCCATCTTTACCGATGTTTTTCACGGACGGATTTGGCCTTTTGATTCATCTGCAGCCGAGGCTTACGCCGACATCGTCGCTCAGCGTCGGCGATCCGGGCTTCACATCGACCCCGTGGATCTGATGATTGCCGCGATCGCCCGTATCCGAGATGTCGCCGTGGTGACGCGGAACGTTGGCGACTTCGCCGAATGCGGCATCGAGATCATCGATCCCTGGGACGACGCCTGAAACCTACCGCAGCGCTTCGCTCAGCGCGGCCAGGGCGTTGAGCGCGGGGGCGAGCCCGCTATAGGGCCCGGTCTGGATCACGGTCTCGATGATCTCGGTCTTGCTGAGCCCGGCATTCAATGCGGACTGGCCGAATTTCCGCACCTGGCCATCGAGCTTCAGCGCGGTAAACGCGGCGACGGTGATGAGCGCGCGCTGGCGCCGGTCGAGCCCCGGCCGGTCCCAGATTTCGCCGTAACCGTACTGGATCGCCACCGGATAGAGCGCCTGCGTCACCGTGTTGTCGGGCGCGGCGTAGCCGCCATAGGCGCGCTCGCCGTGAAACGCCTCGAGCAGCGCGCGGCCGCGCCGTTCGAGCTCCTCGATCGGATCGTCGCGCGGCGCTTCGGGCGGCAGCGTGATCCCGCGCTCGGCGTAGACCGCCTCGGCCACCGCCATCGCTTCTTCGCTCGCCGGCAGCCCGCAATAGATGCCGCATTGGATAAAGATTTCGACGATGGTGCGCGGCGCGAGGCCCATGTCGAGCGCGGCGACGACATGCCGCCGCAAATGGCTCAGGCGCTGCACCGAGCACAGTGCCGCCAGCGAGGCGACCATCCGGTCGGCGAGCGCGAGGCCCGGCCGGTTCCACACCGCGCCGAACGCCAGCTCGGCGCGCAATTCGGCATAATTGGGCACGAAATGGGTCAGCGCCGCCGCGCCGAACAGGCGGGTGCGCAGGGCGGTGCCGTCGCGGCGCAGGTCTTCGCGGGTGGTCATCGTCCGGTCTCTCGGCATTTGACGGGGTGCTTGGCCTAGCCTAACACGCGCAGGATAAGCCGAGGGGAGGGGACGCGTGCTCGAAACGACGACCGCCGGCAGCCTGCCGAAACCGTCCTGGCTCGCCGAGCCGCAGAAATTGTGGCCGGAATGGCGGCTCGACGGCGCCGCGCTCGCCGACGCCAAGCGCGACGCGACGATCCTCGCGCTGAAGCTCCAGGAGGATGCCGGCATCGACATCGTCAGCGACGGCGAGATGTCGCGCCAGCATTTCGTCCACGGCTTTCTCGAAAACCTCGACGGCATCGATTTTGCCGCCAAGGTGCGGATGGGCATCCGCAACAACCGCTACGAGGCCGATTGCCCGACCGTCACCGCCGCGCTCGCCCGGCGCGGCAGCGTCCATGCGCGCGAGGCGCGGCTCGCCCGCGCCCATACCGCGCGGGCGCTCAAATTCACCCTGCCCGGGCCAATGACGATCGTCGACACGATCGCCAATGCGCATTACCGCGACCGGGTCGAGATGGCGATGGCCTTTGCCGATCTCCTCAACGCGGAGGCGCGCGAGCTGGAGGCGATCGGCGTCGACGTGATCCAGTTCGACGAGCCGGCCTTCAACGTCTATCTCGACGAGGTGACCGAGTGGGGCATCGCCGCGCTGCACCGCGCGGCCGCGGGCCTTAGTTGCAAGACGGCGGTGCACATCTGCTACGGCTACGGCATCAAGGCCAATATCGACTGGAAGGCCGGGCTCGGCGCCGAGTGGCGGCAATACGAGACGATCTTCCCGGCCCTCGCCGCGAGCCGCATCGACCAGGTCTCGCTCGAATGCATCAACTCGCATGTGCCGGTCGAGCTGATGGCGCTGCTCGCCGGCAAGGACGTGCTGGTCGGCGCGATCGACGTCGCCACCGACCATGTCGAGACCCCCGACGAGGTTGCCGCGACGCTCGACCGCGCGCTCAAACACGTGCCCGCCGACCGGCTCTACCCCTGCACCAATTGCGGCATGGCGCCGCTCGATCAAGGGCTTGCCTACAAAAAACTCGAATCGCTCGCGGCCGGCGCGGCGCTGGTGCGGGGGCGCTAGTCAGGTCGCGCCGGGGTGGGCAATTCCCGCCTTAAGATCATTGTTTTCGGGATCATGCTCGTTTTGGCGGTCGCCTTGGCCATCCCCGCGCTCCGCGACTCCAACCTCGAACGATGGTTGCGTGGCGAATGCACGTTGCGGCCAGGCGGCCGCTTCGCGAATTTTCATTGCCCGCCTTTGTCCGGCGAGCCGGCGCCGCCTCGCCAGTAAGGCCATCTAAGGGACCGCGGCCGTCCCGGCCGCAAGCGGGGCGGGGCGCCCGCGATCCTAGAGCTGCCCGCTTTCCGAAAGCGGGCGGCGCTTCTCCTACGTACCACCCCGGCGAAGGCCGGGGCCCATGTTTCAGGGGCTTGAGCGGTCGAAAAATGGGTCCCGGCCTTCGCCGGGATGGAGATAAGGGACCGCGGCCGTCCCCGGCCGCAGACAGGCGGGGCGCCCGCGATTCCTAAAACGGCGGCGGGCCGACGATCTCCCAGCCGTGGCGTTTGCGGATTTCGTTGGCCTCGGCGCCGTTGATCTCGCCCGTCGGCTGCCCGATCCGCTCCTCGAAAAACCCGCCGGCCTTGGCCGGGGTGTAGAGGAAGAGGATGCGCGCGTCTTCGCTGCCGGTGCTCTTCCAGGCATGCGGCACGTTGCGCGGGAAGAAGGCGCAGGCGCCCGGCCTGCCGACCGTTACCTCGTCGCCGATCTTCATCGTCACCTCGCCCGCCAGCACATAGGCGACCTCGTCGCTGTCGTGGTGCAGGTGGAACGAGGTCTCGGCGCCGGGCGGCGCGGTTTCCTCGAACAGCATGATGCTGTCCCCGGTGTCGCGGCTGAGGAGCTTCAACGCCGAAAACCGGCCCGGCTCCATGCCGAGCACCTGTCCGCCGCCGGGCGGCACGACGACGCCTTTTGCTGCCATGGGCGTTTTCTCCTACGCCGCTACGACTTGCGCGCAACGATGAACATCCGGCGGAACGGGAAGAGGGTCTTGCCGTCCGGCCGGCGCGGATAGTGCGCGTCGACGAGCCTGGTGTAGGTGTCCTCGAACTCACTCCGCAGCGGCTCGTCGAGCGCAGCGAGGAGCGGCGAGAGCCAGGTCGATTTGGTGTATTCCTTGACCGCGTGCTCGCCGTCGAGCACCTGCAGGTACTCGGTCTCCCACATGTCGAGCCGTCCGGCAATCGGCGCCAGCAGATTGTAGTAGAACCCCGGCTCGGAGACCGGCGCCGGCCGCAGCAACGGTTCGAGCACCGGCCGCCACGGCCCC
>DASZLY010000031.1:0-4122 GCA_035552135.1 Allostellaceae bacterium | reverse complement strand
GCGGGCGGTTTCGGCGTCGGCGGTCAGGATCACGGCATATCCTCGAACAAGATCATGCCGCAAGCGTCGCGGCGCGCGCCGGCTTAGTCAAGCCGCGCACTTACGGGTCGAGACCCCGCTGCGCGAGAAGCGCGTCGATTTTCGGCTCGCGACCGCGAAACTCGCGGTAAAGCACCATCGGGTCGCGCGTGTCGCCGGCGCTGTAGATCGTCTTGAGCTTGCCGGCCAGGCCGGGGTCGAACACATCGCCCTTTTCGGTGAAAGCGGCGTAGCCGTCGGCGTCGAGCACCTCCGCCCACATATAGGCATAGTAGCCGGCGGCATAGCCGGCGCCGTCGAAGAGATGCTGGAAGTGCGTCGGGCGATGGCGCAGCCCAATCTCCCGCGGCATGCCAACGCGGGCGAGAAACTCGCGCTCGGCCGCGGCGATGTCGACCGGCGCCGCATCCGTGCGCGCGTGCAGCTCGAGATCGAGCATGGCGCAGGCGGTGTATTCGACCGTCGCGAAACCCTGGTTGAAGTTGCGCGCGGCAAGGAGCTTGGCGAGCAGCGCCTCGGGCAACGGCTCGCCGGTCTGGTAGTGCCGCGCATATTGGCGCAACGTTTCCGGCGCCTGCACCCAATGCTCCATGATCTGCGACGGAAACTCGACGAAATCGCGCAGCACTGCGGTGCCCGATTGCGAGCGATAGCGCACGCGCGACAAAAGACCGTGCAGCGCATGGCCGAACTCGTGGAAGAGCGTGCGCGCGTCGTCGAAGCTCAACAGCGTCGGCGACCCTTTCGAGAAATTGTTGTTGTTGACGACGATCGGCAGCACCTCGCCGTCAAGCATTTCCTGGTCGCGATAGCTCGACATCCAGGCGCCCGACCGCTTGCCCGTCCGGGCGAAATTGTCGTGCAGGAACAGCCCGATCGCCTTGCCGTCGCCGCCGCGCACCTCATAGCCGCGCACGTCCGGATGGTAGACCGGGCAGTCGGGGCGCGGCGCGAAGGACAGGCCGAACAGCCGCCCGGCGGTGGCGAACAGCGCCGCGACCATGTTGTCGAGCACGAAATACGGCTTCACCGCGCCCTCGTCGAATTCGTAGGTCGCGGCGCGCACCTTCTCGGCGTAGTAGCGCCAGTCCCACGGCGCGAGCGGCTCGTTGAGTCCGTCGGCATTGGCGGCAGAGGCCAGTTCGGCGCGCTCGGCAGCGGCGCGGTGCTTGGCGGGCGTCCAGACCTGCTCCAAGAGATGCTCGGCGGCATCCGGCGTCTTCGCCATCGTGTCGTCGAGCCGGTAGGCCGCGTAGCTGTCGTAGCCCAACAGCCGCGCCTGCTCCTGGCGCAGCGCGAGGAGTTCGGCGATCAGCGGCGCGTTGTCGTGCTCGCCCTGGTGCTCGCCGCGCGCCACCCAGGCCTTGTACGCGGTCTCGCGCAAATCGCGCCGGGCCGAGAAGGTGAGGAACGGCTCGACCGACGACCGCGACAGAGTGATGACGTATTTGCCGTCGAGCCCGCGCTCTTGCGCGGCGGCAGCAGCCGCCTCGCGGCCGAAATCGGGTAATCCGGCGAGGTCGGCCTCGTCGAGCACGAGGCGCCATTCGTCTTCGTCGAACAGCACATTCTGGCCGAAATGCGTGTGCAGCGTCGCCATGCGCGCCTGGATTTCGCCCATCCGCGCCTTCTCGACGGCCCCGAGCAGCGCGCCGGCGCGCACAAAGCGCAGCTGGTAGCGCTCCAACAGGCGGAGCTGGTCGGGCGCGAGGCCGAGCGTCGCGCGTTCCTGGTAAAGCGCGTCGATGCGCGCGAAGAGACCGGGGTCGAGCGCGATCTTGCTGCGATGCGCCGCGAGCCTTGGCGCGTAGTCGCGGGCGATCGCGTCGATCTCCTTGTTGGTCGCGCTGGCATTGAGATTGTGGAACAGATCCCCGACCGTGTTGAGCAGCCGGCCGCTGCGTTCCAGCGCCTCGATCGTGTTGGCGAATGTCGGCGGCTCCGCCGCGCCGGTGATCGCCGCGACATCGGCGATTTCCTCGGCCATGCCGCGATCGAAAGCCGGCGGAAAATGCGCCGGCACAATGCGGTCGAAAGGCGGCAGCCCGAACGCGGTGGTCCAGGTTTCGAAGAGCGGGTTTTGAGTCATTCCGGAAATATAACCGCGCTTTCTTCTTTCGTCATTCCGCGACGGCGCAAAGCGTTGGGCCCGGAACCCATGAACACCGACGTGTGACATGGACGCTCGGGCGCCCGCGACCTCCCGGCCGCTGTCCGTGTTCATGGGTTCCGGGTTCGCTGCTGCGCAGCGCCCCGGAATGACGGAAGATTGAGCTAGACAGCGAGGATCTGCCCCAAATTGCCCTTTGGCGCCGGCATGCCCGGGAAGATCGCCGCCATCGCCGCGTCGGGCAGGCGCAAATGCCGCCCCAGCAGCATCGCCAAAACGTGACGGTAATCGGTCGTCACTGCGAGGTCGCGGCCCTGGTAGAGCTGCGCGGCCGCGAGGCCCGGCCAGTCGCCATAGACCTTGCCGCCATTGACCCGGCCGCCCATCACCCAGATCGCGGTGCCATGGCCGTGATCGGTGCCGCGATTGCCGTTTTCGTGCACGGTGCGGCCGAATTCCGAGATCACCACGACGACCGTGTCGTCCCAGTCCTGGGCGAGGCCGGCCACGAGCGCGGCGAGCCCGTCGCCGAGCGGCTTCAGCCGATTGGCGAGCTGGCCGTCGTGGCTGCCCTGGTTGACGTGCGTGTCCCAGCCGCCGAGGCTGGCGAAGGCCAGCCTTATGTGCCGGTCCCTGCCCATCAGGCCGGCAAGCCGGCCCGCGGTCGCCGGCAGCGTATTGGCCGGCGGCGCACCGTTATCCGCCATCTTCTGCTCGTCGCTCGCCATGTCGGCGACGAGCTGGGTGCGCGCCTCGCGGCCCTGGCGGTAGGCCTGGCTCTGCCGGTCGCTGCCGGCATAGAGCTTGTCGAAGGCGCTCGCCACCTCGGGTCGGTCGATCGCCATCGGCTGCGCCGCGTTCGGCCCGAGCGGCAAGTTGGCCACCGCGACCTTGCCGCGCAGGATGAACGGCAAAGTCGGCCCGACGCTGAGCGCATCGGTCGGCGTGCGCGCGCCGGGCAATGCCGCCAGCGTGCGGTTGAGCCAGCCATCCGATGTCGTTGCGCGGCCGGGCGTGCCGTTCTCGATGAATTGCTGCGCGTCGAAATGCGAACGGCTCGGGTCGGGCGAGCCGGCGGCGTGAATAAAGGCGAGCTTTTTCTCGTTCCACAGCGGCATCAGCGCGGCGAGCGCAGGGTGCAGGCCGAAACGGCCGTCGAGCGCCAGCGCGCCGTTCTCGGCGCCGGGTTTCTGGATCGCGATGGTCGGCCGCGACTCGTAATAGGCCGCCTCGCCATGCGGCACGACGACGTTGAGCCCGTCGACCGCGCCGCGCAGCATGACGACCACGAGGCGCTGCGGCGCTGCCTCGGCACGCGCCACCCGGATCGGCACCAGCACTGGCAGGAGCGCCGCACCGCCGGCCAATGCGAGAAGATCGCGTCTCAGCATGGCGTCACCTATCTGTGCATGAAATCAGGGCTGCCGAGGATCAGCGCCGCCCGCAGTCCGGGCGCCGCGCCGGCCACGGTCTCCAGCGTATTGGCGCCGAGCGTCGGGCCGAGCAGCGTTTCGAGCGGCTCCGGGTCGAGCGGCTCGGGCTTTGCCTGCTCGCCGGGCTCGGCGGCGACGAGCTGCGGCTGCGGTTGCTGTGATCCCGGGGCCATGCCGGAATCGGCGGGGCGTTCGGGCGGCGGGTTCTTGAGCGGCATCGCGCCGCGCCCGAGCTGGGTCGCGAAGCCGATGCGGAGCGTCGTCGCGTCGGGGCTGAGCCAGGCATCCTCGGTGTTTTTGTAGCCGTCCGGCGTCTGGCAGTAATAGAGCGGCTCGCCGAGCCGGGCCATCGTGCCGATCAGCGGCCGCGGGTTGTTGACCTCGGCCCCGGCCGCGCGCGCCGCCGAGATCACATACTGGTACGGCGTCTTGTATTTCTGCGCGGCGCTGTCGCGGAACTCGCGGCTGGTGAGGAGCGTCTTCAGCACCGCGGCGATATCGCCGTCGCTGCTCTGGAAGCGTTGCGCAAGCCGGTCGACC
>DASZLY010000030.1:0-11996 GCA_035552135.1 Allostellaceae bacterium | reverse complement strand
CGACCACTGGGCCTGAGCAATCCGGCGCCGATCTATGCCGTCGGGCTGTTCGGCATGGGTTACACCGATTTCTACATCTTCCTCATTCCGCTCTACGGCCTGTCGCTCGGCATGAGCGCGACCGAGATCGGGCTGCTGGTCGGTGGGCGCTCGCTGCTCGCGGTGTTCCTGTCGATCCATATCGGCGTGTTGATGGACCGGTTCGGGACGCGCCGCGTGACGCTGTTCTTTGTCTGGTCGGCGATCGCGCTGGCGCCGGTGTTTCCGCTGGTGCCGTGGTTCTGGGCGCTCTTGTTGCTGCAGATCGTCAATGGCGGGGCGCTGAGCTTTGCCTGGTCGGGGGCGCAGACGCTGATCGCCCAGCTCGCCGAGGGCGAAGCGGAATATATCGGCCGCTTCAGCTTTTTCGCGCGGATCGGTACCACCGCGGCGCCGATCCTCGCCGGGGTGGCATGGGATCTGGGCGGCCCTTGGCCGTCCTACCTGATCGGCGGGGTATGGGGCGTGGTGCTGACCGTGGCGCTGATTTGCGCGCCCGAGGCGAAAGAGCGCACGGCGCCGGTGGAGCGCGGCTTCCGCCTGCGCGATCTCTTCCCCAGCGTCACCGACTACGCACAGTGCTTTGCGCTGATGGCGATCCCGGCGGTGGCGACGACGATGGCGATCATCTTTCTGCGCACCGCGACGCAGGGCGTGCAGTCCTCGCTCTATGTCGTCTACCTGCACGGGATCGGCCTCGTCGGCACGACGATCGGCATGCTGTTTGCGGCGGTCGAGATCTTCAGCGGGCTCGGCCACCTCTTCGCCGGACGGGCGATGCATCTCGGCGACCCGCAAAAGACGATGCTGTCGGGGACGGTGATCTCGATCGTGGTGATCTGCGCGACACCGTTTCTCGGCGGCCTCTACGCGCTGCTGCTGGCGGCGCAGATCATCCGCGGCTGGCTGCAGGGCGTGGTGCAGCCGATGATGTTCTCGGTGCAGGCCAAGGCCGTCGGTCCCTATCGCCAGGGCGCGGTGGTGGGGTTGCGGCAGACGATGAACCGGCTTGCCGCGATCATCATCCCGCCGCTGATGGGGGTGATCGCCGACAATTGGGGGACGACGGCGAGCTTTGTGATCCTCGGCGCGTTCCTCGCGCTGCTCTGCGCGCCGGTGGCACGCGTCACAAGGCGCGCCACCCAGCCGAGCCCGGCGCCCGGCGACTAGCGGCAAGGCGCCCGCCATCCTTGACGCTGGGGCGAACGGCGGGCGACAGTTGCGGTCGAGACTTTTGCTTCCCGCAATCGGAGGAAACCCATCGTGAGCGTCGGATCCCTGCCGCTGTCCGGTTATACCGTCCTCGACCTGACCCACGCCCGCGCCGGACCGACCGCGGTGCGCCAGTTTGCCGATTGGGGCGCCAACGTCATCAAGATCGAGCCGCCGGGCGGCCCCGGCACCGACATCACCGGATCGCGCCGCGAAGGGTTCGACTTCCAGAACCTCCACCGCAACAAGAAGAGCCTGGCGCTCAACCTGAAGACCAAGGAAGGCCTCGCCATCTTCATGAAATTGGCGGCGAAGGCCGATGTCATCGTCGAGAATTTCCGCTCGACGGTGAAGCACCGGCTCGGCGTCGACTACGAGTCGGTGAAGAAGATCAACCCGCGCATCGTCTACGGCAGCATCTCGGGCTTCGGCCAGACCGGGCCTTATGCCAAGCGGCCGGGGGTCGACCAGATCGCCCAGGGCATGGGCGGCCTCATGTCGATCACCGGCTTTCCCGGCCAGGGGCCGGTGCGCGTCGGCATCCCGATCGACGATTTGTGCGCCGGGCTGCTCTTGGCGCAGGCGATGATGATGGCGCTGATCGAACGCGAGAAGACCGGCGAGGGCCAGTGGGTGCACACCTCGCTGCTCGAGGCGCAGATCTTCATGCTCGACTTTCAGGGTTCGCGCTGGCTGCAGGCGGGCGAGGTCGCCAAGCAGGCCGGCAACGACCACCCCACCGGCATCCCGACCGGCCTCTTCCCGACCGCCGACGGGCAGATCAACATCGCCGCGTCGGGGGACAATCTCTACAAGCGCTTCTGCGAGGCGGCCGAGGTGCCGCATCTGTTGACCGACCCGGACTACGCGACCGGGCCGGCGCGCTCGAAGAACCGCAAGAAATTGAACGAGATCCTCGGCGAGGTCACCAAGACGAAGCCGAGCGCCTACTGGATCGAGCTGCTGAACGAGGTCGGCGTGCCGTGCGGCCCGCTCTACACGATCGACCAGACCTTCAACGACCCGCAGGTGCAGCACCTCGAAATGGCGCGGCCGATGGATCATCACCGGCTGGGCGAATTGCAGGTGGTCGGCCAGGCGATCAACATGATGAAGACGCCCGAGCCGGCGCGCATGCGCCTGCCGACCCCGGATTGCGGCCAGCACAACGACGAGATCCTGCGCGAGCTCGGCTATAACCAGGCCGACATCGCCGGCCTCCGCGAAGCGGGGGTGTTCTAGGACCCTGCCGTCGCGACGCCGCGGACGCCGCCGCACTCGCGGATGCGCGAGTGCGGCGGGCCGCTTCGCATCGCACAACCGAGGCAACGCTCGATGAACCGGATCATCGCACTGGCTCTTGGTGCAATCTTCGCCACATCAGCGGAAAAATGGCGGACCCGATACGATTCGAACGTACGACCTCTGCCTTCGGAGGGCAGCGCTCTATCCAGCTGAGCTACGGATCCGCACCGCCGGAGGACTTAGCGCCAAGCGGCCCCGGGTGCAAGGCCCGTGCAAGTCAGCATAGGGACTCAGCCGCCCGCCGCGACCGGCGGCCAGGGCCGCGCGGCCTCGCTCGTATCGGCGCGGGTCGGCAGCGCCGCGGCGCGGTCGAGCACCCAGGACGCGACATCGGCGGCTACCGACTTCCCCTCCAGGTCGCGCAGCAGCATGTGATAACCCTTCCGGTAATAGGCGAAACGGTCGCGCGCGGCGCTCGCCGGCGGCAATCCGGCGACAAAGGCGCGTACCGGATCGACCGGGATCACCGCGTCATGCGCGCCATACATCATCAGCAGCGGCGCGGTGAGCGACGGCGCGGCGGTGATCGTGCGGTCCATCAGATCGACGAGGCCGTAGATGGCGTCGAGCCGTGTCTCCTTGATGACCATCGGGTCCTTGCCGAGGGCGATCAGCATCGGGATGTTGTCGGAGGCGAGGATGTGCAGGCTCTCGCCGGTAAAGAGCGCGCCGGGGAACAGCCTGACGCCGGCCCATAGCGCCAGGCGCGGCAGGAACTGCATCGATTCGCGCGTCCATACCGCGGGCGCCGAGAGGATCACCCCGTCGACCGCCGCCGGGGGAATGCCGGTAGCGCCGGTCGCGGCGAGGATCGCGACCGCGCCGCCCATGCTTTCGCCGAGCAGGTAGATCGGCGTGTGCGGGTAGCGGCCGCGCAGCAGGTTGGCCGCGGTCACCGCATCGGTCGCCAGCGCCGCGCTCCCCGCCCAGCGTCCGCGTGCCGGCGCGCCGCCAAAACCGCGCTGGTCGTAGGCGTAGGTGGCGATGCCGAACCGTGCCCACTCGCGGGCCGGCGCGTCAAAGGCGTTGGCGTAGTCATTGAAGCCATGCAGCGCGAGGATTACCGCGCGCGGCTCGCCCTGGGGCAGCCAGCGGCGCAGCGGCAGGCTCTCGCCGTCGGTCGTGGTCAGCGCGAGGTCGCCGAGCGCGGCGCGCGGCGCGCTCGGCGCTGCCGCCCGAAGCTCCGCGACCTGCGGTCCAGGGGTATCGGGGCCATGCGGCGCGCAAGCCGCCAGCAACGCGGCAAAAAGCCCGTAAACCGCCTTCGAGGCCGCTCGCCGCGCGATCAGCGACAGGCTGTTTCGGCCGCCGGAAACCGCAGACCCGATCATTGAAACTCCCGGCGCAACGGGTATCATCCCCCCGTGCGGGCGGTCAACCTGCGCCCGTTTTGCGGCAAAATTTGGAAAGCGCATGGTCCCGTTCGAAACCGTCGAGATCGACGAGATGGTTACCGCGTGCAGCGGCAGCGGTGGAATGCTCGGACATCCGCGCGTGTTCCTCAACCTCGCGCCCGCGGGCCAGGTCGAGTGTCCCTATTGCTCGCGGCTCTTCGTCAATCGCCGCGTCGCCACGCCGGGCGCCGGCGAGGCGGGATATTCGAGCGTCGCAACCCCCGGCGCGCATGGCCCCGACGCGGCGAGCGACAGCGAGCGTCCGCCGCCGCGCCAGCCGTAGGCCGCCACACAGAAGGAGCCGGGCTTGAACGATATCGCCCCGACGACCGACGGCTCCGAGCCGCGCCCGGCGCTCGGCCGCGACGGCACGACGATCGCGCCGCGCCATGTCTACCTGGTCGACGGTTCGGGCTTCATCTTCCGCGCCTATCACGCGCTGCCGCCGCTGACCCGCTCCGACGGCACGCCGACTTCGGCGGTGCTCGGCTTCTGCAACATGCTGGCGAAACTCCTCTCGGAGACCGACGCCGACCATATCGCGGTGGTGTTCGACCATTCGGGCAGTTCGTTCCGCAACCAGATTTACGATCAGTACAAGGCGCACCGGCCGCCGCCGCCGGACGATCTGATCCCGCAATTCAAGCTGGTGCGCGACGCGACCGATGCGTTTGCGGTGTGCAAGATCGACGTGCCGGATTTCGAGGCCGACGATCTGATCGCGACCTATTCGCGCGAGGCCGAGGCGGCCGGCGCGATCGTCACCATCGTTTCGTCCGACAAGGACATGATGCAGCTGGTGGGCGACCGGGTGACGATGCTCGACCCGATCAAGAACCGGCCGATCGGCGATGCGGAAGTGCGCGAGCGTTTCGGCGTCGGTCCCGACAAGGTGATCGAGGTGCAGGCGCTGTGTGGCGACAGCGTCGATAACGTGCCGGGGGTGCCGGGCATCGGCGTCAAGACGGCGGCCGAGCTCATTAACACCTATGGCGACCTCGAAACGCTGTTGGAGCACGCGCCCGAGATCAAGCAGCCGAAGCGGCGCGAATCGCTGATCGAGCACGCCGCCAAGGCGCGGCTGTCGCGCGAGCTGGTCAAGCTCGACGCGCATGTGCCGCTGCCCTGCCCGCTCGGCGACCTCGCGGTCAAGCCGATCGACCCCAACGTGCTGCTGCCGTGGCTCACGAAGATGGAGTTCCGCACGCTCGGCACGCGCATGGCGCAGCGCCTCGCGGGCGCGCAGCCGGCCAGCGTCGAGGAGCCGGCCGGCAGTGAGCCGGTGGTGCCGTCAATCGCCCCTTTTGCCGCCACTCCGAACTACGCCCTGATCGACACGCTCGACGGGCTCGACCATTGGCTCGAAGCGGCGGAAGAGGCCGGCGCGCTTGCCATACATCCGGCGCCCGGCCTGGCCGGGATCGCGCTGGCGCTGGGGCCGGGGCTAGCCGCCTATGTGCCGCTAGCGCATCGCGCGAGCCAGGGCAGCCTCGACCTTGCCGAGCCGCGCTCCAATGCGCTCTCGGCCAATGAGGTGCTGGCGCGGCTGAAGCCGCTCTTCGAAGACCGCTTCGTGCTCAAGATCGGCCACGACATGAAGGGCGCATCGCGCCAGTTGCTGCGGCACGGCATCCGCGTCGCGCCCTATGACTGCACGATGTTGATGTCCTACGTGCTCGACGGCGGCCAGTACGACCACGACATCGAGGCGCTGGTCGAGCGCTCCGCCGGGCACAAGCTGAAGCCGCTGAAGGAGCTGGTCGGCAGCGGCAAGAGCCTGATCTCGTTTGCCGAAGTCGAGCCCGCCGCGGCGCGCGACTTCGCCGCCGAACGCGCCGACGCCGCGTTTCGCCTGCACGACCTCTTAAAGGCGCGGCTCGTCGCCGAGCACATGAACGCGTTCTACGAGACGATCGAGCGCCCGCTGGTGCCGGCGGTCGCGGCGATGGAGCATGTCGGTATCAAGGTCGATCGCAAATCGCTGGGCGAGATCTCGATCGATTTCGCCCGCCGCATCGCCGATCTCGAGGCGGCGGTCTATCGCGATGTCGGCAACGAATTCAACATCGGCTCGCCCAAGCAGCTCGGCGACGTGCTGTTCGACAAATTAGGTCTGCCCGGCGGCAGGAAGGGCAAGACCGGCGCCTACGGGACCGACGCTTCGATCCTCGAAGGGCTCCAACAACTGCATCCGGTGCCCGCCCGGGTGCTCGAATGGCGCCAGCTGACCAAGCTCAAATCGACCTATGCCGACGCCCTCGTCGACCAGATCGACCGCGACGACCAGCGCGTGCACACCACTTTCGCGCTCACCGTCGCGACAACCGGGCGGTTCTCCTCGAACGACCCCAACCTCCAGAACATCCCGGTGCGCACCGAGGAAGGCCGCAAGATCCGCCAGGCCTTTGTCGCCGAGCCCGGCCATTTCCTGCTGTCGGCCGATTACAGCCAGATCGAATTGCGCCTCGCGGCGCATGTCGCCGAGATTCCGGCGTTGAAGGAGGCGTTCCTCGCCGGCCACGACATCCACGCCGCGACCGCGAGCGAGGTGTTCAACGTCCCGCTCGACGAGATGACGCCGCTGATCCGGCGGCGCGCCAAGGCGATCAATTTCGGCATCCTCTACGGCATCAGTGCCTTCGGGCTCGGCAACCAGATCGGCGTGCCGCAGGCCGAGGCGGCCGACTACATCCGCGCCTATTTCGAGCGCTTCCCGGGCATCCGCACCTACATGGAGCGGATCAAGGCCGAATGCCGCACCGCCGGCTATGTCGAGACCATCTTCGGCCGCAAATGCTTCATCCCCGGCATCCGCGACGCCAACCCGGCGCGCCGCATGGGGGCCGAGCGCCAGGCGATCAACGCGCCGCTGCAAGGCTCGGCGGCCGATATCATCAAGCGGGCGATGGGCCGCATCCCGGCGGCGCTGGAGGCAGCCGGGCTCAAGGCGCGGATGCTCCTGCAGGTGCATGACGAGCTGCTGTTCGAGACCCCGGAGGACGAGGTCCAGGCCACAGCCTCGCTGGTCAAGGACGTCATGGAAGGCGCCTGCGCCCCGCGCTGCGAATTGTCGGTGCCGCTGGTGGTCGAGACCGGCTGGGCGACGAGCTGGGACGCGGCGCACTAGGAACCCTCACCCTCCCATTGCCTTCGCAATGGGCCCCCCTCTCTCCCGCAAGCGGGCGAGGAGTGAAAGCCGCGCCGGGCGGCACCCCCTCACCCGCTTGCGGGAGAGGGTGGCTCCGGGTGTAGCCGGGAGACGGGTGAGCGGCGCTTCAATCGAACAGCAATCGCCGGGAAGAGCTCGGGCTCATGCCGCCTCATATTGCCGAGGACGCAATATGAGGAGGACACGATGAGTTTCCGTATCAGCGGCCTGCCGGCCGAGGAATTCGCCCCGTTCTTTGCCATGTCGGACGCCGAGCTCGCGGCGCATGGCGCGACGCGGCAAATCGCCGACGACCGCGAGCCCGGTTATCCCTGCCGCATCAGCCTCACCGATTCGCGGCCGGGCGACGAGCTGATCCTCGTCAACTACGAGCACCACCCGGTCGCCTCGCCCTATCGCATGCGCTTCGCGGTCTATGTCCGCCGGGGCGAGGAGCGGTTCGACGCGGTTGACGAGGTTCCGGCGCAATTGCGCTGCCGCACGCTGGCGCTGCGGGCCTTCGATGCCGGCGCGATGATGGTCGGCTGGGAGCTGGTCGAGGGGCGCGATCTCGAAGCGGCGATCGGGCGCCGCTTCGCCGACCCGCGCGCCGCCTATCTGCATGCCCATTACGCCGCGCCCGGCTGCTACGCCGCGCGGGTCGACCGGTTGTAGCGGAACGCGGGCGTCTCGCCCGCTCTTGCGGCCGGCCCTTCGACTCAGCTCAGGAGGCGGCGGTCCTAAGGCACGATGCGCCGCGTGACCGCCTCGATCACCGGCAGCGCGATGCGGTGCGACCGCCGGCCGAGGCCGAGCGGCTTCAGCAGCATCTGCGCGCACAAGCGGTGCGGGAAATGCGCCTGGATCATCGGCCGCGAGCCGTGGCGCAGCGCGCGGTAAAGCCCGTCGTCGAACGGCTGCCCGGGATGCCGGGCGCGATAGATATGGCTCATCGCGATGCGGCTGTCGGCGCCGTCGATCATTCGCAGGCGGTTCCACAGCGCCAGCACGATGCCGGGACGGCGCTGTCCTTCGCGCGCCTGGTATTTCCGCAGGTAGCGATAGAAGTGCTTGTAATGGTTGATCTCGTCCTCGGAGATGTGGCGGGTCAGCGTGCTCAAGACGGGATCGCCGGTCATCCGGCTCAGCGTGCGGTAATAGCTCGCGGTGCCCATCTCGACGATGCAGCGCGAGGCCATCTCGCGGCTGCGCGTCGGCTCGACCCCGTCATCGGCGCATTGCGCCTGGAACTCCGGCAGAAACCCCTCATAGACGCGGTCCCAGTCGAAATCGGGCCAGGCGAGCTGGACATAGCGGCGCAGCGCCCGGCCGTGCTGCAGCTCCTCGGGCAGCCAGTGCACGCGCAGCCAGTCGGTGATCTCGTCGTCTTCGGCGAAATAGTCGATGAGGTTCTGGGTGTAGAGGTCGGTCGTCGCCTCGATGAACGAAGCCGCGGCGATCAGGTAGAAGATCGCTTCGTTATCGGCGACCGCGTCGTGGCGCAGCGCCGCCCAGTCGATGCCGTCGAGCGTCCAGCGCAGTTGCGCCGCGCCGGCGGGTGCCATCGTCCGGGTTGGAAGGCTGCTCATTCGTCAGCGGCTCTCGTGCAAGCAGCGGGCTTAACGCATGCATACCAGCCTACTTCTTCAGCGTGAAAGTAACTTGCCCGCTGTCGTCGTCAACCACGAACATCACCGGGACACCGGCTTTGTCGAACCATATCTTATATTTGGTCGAGCCGGTGACGTCATATTCCTTGGCTGCTGTGCTGGCGCCGTCGATATTGACATTGGTTTCGCCGCCGCTGGTGACCTTGACGTTTTCGACCTTGCCGGAATCGACGCGCATCATTTCGTTCGAATCGACGCTGCGCGTCGACCATGGGTTGGCCGGTCTGACCGAGGCGGGCGCGGTGATTGTGCCGAGCGGCGAGCTGATCACGAAATTATTGCCGCTGGCCTGCCCCTTGATCTCGGTCGTCTCGCCGTTCTTGACCGTGACGCCGTGAAAGAACACCAGCCGGTCGCCCTGCCATTGCTCGACGCGATTGGCGTCCTCGCGATGCAGGCCGACGCCCAGCGCCTTCACCAGAAAATGCGCGGTCGTCTTGACCGTGGTCGTCGTGCCGGACGTATCGATGGTGTTGCTGTAGGTGCCGATATCGCCAAACACCGAGTGCTTGACGTCGTAAGTCAGCTGCCGCGATTCCGCCATCGCCCGCGCCGCGCCGCTCGACAGGCTGAGGAGCAAAACCACCGCCAGCGCCAAAGACCGCGCGCCCTGGCCCGCCGACCTCGTTAGCCGGCGCCCCGTTACCGAACCCATCATCAGTTTCAGTACCCCGTCCGTGCCCGATCAAGCCGTACCCTTGGGGATATCTATAACCCCGACCCCACACCAGGCAAACCCTAACGACCCCCTGCGTCAGAGTTTCAGCGTCAATCAATTTACGGCTCAGCGACCTGCCGGTTCCTCGCGTGTCGCCTTCTTTTTTCAGGTGGTTGCCGCGCCATACCCAAGTCGACGGCGCGCGAAAACGTGATCACGCCTGCGGCCACGCGCGCATTTGGCATTTCGTCGCGGCGATGCGATCCTGCGCCGGCGCCCGATGCAATACGGGCGGGAGGGAGGAATGATGCGGCGACGAAGCTTGGCGGCGGCTTGCGGCCTGGTGCTCCTCGGCTTGGCCTTGGGCGGCGCGGCACAAGCCGTGGCCGACGAGCCAGTGCATTTGCGAATCGGCTGGGTCGTGGTGCCGGCCGACATCATGCCGCTCATCTTCCATCAGCCAGGCTGGGCGCCGCATGCGGGCAAGACCTACGTCCCCGAGCTGACGCATTTCACCGGCACGCCGACCGAGATGACCGCGCTGGCGACGGGCGATCTCGACATCGCCGCGCTCGCCTATTCGACCCTCGCGCTCGGCGTCGAGAATGCCGGCATGGACGATCTGCGGGTCATCGCCGATGTCTTCCAGGATGGCGTGCCCGGCTACCACACCAACGGCATGCTCGTGCGCAATGACAGCGGGATCAAAACCGTCGACGACCTCAAGCACAAGATCGTCGCCACCAACCAGACCGGCAGCGCCGTCGATGTCGCGGTGCGCGCGATGCTCGCCAAGCACAATCTGCAGGACAAGCGCGACCTGACGATGATCGAGGTGCGCTTTCCCGACATGAAGGCGATGCTGAAGGAAAAGAAGGTCGACCTCATCACCGCGGTCAATCCGTTCAGCTTCGACCCCGAGCTGGCGACCTTCGCGCACCCGCTGTTCACGCAGGAAGAGGCGGTCGGCCGCACGCAGATGATCGTCGTGGTGGCGCGCCAGGGTTTTATCGAGAAGAACCGGGCGGCGCTCGTCGATTTCCTCGAAGACTATATCGCCGCGCAGCACCGGCTGAGCGACCCGGCGCATCGCGACGAGACCCTCAAGCTCATCGCCGACGTCACCAAGCAGCCGGAATCGTATTACCAGGACTGGGTCTTCACCAAGCAGGACTATTACCGCGATCCCGGCGGGCTGCCCGACATGACCGCGCTGCAGCAGAATGTCGATCTGGCGAAGCAACTGGGCTTCCTTCACGCCCCGCTCGAGGTCGGCAAATATGCAGACCTGACCATCGCCAAAGAGGCGGATAAGCGGATCGAGGCTGCAGCGAATCATTAACCTGTTAACCCTAGTATCCCGCCCGGAACAGCGCTGCGCGCCTCTTTCCGACGCTCGCGGGCTGATTGTGTCAGCCGTGGGACGGCCGGAGTGAAAGGTTCGCATGGCTGACCTGTTGGACTGGCGATTGTGCACCGCACAGTGAACGCTAGATAACAGGCCGACGGTGGCGCCGGGTCGGTTTGGTGCTCCCGCCGGAGTTGTCAACTTTTGCCCGGGGCGGCCTTGGCTTCGCCGACGGCGAGCCGGGTTGGAAATGGATATGCGCGTGACCTTCAAGAAGACTCGCTGGTCCAACCAGTTCATCGAGCGGCTCGACAAGATCGCCGCCGACCTCAATGTGGTGCTGCTGATCTTTGCGGTCGGCCTCGCGACGCTCGACCTCACCTTCATGGTCACCCAGAAGGTGGTCGACCGGCTGCCGCAAGTCACCCGGCTGGCCGACGACGCCGCGCCGGTCGCCGACACCACCCCGGCGCCGCAGAAGTAGGCTCGGTCCTACTCGACCACGACCGGCTTGATCTCCCTGAGGCGCGGCAGCACCTCCTTCGAGAACAGCGTGATGTTCTTGACCGCTTCGTCATGCGTGATGAAGCCGGTCTTGCCGACCATGATCAGCTGGCCGAAGCCGCCGACCTTCTCGTAGAAATCCATGATTTGCCGGTAGACCGTGTCGGGGTTGCCGGCATACATGCGTCCGCCCGCCATCGCCATCTCGGCGGTGACGCCGGGCCGGTTGAGCGCCGAGCTGCGCCCCGGCCGGCCGAGGCTGCCGCCGGCATTGGGGTCGCGGTAAAGTTGCGGCGCGAGCTCCGGCGGCGTCGTGCCCGGCAGAAATTTGTTGTATTGCGGCGCCGATTTCATGCTGGTGTTGACGAACCACAGCAGCTTGCTGCCGACCCGCACGCCCTCCTCGTCGGTGTCGCCGACATAGACAAAGGCCGAATAGCCGAAACGGTCGGTCGCGGGCGCCGGCAGCCCCGCCTCCTTGCGCGCGTCGCGATAGGCGCCCCAGGCGCGCTTCGTGACGTCGACGCCGCGCATCACCATGATGTTGACCATGCCGCGGCGGCCGAGTTCGGCGGTGTCGATCGGGTCGCTGGTCGCCGCCCACATCGGCGGGTGCGGCTGCTGGTAGGGGCGGGGCCAGATATTGACGTGGCGATGGGTGAAATGCTTGCCCTCCCACGAGAACGGGCCTTCGTGGTGGGTCAGCGTCTTTTCGACG